>SSTB01000276.1 GCA_009469665.1 Azonexaceae bacterium | reverse complement strand
AGCATCTCGTAGGTGATGCCCATGGCGGCCGCCACCGCCCTGAACTGCTGGCGCATGAACTCGGCGTAGGAGGAGCCGACATCGGCCGGTGCCGAGAACTTGATGTCCTCCCCCGGCTCCAGAATTTGCAGGGTGCCCGGTTCGAGTCCGGCCAGCGCTACGCCATTGGGGTCGGCCAGTCCCTCGCCCATCAGGTTGTCTTCGGGGGCCAGGCGCGTGATGAATCCCGCGAACATCGCGGCGGTCTTCTTGCGCACCAGTTCGGCGTCGTCGTACTGGTCGAGTTCGTTGAGCTTCACTAGCGCGCGGGCGAGCCACGGTTCGCCCCGGATCTGGCCAGGACGCAGCGGTCGGAAGAGATGAATCACTTCGGAGGCATCCACACGAACCGTTTCGACGCCACCCGACCCTGACATGGGTGCGAGAGAGCCATCGTTCGGATGGGAGCGATACAGGTGGTAGGCGACACGCCGTCCCAGCCGGTCGAACTCGATGCCGGCACGGATGACGTTGCCGTTTTGCAACTCTCGATTCATCGCCAGCGGCAGATGCTCGGCCTCCAGCACTTGAATTTGAAGCGCTACAGGCAGCCCATCCTCGGGACGCCGCCAGCGCAGTCGCACGATCGCCTCGCCTGCCTCCAGCATGGCCCGGCAGGCAAGCGACTGCAGCCCGTAGAAATCGGTGAGGCCCGCTGCATCGGCGCCCTCGCACCAGTCCCACCACAAGCGCTGGATGGCTTCGCGTTGGGCCGCGTCTTCCACCATGCTCTGCGGCTTGATGCCAGTACCGATGGCGTTGGCAACGAAGGCCTCTATGCCGGCGGCGGCCCAGGCGTTGCGGCGCACGAGGTCGCGGCTCTTGGCGCGCAACTGCTCCTGCGTGTAGGCGAGTGCCGCCACCGCTCCGGGATTGGCCACCGTCCAGGCGAGCGTGCGTCGGCCGAGGCCTGCGCCGTCGTAGGTGGGTGTGCCGCCGAAGACCCGGCGTTTGATGGTTCCGAACCAGCCCATCAGAATCCCTTCCCGGTGGTCACGCGGATCTGGCGCGGCGCACGCGGATACAGGCCAGTGGAAACGGCATCCTTGTGCATTGCGGCTTCGACCTCGGCGATGGCCTGCTTCAGTTCCTCGACGGTGCGGTACTCGACCGTCTTGTCGCCGAAGGTGACGCGCTTCTCGCCACGGGCCAAGCTATCGCGCAAGGCCTGCAACTGCGCTTCGGTGTAGGTCGGCGTGCTCATCGATAGACCACCAGACTGATCTCGGGTGTGTCGGCGAGCGACGCCGCAGCACTGGTACAGACCAGTTCGAGGGTGTCGGCGGTCTTGCCGTCGGTCGTGCCGCGTGCCGCCGCAAAACGGATAGTTCCCGTCGCGGTATTGCTCCTGCCGGTGGCGACCCAGCAGTACTTGGCGTCGGGAAACGGCGTCTCGAACTCGATGCGGTAGCGACCTGTTCCCAAGCGGGTCACCGAGGCAACGTTGAAGGCGGCGCGAAGCTGGATCGCCCCGCTCACGTAGCCGAAGTTCACCCAGGCCCGGGCAAGCCCGGGATGGTCGGGGCGAATCAGCCCCTTGATCTCGGTGCCGATGCGGGTGGCGAGCGCCGACAGTTGCGCGACGAGGCTCATCACTTACACCAGGGCCGCGTTGAAGATCGCCACGAAATCGGTGGTGGTGTCGCCGATGTCGGTGGCCGCGACCGCACCGATGTTATCGCGGGCCTGCTGTTGCTCGGGCACCGTCAGCGTTTGCGCCGCATCGAAGCGCACGCGCTTGTCGATGGCAGCAGTCAGCGCGGCGATGCCGGTCTGGTCGTTCTGCAACGCTTGCTGGAGTTCCAGCAGGGTGTCGTAGGCCGGGTCGGCACCGCCCAGGATGTCGGCCTTGAGGGCATCGAGCACTGAGACGATCTTCGACGAGGAGTAGGTACTGGTCGTGGCAACCGTCAGGTCGTCGATGGCCACCGCCGTCAGGATGGCGGCCTTCAGTTCGTTGATTGCCGCCACCAGACTCGACTTATCGGTGGTGGTCAGCGCGGTCAGCGTGCCGGTACGCCCCTT
>SSTB01000275.1 GCA_009469665.1 Azonexaceae bacterium | reverse complement strand
GCTAGTAATCGCGAATCAGAATGTCGCGGTGAATACGTTCCCGGGCCTTGTACACACCGCCCGTCACACCATGGGAGTCTATTGCACCAGAAGTAGTTAGCCTAACCGCAAGGAGGGCGATTACCACGGTGTGGTCGATGACTGGGGTGAAGTCGTAACAAGGTAGCCGTAGGGGAACCTGCGGCTGGATCACCTCCTTAACGAAAGATGATATGTCGTTAGTAAGGATTCACAACAAATTACTTATTGTTCTGTATGTGCTGTAAGAAGTCCATGCGATTGATTCGGGTCTGTAGCTCAGTTGGTTAGAGCACACGCTTGATAAGCGTGGGGTCGGCAGTTCAAGTCTGCCCAGACCCACCATAATCAACGAGAAGCTAGATTTGAAAGGATTGGATGGCAAGGCTTTGGGGCCTTAGCTCAGTTGGTAGAGCGCCAGCTTTGCAAGCTGGATGTCAACGGTTCGACCCCGTTAGGCTCCACCATTACTAGACCTTAGTGTTTTGAGTGATAAGAAGATATTGCTTAGAGTGCTAAGGTCTAGTAATCACTAGATGAAATAAGACGCTTGATGACGAGTCGGCGTTAAGATCTTTAACAACATGAAAATTGAGTCTAAAGAAATTTTTATGATTCATTGTTATTGAGATGGCATCCATACTGCGTAAAAGTGGTTGAGTTGTTGTTGAGATAGTAAGTGAACATATAGTATCTGAATAGAGAACTGAGTCAAGCGAACTTGGTACGGCGTTACGAAAATGAATAAAGACACTTAATAAAGTCAATTAAGTTGTCTAGTCATCGTATAGCTTAGGCAGTTGAGAGACTGTTTTGGGTTATATAGTCAAGTGACAAAGTGCATACGGTGGATGCCTTGGCAGTCAGAGGCGAAGAAAGACGTGATAGCCTGCGAAAAGCTTCGGGGAGGTGGCAATGTACCTTTGATCCGGAGATGTCTGAATGGGGAAACCCACTTATCGTAAGATAGGTATCACATACTGAATACATAGGTATGTGAGGCGAACGAGGGGAAGTGAAACATCTCAGTACCCTCAGGAAAAGAAATCAATTGAGATTCCCTGAGTAGCGGCGAGCGAAATGGGAGCAGCCCTTAAGTCGATTATGCTTTAGTGGAACGCTCTGGAAAGTGCGGCCATAGTAGGTGATAGCCCCGTACACGAAAGGGCATAGTCGATGAAAACGAGTAGGACGGGACACGTGAAATCCTGTTTGAAGATGGGGGGACCATCCTCCAAGGCTAAATACTCCTGACTGACCGATAGTGAACAAGTACCGTGAGGGAAAGGCGAAAAGAACCGTGGTGAACGGAGTGAAATAGAACCTGAAACCGTATGCATACAAGCAGTAGGAGCACCTTTGTGGTGTGACTGCGTACCTTTTGTATAATGGGTCAGCGACTTATTCTCAGTAGCAAGGTTAACCGAATAGGGGAGCCGTAGAGAAATCGAGTCTGAATAGGGCGTTAAGTTGCTGGGAGTAGACCCGAAACCGGGTGATCTATCCATGAGCAGGGTGAAGGTTCAGTAACATGAACTGGAGGCCCGAACCCACCGTCGTTGAAAAGCCGGGGGATGACTTGTGGATAGGGGTGAAAGGCTAATCAAACTCGGTGATAGCTGGTTCTCCCCGAAAGCTATTTAGGTAGCGCCTCGGACGAATACCATTGGGGGTAGAGCACTGTTTCGGCTAGGGGGTCATCCCGACTTACCAAACCGATGCAAACTCCGAATACCTACAAGTGCCGAGCATGGGAGACACACGGCGGGTGCTAACGTCCGTCGTGAAAAGGGAAACAACCCAGACCGTCAGCTAAGGTCCCAAAGTCATGGTTAAGTGGGAAACGATGTGGGAAGGCTTAGACAGCTAGGAGGTTGGCTTAGAAGCAGCCACCCTTTAAAGAAAGCGTAATAGCTCACTAGTCGAGTCGGCCTGCGCGGAAGATGTAACGGGGCTCAAACCATGCACCGAAGCTACGGGTATCATCTTATGATGATGCGGTAGAGGAGCGTTCTGTAAGCCTGTGAAGGTGAGTTGAGAAGCTTGCTGGAGGTATCAGAAGTGCGAATGCTGACATGAGTAACGACAATGCGAGTGAAAAACTCGCACGCCGAAAGACCAAGGTTTCCTGCGCAACGTTAATCGACGCAGGGTTAGTCGGTCCCTAAGGCGAGGCTGAAAAGCGTAGTCGATGGAAAACAGGTTAATATTCCTGTACTTCCAGTTATTGCGATGGAGGGACGGAGAAGGTTAGGCCAGCCTGGCGTTGGTTGTCCAGGTTTAAGGTGGTAGGCTGAAATCTTAGGCAAATCCGGGATTTCAAGGCCGAGAGCTGATGACGAGTTGCCTTTAGGCGACGAAGTGGTTGATACCATGCTTCCAAGAAAAGCTCCTAAGCTTCAGATAACTGGGAACCGTACCCCAAACCGACACAGGTGGTTAGGTAGAGAATACCAAGGCGCTTGAGAGAACTCGGGTGAAGGAACTAGGCAAAATGGCACCGTAACTTCGGGAGAAGGTGCGCCGGCGAGGGTGAAGGACTTGCTCCGTAAGCTCATGCCGGTCGAAGATACCAGGCCGCTGCGACTGTTTATTAAAAACACAGCACTCTGCAAACACGAAAGTGGACGTATAGGGTGTGACGCCTGCCCGGTGCCGGAAGGTTAATTGATGGGGTTAGCGCAAGCGAAGCTCTTGATCGAAGCCCCGGTAAACGGCGGCCGTAACTATAACGGT
>SSTB01000274.1 GCA_009469665.1 Azonexaceae bacterium | reverse complement strand
TCGATGCGCCAGCCCACGTTCTTGGCCCAGGCCTGTCCCCGATTGGACCACCAGGTGTAGGCTTCCTCGCCAGCAGCGGGATACAGACGGCGATAGACATCGACCCAACCAATCTCTTCGAATATTCGGGAAAGCCAGGCCCGCTCCTCCGGAAGGAAGCCCGAATTCTTGCGGTTGGCTTTCCAGTTCTTGAGGTCGGCCTCACGGTGGGCAATATTCCAGTCGCCGCAGATGACCATGTCGCGCCCCTCGGCATACAGTCCAGCGAGAATGGGGAGAAACCCCTCCATGAAACGGAATTTGGCCGCCTGGCGTTCCGGCGAAGAAGACCCCGAGGGTAGATAGAGGGAAATGACGCTGAGATTGCCAAAATCAGCTCTCAGGAAGCGCCCCTCGGCGTCGAATTCCGGCAGTCCCATGCCCTCGACGACGCGGTCCGGCCTAAGGCGGGACCACAAGCCGACGCCGCTGTAACCTCTCTTGTCGGCGCAGTGGTAAGCGGCGTTCAAGCCTGCGGGCGCAAGCATCTCGGTGCTCAAGTCGGCCTGTTGCGCCTTGATTTCCTGCAGGCAAACCAAATCGGGCTGCTGCGCGTTGACCCAAGGCAGGACACCCTTGCTCCACGCGGAGCGGATACCGTTGAGATTGAGGGAGATGATGCGTAACATGGCGCTTTCACCGGCTGCAGCGGCCGAAATGACAAGATTCGAGGAGAGCATGGATTTCCGGCGGCAGTTTATCGGCTTCGCGCTCGCCTGTAATGTCCTGCGCTTTGGGCAATTCAAGACCAAGGCCGGGCGGCTTTCGCCCTACTTCTTCAATGCCGGTCTGTTCAATGATGGTGCCTCGCTGGGACAACTGGCTGAGTACTACGCAGATGCCGCCCAGGCCGGCGAGTTGCCCTTCGATATGTTGTTCGGCCCGGCGTACAAGGGCATTCCCCTCGTGGCCACCATCGCCGTGGCCCTTGCCCGGCGCGGTCGCAATCTGCCCTTCGCCTTCAATCGCAAGGAAGCCAAGGATCATGGCGAGGGTGGCAGCTTGGTCGGGGCGCCCTTGCAGGGTCGGGTACTGATCGTGGACGACGTCATCTCCGCCGGAACTTCGGTACGTGAATCCGTCGAATTGATCCGGGCTGCCGGGGCGACTCCCGCCGGCGTCCTAATCGCCCTGGATCGCATGGAGCGCGGCCAGGGTGAGCTCTCGGCGGTGCAGGAAGTCCAGCGTGACTACGGCATTCCGGTTATCGCCGTGGCGACTCTCGCCGACCTCCTCGCCTTTCTCGAGAGCAAGCCCGAATTTTCCCAGCACCAGCAGGCGGTGAGCCTGTACCGGAACACCTATGGCGTGGGCGCTTAGACTTCCTCTCGCCCTGGCACTCGCCGCCGGCAGCCTGCATGCTGAGGCGGCCAACCTTTACTGCTGCCAGGATCCTTCTACCGGACGACGGGTGTGCTCGGATGGCTTGCCCGAGCAGTGCCGTGGTAAGCCCTATCGCGTCCTCGATTCAGCCGGGAACGTCATCAAGGAGGTCGAAGGGGCCCTGACTCCGGAACAGAGGGCCGAACGTGTGGCGGAGGCGAAGCGCCAGCGCGCTCTGGAAGAAGCTGCCCGCATTCAGCGCCGCAAGGATCAGGCACTCCTGGAAACCTACGGTAGCCTGGAAGACATCGAAGCCGCCCGCCAGCGTTCCGAGGGTGAGGTGCGAGAGGCCATGCGACAGGCTGAGGAACGCATTGCCACGGTCCAGAAGGAGCGCAAGCGTTGGGCCGATGAAGCCGAGTTCTACCGCCGCAAGACGGCGCCTCCGGAGGTAGAGACAGGGCTGCGGAACGCCGACTACGAAATCAAGGCGCAGACCGAGCTGTTGGAAGCGAAAAAACGCGAGATGGATCTGGTGCGGCAGAAGTTCGAAGAGGATCGTCGGCGCTTCATCGAGATTTCCACCCACCAGCGGCAATTGCCTTCCCAGGCCAAGCCGTAATACGCACGCCGTCCGGACCGGTGCCGGTGCACCGGCCCTTTCAAGCGATCACGCCAGCAGTTTCTTGCGCAGCAGATCATTCACCTGCTGAGGATTGGCCTTGCCCTTCGCCGCCTTCATCACTTGGCCGACCAGGGCGTTGAAGGCTTTTTCCTTGCCAGCCTTGAATTCCGCCACATTGGCGGCGTTGGCCGCCAGCACCTCATCCACCAGGGCCTCGATGGCGCCGCTGTCGGTGATCTGCTTAAGGCCCTGATTCTCGATGATTGCGTCGGCACTGGCACCTTCGCCGCTCCACAACGCCTCGAAAACCTTCTTGGCGATGGCATTGGAAATGGTGCTATCGGCGATGCGTTGGATCAGCTCCCCCAATTGGGCAGCAGAGACCGGCGAATCGGCCAGTTCCTTGCCTTCCTTGTTGAGGCGGGCGGCCAGATCCACCATGACCCAGTTGGCGCAGGGCTTGGCATTGGCCCTGCCGGCGACGCCCACCACCGCTTCGAAGTAGGCGGCGGTTTCCTGGTTGGCGGTAAGGGTGGCGGCGTCGTAGGGGGAAAGCCCCAACTCGGCCATGAAGCGCTCACGTTTCTGGCCCGGCAGTTCGGGCAGTTCGCCCTTAACCCGGGCGATCCAGTCGGCGCCGATGACCAGGGGCAGGAGATCGGGATCGGGGAAGTAACGGTAGTCGTGGGCGTCTTCCTTGGTGCGCATGGTGCGGGTTGTGCCGCTGTCAGGGTCGAAAAGCACGGTGGCCTGCTGGATCTTGCGGTCTTCCTCGATTTCGTTGATCTGCCACTGGACTTCGTAGTCGATGGCTTCCTTGAGGAAACGGAAGGAATTGAGGTTCTTGATCTCGCGCCGGGTGCCGAATTCGGCCTGGCCCTTGGGGCGCACCGAGACGTTGGCGTCGCAGCGGAACGAACCTTCCTGCATGTTGCCGTCGCAGATGCCGATCCAGCGCACCAGCCCGTGCAGGGCCTTGGCGTAGGCCACGGCCTCGTCGGAGGAACGCATGTCGGGTTCGGAAACGATCTCCAGCAGCGGCGTACCGGCCCGGTTGAGGTCGATGCCGGATTTGCCGTGAAAATCTTCGTGCAGGGATTTGCCGGCGTCTTCTTCCAGATGCGCACGGGTGAGGCGGACAGTCTTTTCATAGCCCTTGTCAGCCTGCCCTACCTGGAGGGTGACGGTACCGCCCACCACCACCGGCAGCTCGAACTGGCTGATCTGGTAGCCCTTGGGCAGGTCGGGGTAGAAGTAGTTCTTGCGGGCGAAGACGGACCTGGGCGCCACCTGGGCGCCGATGGCCAGGCCGAAGCGGATGGCGCATTCCACGGCGGCCTTGTTGAGCACCGGCAGCACGCCGGGCAGGGCCAGATCCACGGCGCAGGCCTGGGTGTTGGGCGCAGCCCCGAAGGCGGTGGAGGCGCCGGAGAAAATCTTGGACTGGGTGGCAAGCTGAGCGTGGGTCTCGATGCCGATGACGACTTCCCATTGGGTCATGACTGTTTTCTCATGTGCAACGGCCGGTCTTGGCATCCACCAGGATCGGCCACAGATAGTTGAAAGCTTCGCCCTCGCAGGCCTTGGGGCAACTGTTGAAGGCGATGGTGACTTCCTTGCCCTGTTCCCACATGCGGACGGAACATGCGGTGCCGTCCTTGGCCTTGAGCAGCGCCTGAGGCAGCGTGGCGGTCTGCTGGAAATTCTTGAGGTCGAAGCGGCAGGTCCCCCGCTTGGGAATGGTCACCTGGGCGCTGAAGGTCTTGACTTGGGCATCCTGGACCAGGAGATTGAGACGGGTCTGGGTTCCTACCGCATCCCGATGGGCACAGCGCGATTTCACATTGAGGGGACGGGTGGGCATGGGCTTCAGGTTGCGACCTGCCAAGTACTTGAGGGGCTGGGAGCGCAGGGGCTCCTCGGCTGGCGGCGCAGCTTCGGAGCGGACCACCGGCTCAGGTTCGGGCTCAGGCACCGGCGGGGTCTCGGCACAGGCGCCGAGGAGCAGAACGGCGGCGAGCCAAGGCCCGACCCGGCGCATCAAAGACCCTCCGGGGCCTGCCGGTGCCAGTCTGTCGCCTGCTGATAGCGATGGGCGACGTTGAGCAGGCGTGCCTCGGAAAAATAATTGCCGATCAATTGAAGCCCCACCGGAAGCCGTGTCCCACCTTCGCTGACGAAGCCACAGGGGGCTGACAGTGCGGGCAGCCCGGCCAGATTGACGGCGATGGTGTAGATGTCGGAAAGGTACATCTGCACGGGGTCGGCGGCCTTTTCCCCCAGCTTGAAGGCGGTGGAAGGCGAAGTCGGCCCGAGGATCACGTCGCAGTGCTTGAAGGCAGCGGCGAAATCGTCGGCGATAAGGCGACGGATACGTTGGGCTTGCAGGTAGTAAGCGTCGTAGTAGCCGTGGGACAGCACGTAGGCGCCGATCAGGATGCGCCGCTTGACTTCCGCCCCGAACCCCTGGGCCCGGGTCTTGGCGTACATGTCGTTGAGATCGCTGTACTCCGGCGCGCGGTAGCCGTAGCGCACCCCGTCGAAGCGCGACAGGTTGGAACTGGCTTCGGCAGGCGCGATGACGTAATAGGCCGGGACCGAAAGGTGGGAATTGGGCAGGGAAACTTCGACGGTTCGCGCCCCGAGTTTTTCGTATTGGGCAATGGCGGTGCGTACGGCGGCCATCACGGCCGGGTCGCAGCCTTCACCGAAAAACTCCTTGGGCAGGCCGATGGTGAGGCCATCGAGAGTCCGGTCGAGGGCAGCGGCGTAATCTTCCCGCGGACGGTCGAGGGAGGTTGAATCGCGCTCGTCGAATCCGGCCATGCTGGCCAGCAGGAGGGCGCAATCTTCGGCGCTGCGAGCCATGGGGCCGCCTTGGTCGAGGGAGGAGGCGAAGGCAATCATGCCGTAACGCGAGACCAGTCCGTAGGTGGGCTTCAGCCCGGTGAGGCAGCAGAGGGCGGCGGGTTGGCGTATGGAACCCCCGGTGTCGGTGCCTGTGGCGGCAGGGGCTAGCCGCGCTGCCACCGCGGCAGCCGAACCGCCGGAGGATCCGCCGGGAACCCGCGTCACGTCCCAGGGGTTCTTCACCGGACCGTAGAAGGAAGTTTCATTGGACGAGCCCATGGCAAACTCGTCCATGTTGGTCTTGCCCAGGCAGACCAAGCCCGCTTCGTCGTGCATGCGCCGGATCACCGTGGCGTCGTAAGGCGAGACGAAGTTGGAAAGCATCTTCGACCCACAGGTCGTGAGCCAACCTGCGGCGCAGAAGATGTCTTTCTGTGCGATGGGAATGCCGGTAAGCGGCCCGGCATTGCCTGCGGCGATGCGGGCATCCGCTGCCCGGGCCTGGGCCAGACTCGTTTCCGGATCGACCGTGATGAAGGCGTTGTACTCCGGGTTGAGGCGCGCGATGCGCTCCAGATAGAGCCCGGTAAGCTCAACACTCGAAATTTCCCTCGCCGCCAGGGCGGCCGAGAGTTCCTTGAGAGAACGTTCAATCATATGCGGCGTGGCATGAGCAGGCGCCGAATCCTCGCCCCTCAACCCTCACTCCTCGCTATTCTATGACCCGGGGAACCAGGTAAAGGCCCGTTTCGGTTTCCGGGGCAATGGCTTGAAAGGCCTGCCGCATGTCAGGTTCGCTGACTGCGTCTTTGCGCAGGCGCTGAGCGAGATCCTGGGCGTGGGCCATGGGCTCCACGCCGCGGGTGTCCACCGCCTGCATGGCTTCGATCAGCTGGAAGATGCCGTTGAGGTGGCCGACGGTTGCTTCGGCCTCGGTCGGGCTGACCTCGATGCGGGCGAGGTGCGCAATGCGCCGGACCTGTTCCAGGGTAAGGGACATGGGATCGTCTCGGGGTTCTGCCGGAGGGCGTTCTGCGTAAAAAACAGGCAGAAATCTTATTTCGTGAAGCGTTATAAGGTATCATAAAAGTTTTCCCTACCGCACCCCCGGCGGAGCTTCCCAGATGTTCGGATTCCTGAATAAATACTTCTCAAACGACCTTGCCATCGACCTTGGCACGGCCAACACCCTGATCTACGTCCGCGGCCGCGGCATCGTCCTCGACGAACCCTCCGTGGTCGCCATCCGCCTCGAAGGCGGCCCCAATGCCCGCAAGACCATCCAGGCCGTCGGCAAAGAGGCCAAGGAAATGCTCGGCAAGGCCCCGGGCAGCATCACCGTCATCCGTCCCATGAAGGACGGAGTGATCGCCGATTTCACCGTCACCGAGCAGATGCTCAAGCAGTTCATCAAGAAGGTGCACGACTCCAAGCTTTTCAGCCCGAGTCCCCGCATCATCATTTGCGTCCCCTCCGGTTCCACCCAGGTAGAACGCCGCGCCATTCGCGAATCGGCCCTGGGCGCAGGCGCCAGCCAGGTGTATCTGATCGAGGAACCCATGGCGGCTGCCATCGGCGCCGGCTTGCCGGTGGCGGAGCCCACTGGTTCGATGGTCGTCGACATCGGTGGCGGTACTACCGAGGTGGGCGTCATCTCCCTGGGCGGCATGGTGTACGCCGGTTCCGTCCGCGTCGGTGGCGACAAGCTCGACGAAGCGATCATGAATTACATCAGCCGTAACTACGGCATGATGATCGGCGAGAACACGGCTGAAAACATCAAGAAGTCCATCGGATCTGCGTTCCCGGGCGCCGAAGTCAAGGAGATGGAGGTCTCTGGCATCAACAAGGCCGAAGGCATTCCTCGCAAGTTCACCATCTCTTCCAACGAAATCCTGGAAGCCCTCACCGATCCGCTCAACCAGATCGTTTCCGCGGTCAAGTCGGCCCTGGAGAAGACGCCGCCCGAGCTTGGCGCCGATATTGCCGAAAAAGGCATGGTGTTGACCGGTGGCGGCGCGCTCCTGCGTGACCTGGACCGCCTCCTGATGGAAGAAACCGGTCTGCCGGTGATTGTGGCCGACGAGCCCCTCACCTGCGTGGCCCGTGGTTCCGGCCTGGCCCTCGAAAAGATGGACAAGCTCGGGTCGATTTTCGCCTCGGAATAAGTTTTCTCCACAGCAGTGGCCGGCATCGACCACGCACCGCCGCCGTTCTTCAAGCGAGGGCCAGCACCGCTGGCCCTCCTGACTTTTTACGTCGCCGCTTCGGTCGCCCTGTTCGTGGTGGACCTGCGTTTCAAGAGCCTCGATTTCCTCCGCCAGAGTGTGGCTCTCGTCATCGACCCCGTGCAGCGGGTGGCCCAGACCCCGGGTAGCCTGGTGGATATCGCTCACGGCTATTTCGAGGGCATTGCCATCCTGCGCGACGAAAACGCGGAGTTGAAGCATGCCAAGCTCAACAGCGCTCCCGATCTCCAGCGCCTCGCCCATCTGGAAGTTGAGAACGAGCGCCTGCGCCGCTTGCTGGCCGTTCGCGACAGGGAAAAAGCGCAGGGTCAGGTCGCCCAAATTCTTTATACCGCCCGGGATCCCTTTGCCCGCCGCATCGTCGTGGACAAGGGGCAGCAGGCAGGCATCGTCGCCGGCCAGCCCGCCATCGACGAAAACGGTGTGGTAGGTCAGGTGACGCGGGTCTATCCGTTTTCGGCCGAAGTGACCCTCATCACTGACAAGAATCAGGCCGTCCCGGTCCAGGTGGTGCGCAGCGGCCTGCGCTCGGTAGCTTTCGGCCTGGGCAATGGTCAATTGGAAATGAAGTACATGCCCGCCAACGCGGATGTCCAGGAGGGAGATACCCTGGTTACTTCGGGCCTCGACGGCATCTATCTGCCCGGATTTCCGGTGGCCAGGGTGGTCAAGGTCGAGCGGGACAGTGCCTATTCCTTCGCCCGCATCTATTGTCAGCCGGTGGCGGCGGTCGAGAATTTCGGCGAGGTCATGATTCTCGACCGCCGCGAAAACCTGCCGCCCCCGCCGCCGGAGGATGCCTCCCGCGCTACCGCGGAGAGCGAAAAGTCCGGCCTGCGCCCGGCAAAGCGGCGCGCTGCGAGAGGAGCGCCCTGATGCAGCCGACTTTCTCCTCGTCCCGCATCCTCCTGCCGGTGCGCCCCTGGTACATCGCCCTGACCTTTGTCGTGGCCTTGTTGCTCAATCTTGTCCCCACCGCGCCCTGGCCTGGCGTCCCGGACTGGCTGGCCCTGGTCTTGTGCTTTTGGTCAGTGCGTGAGTTTCGTCGCGTTGGCATGGGATGGGCTTTCCTGTGCGGCCTTCTGATGGATGTTGCCGATGGAGCGGTCCTTGGCCAGCACAGCTTGGCCTATGTTCTGCTCGCCTTCGCTGCTTCGTCCCTGTCGCGCCGCATCCTGTGGTTCCCGCTGGCGCAGCAGGCCCTTCAGATTCTTCCCCTCCTGCTGCTCTGCCAGATCATCCAGGGGGCGGTGCGCCTGGCCGCGGGGGCCGATTTCCCCGGCTGGGGCTACTTCGTCGGACCCCTGATCGCCACCCCGCTGTGGATCCCGGCTACCTTCGTTCTGCTTCTGCCCCAGTTCCAGCCGGTGGAGCGCGACGACAATCGCCCGATCTAGTCGTCAGTCAGATAGGTTCAGCTATGTTCGGCCCGCCCCGCATCACCGCTCGTTTCGTCGCCCATCCTCGCTATGGCTATGGCTATGGCTGCGGTTCGCTTCGCGTGACCCGGGCGCGGATGCGCGCCTCGGCACCGACGCAAACCTATCTAACTGACGACTAGCCGGGATCGGCGGTGAGCGACTTTCACAATCCGGAAGGGAACCTGGAACGCTTTCGCTTCCGGGTGCTCGTCGCGGGGTTCGCCATCCTCGGGGCCTTTGCCTTGCTGGTTGGGCGCTTTTCCTACCTGCAGGTCATCCAGCACGACTATTACCAGACCCGAGCTGAGGATAACCGCATCGCCCTGGTCCCCATCGTCCCCAACCGGGGCGTCATCACTGATCGCAATGGCATTATCCTGGCGCGCAACTACTCCGCGTTCACACTGGAAATCACGCCGTCGCGCGTCACGGCCCTGGAGGCGACCATCAACGGCCTGGCGGAACTGATCGATATCCAGCCCAAGGACCGCAAGCGCTTCAAGCGCCTGCTCGACGAAGCCAAGAATTTCGAATCCATTCCCATCCGCACTCGTCTCACGGACGAGGAAGTCGCGCGCTTCGCTGCCCACCGCTATCGGTTTCCCGGGGTCGAGGTCAAGGCCCGTCTCTTCCGCCAGTATCCCCTGGGTTCGGTGGCGTCCCACGCCCTGGGATACATCGGCCGAATCACTGACCGGGATCTGGAGTGGATCGGAGAGCGGGGTCAGGAGGCCAATTACAAGGGCACCGATCACATCGGCAAAACCGGGCTGGAACAGCGCTACGAGTTCGAATTGCATGGAGAGACCGGTTACGAACAGGTCGAAATCGACGCAGGCGGTCGCGCCGTGCGCAGCCTGAAGCGCATCCCGCCGGTGTCCGGCAACAACCTCGTCCTGACCCTGGACGTAAAATTGCAGGAAATGGCCGAGAAGGCCTTCGGGGACCGCATGGGGTCCCTGGT
>SSTB01000273.1 GCA_009469665.1 Azonexaceae bacterium | reverse complement strand
GAGGTCGGTGTGCGCATCAACATCGATGTCCTCAATGCCGAAAATCAGGTCTATCAGACCCGCCGCGACTTCGCCAGGGCGGCGCTCGACACCCTCATGGCCCAGCTGAAACTCAAGGCTGCCGTGGGGGCTCTGGCCGAGGACGATCTGGCCCAGGCCAACGCGCTCCTGGATCCTGCCACCGCTCGATGAGTGCCAGGGTGCGTTCGGTCGCACCCCGGTGGCTTGCGCTGAACCGGCCGCAGGCTTCCCGCATGGCCGCAAGTGCTCCCCCTTCGGCCAGGAGTCCGGCGACAGCCTGAAGCAAGGCTTCCCCATCGGCGACCCTTCGGGCTGCGCCGGCGGCAATGGCGTCTTCCGTCGCCTGGGCGAAATTGAAGGTGTGGGGCCCGATGAGGACCGGGCATCCGCAGGCTGCGGCCTCGATCAGGTTCTGGCCCCCCAGGGGCAACAGGCTGCCGCCCACGAAGGCCAGGTCGGCCGCGGCATAGTAGGCCGGCATTTCACCCATTGAATCGCCGATCCAGACGCGGACTTCCGGCCCCGGCAGGCCTGCGCTGCGCCGGACCGGCGCAGAACCACCCAACTCCCGCGCCAGGCCGGCGACTTCGTCGAAGCGTTGAGGGTGGCGGGGCACCAGGATGAGCAGCGCCTCCGGTGGCAGGCGATTCAGCAGGGGCAGAAGGAGGGCTTCTTCGCCCTCCCGGGTGCTGGCGGCCAGCCATACCGGTCGGTGCCCGAAGGCCGCTCGCCACTGGCGGCCCTGTTCGATGCGTTGCGGGTCGGGCGTGACGTCGAATTTCAAATTGCCGCACACCGTCACGCAGGGGGCTCCCAAGGCGGCCAGCCGGCTGGCGTCGGCCGGGGTCTGGGCGGCCACTCCGGCCAGCGCAGCCAGGGCTGGCCTGGACAGCGGCGCGAAACGGCGGTATCCCGCTGCCGAGCGCTCGGAGAGCCGGGCATTCACCAGGCCGACCGGGATGCCCTGCCGGCGGGCCTCGGCCAGGAGATTGGGCCAGATTTCCGTTTCCATGAGGATGCCCAGTCGGGGCGAATAGTGCTTCAGGAAGCGGCGCACGGCCCCCGGATAGTCGTAGGGCAGAAAGGCCTGCAGCACGCGGTCGCCGAACAACTCATGCCCGGCTGCCCGTCCGGTGGGGGTCATGGCGGTGAGGAGAAGATCATGGTCCGGATGAGCGGCCAGCAGGGCCTCCACCAGGGGCTGGGCGGCGCGGGTCTCCCCGACCGACACGGCGTGGACCCAGAGGAGCGGGCGTTTCCCCCGGCGGGGATAAAAACCCCAACGTTCGCCGACGGCGAGCCGATACTCGGGCTGCCGCCGGCTGCGCCACAACAGCCTCAGCCAGACCAGGGGAGAACCCAGCCAGAGCAGGAGACAGTAGGCGAGGCGTGCCATCAAGGAAGCAGCGCGGCTTTTCCCGCCACTCCGCTCCCCCGCGTCGCGGGAACCGGGTTGGGGGAACGGGCGGCGCTTGCCGAGGCTTCTGGCTTCATCGAGAGGGCGTCGTTGCCGAAGGTCGGCCCATGGCCGTCAGGCCAGCACCGGTGCCAGGGTGTCGATCACCGACTGGGCCGTTGGCCGGAGGCGGGGGCCGCCGAGGTTGCGAAAGAAAGCGGTTCCGACCACGCCGGTCAGTTCCGGCGCGGTGGCCGTGTACAGCGCCACGGTGGGGACGGCGACCGCTGCCGCCAGATGGGTCAAGCCTGTATCCACACCGACGCACAGACGGGCGCCGGCAAGCAGCCCGGCCAGGGCGTCGAGCCCCAGGGGGGGCGCCGCCACGGCGTCGGGAATCCCCGCCGCCACCCTTGCCGCGCGTTCCCGCTCCACCGCATTTCCGGCGGGCAGGACGGCCCGCAGGCCTCGGAAAGCCAGCTCGTGGCCGAGCAGTTTCCAACTGGCTTCATCCCACAGCTTGTCGTCGCGGCTGGTGGCGGTGAGGAGCACGGCATAGGGGGCGGCAGGCAGCCAATCAGCCGCGAAGGGGGGCGGTTTGAGGCCGTAATCCAGCGGCAGGTCGCCCGGGTAATCGAAGGCGGCCGCAGCGAGCCAGCGGTTGCGATCGACGGCATGGGCGGATTTGGGGATGGCGAAGGTCTCGTCGTAAAACCGGGCTGCGAGAGGCTCCCGGGCCGCCTCGGCGCAATAGCCGCAGACCGGGCCGCGGGCCTGGCGGGCGATGAGGGCGCTTTTGATGAGTCCCTGGGTGTCGAGGACCACATCGTAGGCGCCGGAACGCAGACGCTCCCGGAAGGCCCGGATCTCCCGCCAGGTGGCCGGCGAGAGCGGCGTCTTGCGCCAGCGCCGCACCGCCACGGGAATGATGCGTCTTACGCCGGGATGCAGGCGCGGGATGCCGGCGAAGCTTTCTTCGACGCACCAGTCGATCACCGGGTCCGGAAGCCGACGCAGGAGATCGCTGACCACCGGCAGGTTGTGGATCACGTCGCCGAGTGAGGAAGTTTTCACCAACAGGATATTCATCGGCGAATAAAATGGCGGGTCCGAAAATCTTGCGAAGCGCAGATTATAAATGTCCCCGGCCTGCGAAACCCTTCGGCTCACGATTCATGCTTCCCGCTACCGGGTGGGGGCTGTCGCGGGGACAATGCTGCGCTGCGGTAAAATGAGCATCCCTTCCCATAGGTTCCCTTCATGAAAATCCTCGTGACCGGCGCGGCCGGCTTTATCGGCATGACCACCTCCCTGCGCCTGCTGGCCCGGGGCGACGAAGTGGTCGGCCTCGACAATCTCAACGACTACTACGAGGTCAGCCTCAAGGAAAACCGCCTGAAGCGCCTGACCGGCCAGCCCGGTTTCCGCTTCGTGAAACTGGACGTGGCCGACCGACCGGGCATGGAAAAGCTCTTCGCCGAGGAAAAGTTCGACAAGGTGATCCACCTCGCCGCCCAGGCCGGGGTGCGCTACTCCCTCCAGAATCCCCACGCCTACGTGGATAGCAATATCGTAGGCTTCGTGAATATCCTCGAAGGCTGCCGCCACAACGCGGTCAAGCATCTGGTCTATGCCTCCAGTTCCAGTGTCTATGGCGGCAACACCCGCATGCCCTTCTCGGAGCATGACAGCGTCGACCATCCGGTCAGCCTCTACGCCGCCACCAAGAAGGCCAACGAACTGATGGCCCACACCTACAGCCATCTCTACGGACTGCCCACCACCGGCCTGCGCTTCTTCACCGTCTACGGCCCCTGGGGGCGTCCCGACATGGCGCTCTTCCTGTTCACCAAGGCCATCCTGGAAGGCCGCCCCATCGATGTCTTCAACTACGGCAAGATGCAGCGCGACTTCACCTACGTGGACGACATCGTCGAGGGCGTCATTCGGGTGACCGACCGCATCGCCGAACCGAACCCGGCCTACCTGTCCGACGAGGCCGATCCGGCCACCAGCAACGTGCCCTACCGGGTCTTCAACATTGGCAACCACAATCCCGTGCCCCTCATGGACTTCATCGGCGCCATCGAAGAAGCCCTGGGACGCACGGCCGAAAAGAATCTTCTCCCCCTCCAGGACGGCGACGTTCCGGCCACCTATGCCGATACGGCACTCCTTGACGAATGGGTCGGCTTCGCGCCGGCCACCTCGGTCAAGGAAGGGGTGGGTCGTTTCATCGCCTGGTATCGCGATTACTACAAGGTATAAGGATCCCCTATGTGCGGCATCGTCGCGGCAGCAGCCGGCAACAATATCGTTCCCGTCCTCATCGAGGGCCTGAAGAAGCTCGAATACCGGGGTTATGATTCCGCCGGTCTGGCGGTCATCGGTGCCAGCGGCATTGACCGGGTCCGATCCGTGGGCCGGGTGGCTGAACTAGAAGCCCTTTCGGCGGCCACTACATCGGCCACCGGCATCGCCCACACCCGCTGGGCGACCCACGGAGCCCCCAGCGAGCGCAACGCTCACCCCCACGTCTCGGGCCACATCGCCGTGGTGCATAACGGCATCATCGAAAATTACGAGGCCCTGCGTGAGGAACTGGCGGCCAAGGGCTACGCCTTCACCTCGGACACCGACACCGAAAGCATCGCCCACTTGGTCGAGGAAACCCTCAAGATCGAGCCCGACCTCTTCAAGGCCGTACAGCAGGCCACGACCCGTCTGGTGGGCGCCTACGCCATCGCGGTCATCGACCGGCGCCAGCCCGGCAGGGTGGTCGTCGCCCGGGAGGGCTCACCCCTGCTGCTCGGACGCGGCGAGGGTGGCAACTATGCGGCCTCCGACGCCTCGGCCCTGCTTCAGGTCACCCGCAACATGGTCTATCTGGAGAACGGCGACATTGCCGAACTGACCCCGGAATCAGTGCGCATCGTGCAGGCCGGCGGACAGCCGGCGGAGCGGCCGGTGACGGTTTCCCAGCTTTCGGCCGACGCCGTCGAACTGGGCAAATTCCGCCACTACATGCAGAAGGAAATTTTCGAGCAGCCCGACGCCCTGGCCAACACCCTGGAGATGGTCGGGGGCAGCAAGAGCATCCAGCCTGGCATCTTCGGTGCCGAGGCGGCCGACGTGATGGCCGGCGCCCGCTCCATCCTGATCCTGGCCTGCGGCACCAGCTACCACTCGGGGCTGACCGCCCGCTACTGGCTGGAGGCCATCTCGGGCCTGCCCTGCACGGTCGAGATTGCCAGCGAGTACCGCTATCGCGACTCGGTGCCGGACGCGGATCAACTGGTGGTCGCCATTTCCCAATCCGGCGAAACCGCCGACACCCTGGCCGCCCTGCGCCATGCCAAATCCCTCGGGCAATTGCGTACCCTGGCCATCTGCAACGTGCCGGAATCGGCCATCGTGCGGGAGTCGGCCCTGCGCTTCATCACCCGGGCGGGTCCGGAAATCGGCGTCGCCTCGACCAAGGCCTTCACCACCCAGCTCGCGGCCCTCTTCCTCCTGACCCTGGTGCTGGCCAAGGTGCGGGGCCGCCTCGATGCGGAAGCGGAAACCTCCTACCTCGACAGCCTGCGCCACCTGCCCGTGGCGGTGAACAAGGTGCTCGAACTGGAACCGGAAATCGAAGCCTGGGCGCAAAAATTCGCCAACAAGCACCACGCCCTCTTCCTCGGTCGTGGCCGCCACTACCCCATTGCGCTCGAAGGCGCGCTGAAACTGAAGGAAATCTCCTACATCCACGCCGAAGCCTACCCCGCCGGTGAATTGAAGCACGGTCCCCTGGCCTTGGTGGATCGGGAAATGCCGGTCATTTCCGTCGCCCCCAACGACACCCTGCTGGAAAAGCTCAAGAGCAACCTGCAGGAGGTGAAGGCCCGTGGAGGCGAGCTCTACGTCTTTGCCGACGCCGATTCCGAAATCCCCGAAT
>SSTB01000272.1 GCA_009469665.1 Azonexaceae bacterium | reverse complement strand
TACGAGGAACGGTACCGCCAGCGCGTCATGCACCACCTCGCCAAGCGCGCTGAAAAACTCGGCTTCCAACTCACCCCCCTGGCTGTGACCACTTAAAACCATCCAAACTTTCAATTAGTTAGGATGTGTTTCTTGAAAGGCGCCCTTGGAAATTTGGGTTTGGGCTGGTCGAGTTTACCGGCGAAATTCGGAAGCCAAAGCGTACTTTCGACCCAAAGCGGAAGTTCGCGGCTTGCAATGGATACGGTAGAAACCAACTCGCTGCTGTCATTCAGAAAAACAGAAAATGAAAAGCCCGGCACTTGACCGGGCTTTTTCATTTGAAATGAGTTGAGGTTACTGCTTACGACGACGAGTCACACCGATACCGGCAAGGCCGAGCCCCAATAAAGCAAGCGAGGCTGGTTCCGGAACGCTACTCGAAGGCGAGGCGGTGAGTTCCCCCCCCCTATCCAAGAAAGTACCACCGCAGCTACCGTCGCCTTGATAGAGCACCATTTCGTCACCAGTGCATCCGTTGGCCCGAACTAGCACGTAATCCAAAGGTGAAATTGCACCGATGATTAGATTAATAGTAGGACCTTGGTCGATAAGTAACGTATCGGTGTGGAACGCCATCATCCAAGCAGGTTCCTGGTTCGACAAATCGTACGTTTTGAGCAAAGTGCTGCTCGAATCAAAAAAACTAAAGCCAAAGCTGAGGAAATCTACTTTCGTAACCAAGTTGTCGCCACCAATCGAAGCATCGTCGAAACTAAACGAGCCAGCCCCGGAATAGCCCCCGCTACCGGCCCAAGAAAGGTCATAGCTCATGACGGTGGCAGAAGCGGCCAAAGGCAGACTTAACAAGGAAAAAGATAAAATCAGTGTTCGAAGCGAACGAAACATTTTGTACCCCCATAAGTTAGATAACAGCGATCGACTCATGCAAAACCCATGCCGAAATATTGTTTATAAATAAATACAATCCGTTATGTGCGTTTTTCTGCCTAGCCACATGGCGTTTGTAAAATATTCCGACACCATTTCTGCATCGCAACTGCAGGGCCTCCGCATTTATTTAGCATGAGCTGAGTCAGGTGATCTCATTCAGCGGCTTCCATAGGCAGAGCCGGTTCCGACAGGAGGCGCATACCGAAGAGTTCCATCCGGGCGTCGTCGTCCCAAGCGGCCATCAGCCGGCGACGGCGCAAGCTGATCTTGCGGGTCGATTTGGACGGCGGTGCCAACTTGAGGAGCGCCAGGACGATCTTGTTCATCAACGACACATTCTCCGGACCATGATCTTTTTCACGGTGCGCACATCCTCGCCGAAGGTCACGTCCAGATGCCAATTCAGTCCGTTTTCCACTCCCCAATGGCCGCGCACCGCCTCGGCCAGTTCCGTGACGGTGAGGGAACGGGAACTGATGTAATGCCGATGCTCGGTCTCACCCATCTTTCCGTCTTCGATGCGGGTCGTCTTCACCCATCCCAAGGTCCGGCAACCGGACCACTCGGCCGGATCGACCCGGCCGTCGTTGTCGGCTACCCAGCATTGGCGATGGATGATCCGGCCATGCCCCAGGTCAATCGCCGATTGGCCTTGGCCGGCCGTTTGCAGCGCGTCAGTCTGTGCCAGCGCAAAGGCGCTGGCAACGGCTGGTTGCCTTTGACCGCCAGAAGAAAGTCGGCCTTCCTGTCGGCCACAATCTCGCGGGCAATCTCCTTCTGGCAGCCCATCGCGTCAATACTGACCAGGCAGCCCTCGATGTCGAGGACCGACAGCAGACAGGGAATTGCCGTGATTTCGTTGGTCTTGTCCGCCACCTTCACCTGCCCAAGCGACAGGCCGTGGCGGGTGGCATAGGCGCTGACCAGATGGATGTCCCCGCGTAAGCCATCGGCCGAGCAGCGCACGGTCTTTCCGTCGATCGCCACCAGGCCTTCGACGGCGCCAACGATACCGCCGACCCAGCCTTGGTAAGCCGCCTCGAACTGCGCCGGATCGAGCAGCCGGAACACCCGGTTCAGGGTG
>SSTB01000271.1 GCA_009469665.1 Azonexaceae bacterium | reverse complement strand
CCCCCCGTTCGGCCATCATGACACGGACGCGCCAAATGATCTTTCTTCGGGGCATTGGGGCTGATTTCGACATGGCGCAATTCTAGGGGAGTTGCGCGCTTCCAACAATAATTTAGCATCGGATGCAAAAATATTGCGCCAAGGCGTTGACGTTGGGTCAACCTATTGGCAGACTGCACGTTATCGAGCACATGGCGGGATAGCGCAGCTGGCAGCGCGCCGGGTTCATACCCCGGAGGCCGGAGGTTCAAATCCTTCTCCCGCAACCATCAACCACGACGGACAGGAACATGACTCTTCAGAGACTCGCAATATCGCAGCAGCGGACAGGCGGATTCGGCTTGCCATGCCGCATTGCGTCCGTCGTCTCCATGCGAGGCGCACTGAAGCGCACGAATTCATCCGTGGCCTGCATCCATTTGCCGTGTCTGCCCGTCGGGTATGGCTGGGAGAACGATAGCAGGCGATCCGGGAGGATGACCATGTAGTCATCCTGCGTAATCGAGAAGATTACGGTTCCAGACAAAGGAGCCCGGATTAGCGAAAGCAGTCCGGGCTCCTTGCTTTTGGGGCCTTGCGTTTGAAAGAACTTGGGGTGGTATTCCGCTAAGGACGCGGAGCGGTCTGTAAAACCGATGCCACGGCTGGCCAGGATCGTTACCTGGACACCCCACCAGATGGAAGCTGGCCCACTGGGGTCAGCGGCGGGCGGAAACGCCGGCCAATTGCTCCTTAACAATTCGGGAATGTGGTCTTCCGGCGGTGGGCAACCGCCGCCGGAATTGCGGACATAGTTCAGTTGGCAGAACGACACCTTGCCAAGGTGTAGGTCGCCGGTTCGAATCCGGCTGTCCGCTCCATAGCGAAGCCCTCTTCGTCTTCCGCTGCAGGCACGGTGGAAGCGTATGCGCCAAGGGTGCTCCGGACAAGGATTGCCGTCCCCGGTCGCCAGTCGGAACGCCGCGGGCTTCTTGGCGGGGAAGCGGCACGAAGTCGGCTTCGCTATGGAAATGGACCGTTGGACTTCTGGTGAGGTCACCGCCCTTTCAAGGCGGCCAGGCCGGGTTCGAATCCCGCACGGTCTACCAATGTATTGCGGGGTTGGCATATGGGTTGTGCTCCAGCCTTCCAAGCTGGCTAAACGAGTTCGAGTCTCGTACCCCGCTCCAGATTTGCCGCTGTAGCTGAGACGGATTAGCGCCTGCGTGAAGAGCGGGAGAAGGAAGGTTCGATACCTTCCGGCGGCACCAAATTCTGGCTGGCGCGTGCATGCCTCCGTTGAGCCACCGGGCCCGGCGGTTCAACGCGAGTCGTCAGCCTTGTGAAAACAGATGGAGGTAGCAAACCATGAAGCGAAAGAGATCGGCCCCGCGCAATCCGCTGGTCGCGGTGGCCAAGTTCAGAACTGCGGGTGCCCATGGCAAGAGCGAAAAAGCCCTGCGCCGGGAGGCAAAGTTGGAATTACAGCGGGAGTATGGCGTAAAGGCAGCGCAGCACCCTTTTAAGGTGCCAGGTCTGGGTTCAAGTCCCAGTGCTCCCACCAGTATGAAGTCTGTTTCGATGCGCACGAGCAAGCAAGGTGTAGGCGCCTGACTGTTAATCAGGAATGAGCCTGGTTCGATTCCAGGGTGCGCAGCAAAACGGATTTTGGGGGCAGCAGCGGGCTGCGGAGATCCCTTGCAAGGATCTTGTCTTCGAGGGTTCAACTCCCTGGGCCTCCACCAGATTGTTCTCGCGTTGGGCTAATGGGCAAGTCGCCTGGTTTGGGGCCAGGAAGATCACCGTTCGAGTCGGTGGCGCGAGACCAGAATACGGAAGACGATCCCGGCCGGCGCCGGGCACCGCCTTGAAAGCGGTTGGACCGGGCAACCGGTTGCGGGTCGGCACCAGCCGTCTTCCGCCAGAGTTTGCGGCAACGAAAGACCGGCCCAGCCAGGCCTACCCCACCGCGCAGGGGAGCACAACGCGCTGTCGGTGTCCGGGTGGCTCCCGGATGAAAGACAGCGGCCACGCGCGGGCAACAACTTATTGGAGAGATGCCTGAGAGGCCAAAGGGCGCCGGTTGGAAACCGGATGGTCGCAGCGATGCGGCGCCAGGGTTCGACTCCCTGTCTCTCCGCCAGACTTCCTTGGATAGCTCAGTAGGCAGAGCGGCGTGTCGATAACGCGCAGGTCCTCCGTTCGATCCGGAGTCCAAGGACCACTTCAAGTCCCGTTAGCTCAATTGGCAGAGTTCCGGTCTCCAAAACCGGCGGTGGCGGTTCGAGTCCGTCACGGGGCGCCAGTACCTTGGAAGGATGCCGGAGAGGCCGAACGGCGCTGATTCGAAATCAGATGGGCGGCAACGCCGCGGGGGTTCGACTCCCTCTCCTTCCGCCAGATTTTCTCGCCCTAGCTCAGTTGGAAGAGCGTCGGTTTACGAAACCGAAGGCCGCAGGTTCGACCCCTGCGGGCGAGGCCAAACGACAGCGTGTAGCGCAGATGGCCGCGCGCAAGCTCGGGGAGCTTGAGGTCGCGAGTTCGATTCTCGCCACGCTGACCACGGTTCAAGGAGGATTGGCCGAGCGGCTAAAGGTGCTCCCCTGCTAAGGGAGAGTCCGGCAAAACCCGGGCGCCAGGGTTCGAATCCCTGATCCTCCGCCATCGCCTCGTTAACTCAGCGGCCAGAGTGCCCGCCTGTCTAGCGGGAAGCCAGGGGTTCAAATCCCCTACGAGGCGCCACTCTTTCCTCTCCGTAGCTCAGCAGGAAGAGCGGCCGAATCCTAGTCGGCAGGCCGCAGGTTCGATTCCTGCCGGGGAGACCATCCAATGTCCGGTTAGCTCAGTTGGGAGAGCGGCTGCCTTACAAGCAGCGGGTCGGCGGTTCGAACCCGTCACCGGACACCACCTTTGCCCAGATGACGGAATAGGCATACGTGCATGCTTGAGGGGCATGATTCTGCGGGTTCGACTCCCGCTCTGGGCACCAGCTTTGCCGACCTGAAGGGAATAGGCATACCTCCTTGCCTTAGAAGCAAGGGTTTCCCGGTTCGAAGCCGGGGGTCGGCACCAGACCACGCCTTTGTGCACTTCGCGCATCCCTCGCGGTGCTCGGGACCAGCCTTCGGCTGTCCTGCGTCGCCTGCGGCTCCTGGTCTGGCGCAACTGGCATACGCGCTGGTTTCAGGGACCAGTTGTTCCGGGTTCGAATCCCGGGGAAGGCACCATTCACGCGAAGCTGAAGGGAATTGGCATACCTGCCGTACTCAAAATTCGGCGCCTCCCGGTTCGACTCCGGGGCTTCGCACCAGTACCGGACGGTGGCGCAATCGGCAGACGCCCTCGGCTTAAACCCGAAGAGCCCGCTCTGGGATGCGAGTTCGAGTCTCGTCCGTCCGATCATCCCTGCCCACGAGGCCGAGCGGATAGGCATCCGGCTTCTACCCGGAGGACTGGCGGGTTCGATTCCTGCCGTGGGCGCCCGAGACGTAGTTCAGCGGCTAGAACGCCTGCTTCATACGCAGGATGTCGGTGGTTCGATTCCACCCGTCTCGACCAAAACATTTCCTACGGCAGCTCTCGGCAGAGCAGGACGCCTTATAAGCGTTTCGGGCAGATAACCCCCAGGTCGTGGTTCGACTCCACGCCGTAGGACCACTTGTGCCGGGTTGGCTCAGCGGCGACAGCACCTGCCTTGTAAGCAGGCGGAGCAATCCCCCGTGGGTTCGAGTCCCACACCCGGCTCCAACTTCTCGTGCGGTGGCAGAGCATCCATGCACCGGTCTGCAAAACCGGCCCAGGCGGGTGAGACTCCCGCCCGCACGTCCAACCCATAGGGGCGTAGCTCAATCGGCAGAGCAGCGGACTTTGATTCCGCAGGTTGTTGGTTCGATCCCAGCCGCCCTTGCCCATAACGATAAGGAGAACAACATGTCGATACACGTGATCGAGCAGTTCATCGAAGTCTCGCGCCAGCACCTGCTGGCGTCCTAACCCAGTGGTGGCCGTAGCTCAGTTGGCAGAGTGCGCGGTTGTGACCCGCGAGGTCGCCGGTTCAAACCCGGTCGGTCACCCCAAGAATAAGGAGAGTGCCTTGCGCGAAATCCGCATGTGGACCGAAGGTGTCCCGGTCGAACAGGACGCCATGGCGCAATTGCGTAACATCGCTTCGCTGCCAATCGTAGCCGGCCACGTCGCGGTCATGCCAGACGTCCATCTCGGCAAGGGAGCGACGGTTGGCTCGGTGATCCCGACTCGCCGGGCCATCATCCCTGCTGCTGTCGGCGTCGATATTGGATGCGGGATGCTGGCCGTCGAAACCTCGCTGGCGGCCGGCGATCTACCGGATTCGCTTTCGACCGTACGGGCCGCCATCGAAGCAATGGTGCCAGTCGGCTTCGACGCCCACAAGAAGCCGGTGGGTACCTTCGGCGACGGTCTGCAGGGGATCGCCCTTCATCGGCGCGCCAAGGCCCTGCACGAACGCTTCGACGGACTGGCGATCATGGGACAGGTTGGTCGCTTGAGCCACCCGGGAAAGGTCTGGAATCAGGTCGGGACTCTTGGTGGCGGAAACCACTTCATCGAAGTCTGCCTGGACGAACGCGACCGTGTCTGGATCATGCTGCATTCCGGTAGCCGGAACATCGGGAAAGTGATCGGCGAAACCGCCATCGGTATGGCAAAAACCCATGCAAAGGCCAAGGGATACGCCCTTCCCGACCGGGATCTGGCGTGGCTTGACGAAGGCACCGCCGAGTTCGACGCCTACGTAGCCGGGATGACCTGGGCGCAGGACTACGCCGCGCTCAACCGCGACTTGATGCTCCACCTCATCCTGAAGGTGATGGCGGAGGCCTTCGGAGACAAGTTCGCGGTCGCCGGTGAGATCATCAACTGTCACCACAATTTCTCGTCGGTCGAGGAACACTTCGGCGAAAAAGTCTGGGTGACCCGCAAGGGCGCTGTGCAGGCCCGCGCAGGGCAGTTTGGGATCATCCCGGGCAGCATGGGTGCGCGCTCGTTCATCGTCGCCGGCAAAGGTCATCCGGATTCGTACAGCTCCTGCAGCCACGGAGCGGGCCGTCGCATGTCGCGGGGTGCGGCCAAACGCCAGTATTCCATCGGCGACCTCCGCAACCAGACGACAGGCGTCGAGTGCCGGAAGGACTCAGCCGTGATCGACGAGATCCCAGCGGCCTACAAGGACATCTATGCGGTGATGGCGGCCCAGGAGGATCTGGTCGAGGTCCGTCATACGTTGAAGCAAGTCCTTTGCATCAAGGGGTGACCGCCTCCGGGCGGTTGCCTTCTTCCTGCCCGTAGCTCAGCCCGGAAGAGCGCCGGTTTCCGAAGCCGAAGGCCGCTGGTTCGAATCCAGCCGGGCAGGCCATCCAGACCCCATTCCCGAATTGTTCAAGGACTGACATCAGGTGCAACCATGACCCAGATTCTGGCCCTCGACATTGCTGGAAACCCATTTCGCTGGCTCGACATCGAGCGGGCGATCTACTACGCCGCTGGCGGCAAGGTCGCATGGGAGATCGGCGCAGACGAACTGGTTTT
>SSTB01000270.1 GCA_009469665.1 Azonexaceae bacterium | reverse complement strand
TCGGCGCGAGAGGCCCCAAAGCCCATGCGGTAGGCGACGGAGTCCAGGCGGGATTCGAGCAACTGGAGGAGGTTTTCGCCGGTCTGGCCTTTCTTGCGCTCGGCGTCGGCGAAGGTCTTGCGGAACTGTCCCTCCAGAACGCCATAGACCCGGCGAATCTTCTGCTTGGCACGAAGATGGACTCCGTAATCGGAGAGGCGGGCGCCGGACTTCTGGCCATGCTGACCAGGCGCGTAGGAACGGCGCTCGATGGCGCACTTGTCCGTGAAGCACTTTTCGCCCTTGAGGAAGAGCTTCTCGCCTTCACGGCGACATTGACGGCATTTGGGATCGAGATTGCGAGCCACTTGTCTTTCTCCTTAAATGCGGCGCTTTTTGGGCGGACGACAGCCGTTGTGGGGCACCGGCGTGACATCGGAAATGGCGGTGATCTTCAGACCCAGCGCGTTGAGGGCGCGTACGGAAGACTCGCGGCCGGGACCGGGGCCCTTGATGCGAACTTCCAGATTCTTGACGCCGCACTCCTGGGCCGCCTTGCCCGCCGCTTCGGCAGCCACCTGGGCCGCGAAGGGCGTGGACTTGCGGGATCCCCGGAAGCCGGCACCGCCGGAAGTCGCCCAGGACAACGCATTGCCCTGGCGATCGGTGATGGTGATGATGGTGTTGTTGAAGGAAGCGTGGATGTGGGCGATGCCCTCGGCCACGTTCTTCTTGACCTTCTTGCGAACCTTGGTTGCAGTCTTTGCCATGTTCTTTCCCTGTTACTTCTTGCCGGCGATGGCTTTGCGCGGACCCTTGCGGGTACGGGCGTTGGTACGGGTGCGCTGGCCGCGGCAGGGCAGACCCTTGCGGTGACGCATGCCACGATAGCAACCCAGGTCCATGAGACGCTTGATGCTCATGGTGACCTCGCGGCGCAGATCGCCTTCGACGGTGAACTTGCCGACTTCCTCCCGCAGACGGTCCATGTCGGAATCCGACAGATCCTTCATCTTGGTGGTGCGCACGATACCGGCGGCGTCGCAGATCTTCTGCGCACGCGTACGGCCGATACCATAGATCGCCGTCAGGGCGATTTCGGCATGCTGATGGTTCGGAATGTTTACCCCTGCGATACGGGCCATCGAATCACTCCAATATTTCTAAAATTGACAAACTCAGGACACGTCCCGGGCTTTCAGCCCTGGCGCTGCTTATGACGCGGGTCCTTGCAAATGATGCGCACGACGCCCTTGCGACGGATGACTTTGCAGTTGCGGCAAATGCGCTTCACTGAAGGTTGAACTTTCATGGTTAACTCCTCGTCTGCGAAAGCTTGGAAGCAGCCGTGATTCCTTGCCCCGCGGTTTGTTGCGTAGAGATTCTTTACTTGGCCCGAAAGGTGATCCTGGCCTTGGATAAGTCGTATGGGGTCAGCTGCACGGTCACCTTGTCTCCCGGCAGGATGCGGATGTAGTGCATGCGCATCTTCCCAGAAATGAAGGCATGGACGATGTGGCCGTTTTCCAGCTTCACCTTGAAGGTCGCATTGGGGAGGTTCTCAACCACCTCGCCTTGCATCTCGATGACGTCTTCCTTGGCCATACCTCGTTACTTGATGAGCGGCGCGCCCTTGAAATTGGCTTTCTTCAGCAGGCTTTCGTATTGATGGGACATCACGTAGGCCTGGACTTGGGACATGAAGTCCATGGTGACGACCACAATGATGAGCAGCGAAGTACCGCCGAAATAGAACGGGACATTCCACTTGAGAATGAGAAATTCCGGCAGCAGGCAAACGATGGTGATGTACGCCGCGCCGACCAGGGTTAGGCGCATGAGAATCTTGTCAATGTACCGTGCGGTCTGCTCGCCGGGACGAATGCCGGGCACGAAGGCACCGCTCTTCTTCAGGTTGTCAGCCGTTTCCTTGGAATTGAAAACCAGGGCCGTATAAAAGAAGCAGAAAAAAACGATGGCGGCAGCGTAGAGCATGACATAGATCGGTTGCCCTGGAGAAAGCGCCCCCGCTAAATCCTTCAGCCAGCGCATCGTCTCACCGGAACCGAACCACCCGGCAAGGGTGGCGGGGAACAGGATGATGGACGAAGCGAAAATGGGCGGGATGACCCCGGACATGTTGAGCTTGAGGGGCAGGTGCGAGCTTTGCCCTCCGTAAATCTTGTTGCCAACCTGACGCTTGGCGTAGTTGACGAGGATTTTGCGTTGACCCCGCTCGACGAAGACCACGAAGGCGGTGACGAGGACAACCAAAATGCAGATCACCAAGGCCGTGAGCGGATGCATCGCCCCGGTACGGACCAGTTCCAGCAGTCCACCAATGGCATTGGGCAAGCCTGCCGCAATCCCCGCAAAAATGATGATTGAGATACCGTTGCCCAAACCGCGCTCTGTGATCTGCTCCCCCAGCCACATGAGGAACATGGTGCCGGTAACCAGCGTGGTTACGGTGGTCAAGCGGAACATGAAGCCCGGGTCGAGCACCAGCCCAGGTTGCGCCTCGAGGGCGACCGCGATGCCCAAGCCCTGAAAGAGGGCCAGACCCAAAGTCCCATAGCGGGTGTACTGCGTGATCTTGCGCCTTCCTGCTTCACCCTCTTTCTTGAGGGCTTCGAGCTGCGGACTGGCAACGCTCATCAACTGCATGATGATCGACGCCGAAATGTAGGGCATGATGCCCAGAGCAAAGAGGGTAAAGCGGGACAGCGCGCCTCCGGAGAACATGTTGAACATGCCCAGAATTCCGCCCTGCTGGGTGTTGAACAGGTCGGAAAGGACCTTGGGGTCAATCCCCGGCACAGGAATGTGGGCGCCGACGCGATAGACGATCAGCGCCCCCAAAAGGAACCACAGCCGGCGCTTCAGATCGCCGAACTTGCCCCCCTTGCCGATAGTGTTTGGATTGGCCGCCAAGACGTTCGTCCTTGTTCCTGTCCTTAGGCGGCCACAGAGCCGCCAGCCGCCTCGATGGCAGCCTTGGCACCCTTGGTGGCGCCAACACCCTTCAACTCGACCTTGCGGCTCAGCTTACCAGACAGGATGACCTTGGCCGACAGCGCGTCGGACGGGACGACCCCGGCGACTTGCAACGCCAGCAGGTCAACTTCCTCGACCGGGAGCTTCTCCAATTCGGAGAGGCGAACCTCATAGTTGCGCGCGCGGGTCAACGAGTTGAACCCCCGCTTGGGCAAGCGGCGCTGCAGGGGCATCTGGCCGCCCTCGAAGCCCACTTTGTGGAAACCGCCGGAACGGGACTTTTGACCCTTGTGACCCCGGCCGGCAGTCTTGCCCAGGCCCGATCCGATACCGCGACCGACACGCTTGGCTGCGTGCTTGGAGCCCTCGCCGGGCTTGATGGTATTGAGACGCATGGCTTAACCCTCGACCTTCACCAGGTACTGAACCTTGTGGATCATGCCGCGCACGGCAGGAGTATCCAGAAGTTCAGCGGAACTGTTCAGCTTGCGCAGCCCCAGTCCTCGCACGGTGGCGCGGTGGTCCTGCTTGGTTCCGATGATGCTCTTGACGAGCGTCACTTTGATCTTTTTGTCTGCCATGGCTTACCCCAGGATCTGCTCGACCGACTTGCCCCGTTTGGCTGCAATCTCGGCCGGCGTGCTGACCTTCGACAATCCGTCGATGGTGGCGCGCACGATGTTGTAGGGATTGGTCGAGCCGTGGGCCTTTGCCACCACATTGGTGACGCCGACCACTTCGAAGACGGCGCGCATGGCACCGCCGGCGATGATGCCGGTGCCATCGGGCGCGGGCTGGATCATCACGGTGGTGGCGCCGTGGCGGCCCATCACGGTGTGATGCACCGTACCGCTCTTCAAATTGACCTTGCCCATCTTGCGACGCGCTTCGTCCATGGCCTTTTGCACCGCCACAGGCACTTCACGGGACTTGCCCTTGCCCATGCCGATACCGCCGTCGCCGTCGCCCACCACGGTCAGCGCGGCGAAGCCGAGAATCCGGCCGCCCTTGACCACCTTGGTGACGCGGTTGACCGCGACCATCTTTTCGCGCAGACCGTCGTCGCGCTCTTCAGCCTGCTGGGGCTTCTTGTTTCTTTCAGGTTTAGCCATTTCTTAACCTTTCCTTTCGCCGTCGCTCAGAACTTCAGTCCGGCTTCGCGGGCCGCTTCGGCGAGGGCCTTGACGCGACCGTGATACTGGAGGCCGGAACGATCGAAGGCCACCTGCTCGATACCTGCGGCCTTGGCACGCTCGGCGATGAGCTTGCCGACGACCGCCGCGGCGGCCTTGTTGCCCCCGTTGGGGACATCACCACGCACGCCCTTGTCGAGCGTGGAGGCAGAAGCGAGCACCTTGCCGCCACAGGGGGAAATGATCTGGGCATAGATGTGCAGGTTGGTGCGGTTAACGCACAAGCGCACAGCCTTGAGCTCGGCGATTTTGGCCCGGGTTTTGCGGGCACGGCGCAGACGCGCTTGGTTCTTGTTAAACATGTGCCACCCTTACTTCTTCTTGGTTTCCTTGATAACCACCACTTCGTCCGCGTAACGCACGCCCTTGCCCTTGTAGGGCTCGGGCTTGCGATATGCGCGGACTTCGGCGGCGACCTGCCCCACACGCTGCTTGTCGAATCCCTTGATGAGGATTTCAGTCTGGGTGGGACATTCGACCTTCACACCCGCAGGCATCTTGTGGGCCACGGGATGCGAAAAACCGAGGGTCAGGTTCAGGGTATCCCCCTGGGCCTGAGCCCGGTAACCCACGCCAACCAGTTGCAGCTTCTTCTCGAAGCCCTTGGAGACACCGGTCACCATGTTGTTCAGATTGGCACGCATGGTTCCCCACATGGCCGACGCATTGACCGCGCCTTCAACTTTGCTGACGGAGAGACTCTGACCTTCGAGGCTAACCGTGACGGACGGATGGGCTGCGGCGGTCAGGGTGCCCAGAGGCCCCTTGACGGTGATGGCACCATCGGCCACCTTAACTTCGACGCCAGCGGGCAGGGTGATGGGATTCTTGCCGATACGAGACATGTTTCCTCCCTTAGGCGACGATGCAGAGGACTTCGCCGCCAACCTTGCTGGCGCGGGCCTTGCGGTCGGTCATGACGCCCTTGGGGGTGGACACGATGGCCACACCGAGACCGTTCATGACGCGGGGAATGTCATCGCAGCCTTTGTAGATGCGCAGACCGGGCTTGGAAACGCGCTCGATACGCTCGATGACCGGACGGCCAGCGTAGTACTTGAGGGCGATGTCCAGGGTAGCCTTGCCTTCGGCCTGACGGACGGCGAAATCTTCAACGTAACCTTCGTCCTTGAGCACGGCGGCGATGGCCACCTTGAGCTTGGAGGAAGGCATGGACACAGACGCCTTTTCGGCGAGCTGGGCGTTGCGGATGCGGGTCAGCATGTCCGCGATGGGATCGCTCATAGCCATTTCTGTATCTCCTTACCAGCTGGCCTTGACGACACCGGGAATCTCGCCACTGAAGGCAAGTTCGCGGATCTTGTTGCGGCACAGGCCGAATTTGCGGAACACCCCCCGCGGGCGCCCAGTCAGCTGGCAGCGATTGCGCAGACGCGAGGGGCTGGAATTGCGCGGCATAGCCTGCAATTTCAGACGAGCCTCATAGCGCTCAGCTTCCGAGAGGCTCACGTTATTGATGATCGCCTCCAGGGCAGCACGCTTCTTGGCGTACTGGGCCACCAGCTTGCGGCGCTTCTCTTCACGGTTGATCAGAGCAAGTTTTGCCATGATTGCCTCAATTCTTGAACGGGAACTTGAAGGCGGCGAGCAGGGCCTTGGCTTCTGCGTCGGTCTTCGCGGTCGTGGTGATACTGATGTTCATTCCCCGGAGCGCATCGATCTTGTCGTACTCAATTTCCGGGAAGATGATCTGTTCCTTGACGCCCATGTTGTAATTCCCCTGGCCGTCAAAGCCCTTACCGGAGATGCCGCGGAAGTCGCGGACACGGGGCAGGGCCACGGTCACCAGGCGATCGAGAAACTCGAACATGCGAGGACCGCGCAGGGTGAGCATGCAGCCAATCGGGTAGCCGTCACGGATCTTGAAGCCGGCGATGGACTTGCGGGCCTTCGTGGTCACCGGCTTCTGACCGGCAATCTTCTGCATGTCGCCGACGGCATTTTCAAGCACCTTCTTGTCAGCCACCGCTTCTCCGACACCCATATTGAGCGTGATCTTGGTAATTCGAGGCACCTGCATGACGGACTTGTAGCCAAACTTCTTGGTCAGTTCGCCGACGACGGTATCCTTGTAAAACTGTTGCAAACGCGCCATGACTGCTCCTTATGCGTTCACCGGTTCGCCGTTCGACTTGAACACGCGAATCTTGCGGCCGTCCTCCAGCAGCTTGAAGCCGACACGATCGGCCTTCTTGCTCGCCGGGTTGTAGAGGGCGACGTTGGAGATATGGATCGGCATGTCCTTGTCGACGATGCCGCCGGCAACACCCTTCATGGGGTTCGGCTTGACGTGCTTCTTGGCGCGATTGACGCCTTCGACCACGACGTGCTCGGCGTCGACCCGAGAAAGCACGGTGCCGCGCTTACCCTTGTCCTTGCCGGTGGTGACGACGACGTCGTCTCCCTTTCTGATCTTTTCCATCATCCGCTCCTTACAGCACTTCCGGGGCCAGGGACACGATCTTCATGAAACGCTCGGTACGCAGCTCTCGCGTCACGGGCCCGAAGATGCGGGTGCCAATGGGCTCCAGCTTATTGTTAAGGAGAACCGCGGCGTTGCCATCAAAGCGGACCAGGGAGCCATCCGGGCGACGCACCCCCTTGGCGGTACGAACCACTACGGCGTTGTAGACGTCGCCCTTCTTCACGCGACCGCGCGGTGCTGCGTCCTTGATGCTCACCTTGATGATGTCGCCGATGCCGGCGTAGCGGCGCTTGGAGCCGCCGAGCACCTTGATACACATTACCGAACGCGCGCCCGTGTTATCGGCGACGTCCAGAATCGTCTGCATCTGAATCATTTAAATTTAACTCCAACTTGTCCCGCATACTGCGGTCAGTCTTGGAACCCGTACGGGTTGAAGGTTTTTCCCCGGTCGCGTTCGCGACGCAAGGAAAAAAGAAGCCGGATTATACCGGCCTCTTTCGTAGTGCGCAAGCGCCTTTGATCAGACGATGACCGCCTTCTCGAGGACGCTGGTGACTCGCCAAGCCTTGGTCTTGGAAACCGGACGGGTTTCCTCGATCTGAACCAGATCGCCGGCCTTGGCGCTGTTGCCGTCGTTGTGCGCGTGATACTTCTTGGACCGCACCATGACCTTGCCGTACATGGGGTGCTTGACCTTGCGCTCGATAAGAACGGTGACGGTCTTGTCCATCTTGTCGCTGACCACGCGGCCGATCAGCGTACGCTTGATGCTGGTGGTTTCGCTCATTGCTGGACTGCCTTTTCACGGATCAGGGTACGGACCCGGGCGATATCGCGCCGGACCTTGCCCAGTTGGCTGGTATTGGACAACTGCTGGGTGGCCACCTGCATACGCAGACCAAATTGGGCCTTCAGAAGATCCAGCAGCTCCTTGTTGAGCTCATCCACGCTCTTGGTTCTCAGTTCGCTAGCTTTCATGATTACCCCAGATGGCGGGTGACGAAGGCGGTGGAAATGGGCAGCTTGGCGGCAGCCAGGGCAAAGGCCTCGCGGGCCAGCGCCTCGTCGACGCCATCCATTTCGTACAGCACCTTGCCGGGTTGAATTTCAGCGACCCAGTACTCCGGGTTGCCCTTCCCGTTACCCATACGCACTTCCGCGGGCTTCTTGGAAATGGGCTTGTCCGGGAAGATACGGATCCAGATACGACCACCCCGCTTGATGTGACGGGTCATGGCACGACGAGCCGCTTCGATCTGGCGGGCCGTGAGGCGACCACGGCCAGTAGCCTTGAGACCCCACTCACCGAAAGACACCTTGGTGCCGCGCGTTGCCAATCCCTCGTTGCGGCCCTTGTGCTCCTTGCGGTACTTGCGACGATTAGGTTGCAGCATTTAAGCACCTGCCTTTCTGACACGCTTGGCCGGTGCCTTGGCGTCGGTCTCGCCGCCTTCGGCCTTCTTGACCGTACGGGTCCGGGGCTTGTCGCCTTCGGGGGACGGCCGAGCCGGCGCACGGCGCGGCTTTTTGTCTTCGGGAGAACCAGAGGGTTCGCTCACTTCCGGCTGCTCGTTGCGACCCAGCATCTCGCCCTTGTAGACCCAGACCTTGATGCCGATGATGCCGTAGGTGGTCAGGGCTTCCGAAACCGCGTAGTCGATGTCGGCGCGCAGGGTGTGCAGAGGCACGCGACCTTCGCGATACCACTCGCTGCGCGCGATTTCAGCACCGTTCAGCCGGCCGGCGCTCATGACCTTGATGCCCTGGGCGCCGAGACGCATCGCATTCTGCATGGCGCGCTTCATGGCACGGCGGAACATGATGCGCTTCTCGAGCTGCTGGGCGATGGAGTCGGCAATGAGTTGAGCGTCGAGCTCAGGCTTGCGGATTTCCTCGATGGACACATGGACGGGAACGCCCATGATGCGCTGCAGATCGCTGCGCAGCGCCTCGATGTCCTCGCCCTTCTTGCCGATGACCACACCCGGGCGGGCGGAGTACACAGTAACGCGGGCGTTCTTGGCCGGACGCTCGATGAGCACTCGACCCACAGAGGCATGAGCGAGCTTGCGCTTCAGGTACTCACGAACCTTGGTGTCTTCGTTGAGCATGCCGGGGAAGTCCTTGCTGTTGGCGTACCAGCGGGAACTCCAGTTTTTGGTGACGGCCAGACGGAAGCCCGTCGGATGAATTTTCTGTCCCATGGCTCTTCCTCAGTTACCAACGGTCAGATAAATGTGGCAGGTCGGCTTGATAATCCGATTGCCACGACCCTTGGCGCGTGCGGTAAAACGCCTCAGCACCATGCCTTTTTCGACGTAGATGGTCTTCACCGTCAGTTCGTCGATATCGGCGCCATCGTTATGCTCGGCGTTGGCGATAGCCGACTCCAGCACTTTCTTGACGATGCCAGCACCCTTCTGGGGGCAGAAGGCCAGGATGTTGAGGGCCTGACCGACCGGCTTGCCACGCACCAGATCCGCCACCAGGCGACCCTTCTGCGCAGAGAGGCGTACGCCTCGCAGACTTGCACGAGTTTCCATGTCAGCTCCTTACTTGTTGGCTTTCTTGCCGGCGGTGTGACCCTTGAACGTCCGGGTCAGCGAAAATTCGCCAAGCTTGTGGCCCACCATGTTCTCGGTAACAAACACCGGAATATGCTGCTTGCCGTTGTGAACCGCGATCGTCAGGCCGATGAACTCGGGGAGGATCGTCGAGCGACGCGACCAGGTCTTGATCGGGCGCTTGTCGTTGGTGGCGCGAGCGGCTTCGACCTTGTCGACCAAGTACGCATCAACAAACGGGCCCTTTTTGAGAGAACGTCCCATTTCCTACCCCTTAACGCTTATGACGGCGCTGAACGATCATGCTGTTCGTGCGCTTGTTCTTGCGGGTGCGGTAACCCTTGGTGGGCTGACCCCACGGGTTGACCGGCACGCGGCCCTCACCGGTTCGGCCTTCGCCGCCACCGTGGGGGTGGTCAATCGGGTTCATGGCCACGCCGCGAACCGTAGGACGAATGCCGCGCCAGCGCTGGGCACCCGCCTTGCCGATTTTCCTCAGGTTGTTCTCTTCGTTGCCCACTTCACCGATGGTGGCGCGGCACTCGATATGCACCCGACGAACTTCACCGGAACGCAGACGTATCTGAGCGTAGGTGCCTTCACGAGCCAGCAACTGAACCGAAGTCCCGGCAGACCGTGCGAGCTGGGCGCCCTTGCCGGGTAACATCTCGACGCAGCAGATGGTGGTACCCACGGGAATATTGCGGATGGGCAGAGCATTGCCCCGCTTGATCGGCGCTTCGGAACCGGACAGCACTTGCTGACCGACCACCATGCCCTTGTTGGCGATGATGTAACGGCGCTCGCCGTCGGCATAGCAGACCAGGGCAATATTAGCCGTGCGATTGGGGTCGTACTCCAGGCGCTCCACCTTGCCGGGGATGCCATCCTTGTTGCGCTTGAAGTCGATCACCCGATAGGCCTGCTTGTGACCGCCGCCTTGATGGCGAACGGTTACATGACCGTTGTGGTTGCGACCGGCCCTCTTGGACTGCGCCTCAAGCAGGGGCGCAAAGGGCTTGCCCTTGTGCAGATCTGCATTGACAACCTGAACGACGGCGCGGCGCCCCGGGGAAGTGGGCTTGACTTTGACGAGAGCCATTATGCGTTACCCCCCTCGACGAAATTGATTTCCTGACCCGGCTTCAGGCTGACATACGCCTTCTTCCAGCCTTTGCGCCGACCGGTCACGCCCTTGAAGCGCTTGACCTTGCCCTTGACGTTGGCGACCTGTACGGACTCTACCTCGACCTTGAAGAGCAATTCGACCGCGGCCTTGATCTCCGGCTTGGTGGCGTCGGAGGCCACACGGAAGATCACCTGCTCGTTCTTGTCGGCGATAAATGTGGCCTTCTCGGAAATCTGTGGTGCCAGCAGCACCTGCAACAGACGTTCCTGGTTCAGATTGGCGCTCATGCCCACATCTCCTCGAACTTGGCCACAGCATCCTTGGTCACCAACACCTTGGGGAAGCGCACCAGGGAAACCGGATCGGCCTCCTGGGCTTCGAGCACAAGGACGTTGGGTAGATTGCGCGACGACAGGTAGAGGTTCTCGGTCAAATCTCCGGTTATCACCAGCAGATTCTGATCGAGCCCCATGTTCTTCAGCTTCTCGGCAAAGAGCTTGGTCTTGGGAGCATCGACCGCGAGGGTGTCGACGACGACCAGACGCTCCTGGCGGTTCAACTCGGAGAGGATCGCAGCCATGCCGGCGCGGAACATCTTCTTATTGACTTTCTGGCTGAAATTCTCTTCCGGGGAATTCGGGAAGATGCGACCACCCCCGCGCCACAGTGGGCTTCCGTTGCTGCCGGCACGGGCACGGCCCGTGCCCTTCTGACGCCACGGCTTGGTGGTGGTATGACGAACTTCGGAGCGGTCCTTCTGCTGGCGATTGCCGGCGCGGGCGTTGGCCTGGTAGGCGGTAACCACCTGATGGACGAGCGCTTCGTTGAATTCACGGCCGAACAGAACGTCCGAAGCTTCGAGCTTCGCCGATTCCTGGCCCTGATCGTTGATGACCTTGAGTTCCATGTCGCCCCCTTAAGCCTTGACTGCCGGACGCACGACGACGTCGGAACCCTTGGCACCCGGAACGGCGCCCTTGACCAGAAGCAACTGGCGTTCAGCATCCACGCGCACGACCGTGAGACTCTGCATGGTGGACTGCACGGCCCCCAGGTGACCAGCCATGCGCTTACCCGGAAAAACGCGACCCGGATCCTGAGCCATACCAATCGAACCCGGCGCGTTGTGCGATACCGAGTTACCGTGGGAAGCACGGTTGGAACTGAAGTTGTGGCGCTTGATGCCGCCCTGGAAGCCCTTACCGATGGAGGTACCGGTCACATCAACCTTCTGCCCTTCAGCGAAGATGGTGACGGCAACCTGATCGCCCGCCTTGAAGTTGGCGAGCTGGTCGGCAGAAACCTGGAATTCACGGGCCACATGACCCGCCTCTACACCCGCCTTAGCCAGATGACCGGCTTCGGGCTTGGTGACACGGGAGGCACGGCGCTTGCCGAAGGTGACCTGAATGGCTGCATAGCCATCGATCTCCGGCGTTTTGACTTGGGTCACGCGGTTATTCGACACGTCAAGCACCGTCACGGGGATGGACACGCCATCCTCGGCAAAGATGCGAGTCATGCCGACCTTGCGACCAACAAGGCCTAGACTCATGGTTATTCTCCTCATCGCCGGCTGCGATTGGCCGGCCGATGTGTGACAACGAATGGGCGACCGTTGCCGGTCACCCCCGAAAAGCTTTCGATTATATCTTCAAAAGCCGAATTACTGCAACTTGATCTCGACGTCCACGCCGGCGGGGAGATCGAGCTTCATCAGGGCATCCACGGTTTTGTCGGTGGGATCGACGATATCCATCAGGCGCAGGTGGGTGCGAATTTCGAACTGGTCGCGTGAAGACTTGTTCACGTGCGGCGAGCGCAGAATATCGAAACGCTGCTTGCGGGTCGGAAGGGGCACAGGACCGCGGACAACGGCGCCGGTGCGCTTGGCAGTCTCGACGATTTCCTGGGCCGACTGGTCAATCAAGCGATAATCGAAGGCCTTGAGACGGATGCGGATTTTCTGGTTTTGCATGGCGGATTCCAAAGAGCAGGGGGTGGAGTCGCCTCCACCCTGGGTTTCACAAAGAGCGATTACTCGACGATTTTTGCGACGACGCCGGCGCCGACGGTACGACCGCCTTCACGGATGGCGAAGCGCAGGCCTTCTTCCATGGCGATGGGGGCAATGAGCTTGACCGTCATGGCGATGTTGTCGCCGGGCATGACCAT
>SSTB01000269.1 GCA_009469665.1 Azonexaceae bacterium | reverse complement strand
TCACCAGAATATCCTCCATGATCAGAACCCGCAGATCCGAGCCGAAGAACATGTTGAGCGCGTCGGTGGGCGAGCAGATCATGGGTTCGCCACGGCGGTTGAGGGAGGTGTTGAGGACGACGCCGTTGCCGGTCAGGCGTTCGAGTTCGACCATGAGGTCGTAGTAACGCGGATTGAATTCGCGCTTCAGGACCTGGGCGCGGGAAGTGCCATCCTCGTGCACCACTTCCGGCACGCGGCTTTTCCATTCCTCGGACACCTCGAAGGTGAAGGTCATGAAGGGTGCGGGATGATCACTGCCCAGCATTTGGGGCCCTACCCGGTCGAGCATGCTGGGACAGAACGGACGCCAGCGCTCGCGAAACTTGATCTGCTCGTTGATGCGGTCGGCGACCCCGGGAACGCTAGGACAGCCGACGATCGAACGCCCGCCAAGGGCTCGGGGACCGAATTCCATGCGCCCCTGGAACCAGGCCACCGGATCGCCGTCAGCCAGGAGCCGGGCGATGCGCCTGGGGACTTCCCGATCGCCGTCGGGGATGCGCTCCCAACGGGGGGCCGACGGGTGGCGGACACAGGCGGCAATGACATCCTCGTTGCTGTAGGCGGGCCCCAGGTAGACGTGCTCCATCTTCTCCACCGGGACGCCCCGCTGCACAGAAACGTAGGCGGCAGCGCCGATTGCGGTCCCCGCGTCACCGGAAGCGGGCTGGACGAACAGTTCCTTCAACTCCGGCCGGGCGATGATCTTCTGGTTGAGCTTCACGTTGAGGGCTCCGCCCCCGGCGAAGGCCAGACGGCCGGTCTCCCGCAGGATGTCCCCCAGATAGTGGTCCATCATCTTCAGAGATAGATCCTCGAAGAGCTTCTGCATGCTGGCTGCGTAATGGATGTAGGGGTCGTCGGCGATGTCGCCATGCCGCATGGGGCCCAGCCAATCGATCAACTTGGGGGAGAAGTAGTAGCCCTTGCCCTTTTCCTTGTAGCGTCGGAAGCCGATCACGTTGGCGTACTCGGTATTGACCACCAGTTCGCCATTCTCGAAGCTGGCCAGGCGGGAGAAGTCGTACTTGTCAGGATTGCCGTAGGGCGCCATGCCCATGACCTTGTACTCCCCGTCGAGCATCTCGAAACCGAGATACTCGGTCAGAGCGCCGTAGAGCCCGCCCAGGGAGTCCGGATCGTAGAATTCCTTGATCTTGTGGATGCGGCCGTGCTCGCCGTAGCCGAAGAAGGTCGTCGCATATTCGCCCTTGCCGTCAATGCCCAGAATGGCGGTCTTCTCCCGGAATCCAGAGCAGTAGTAGGCACTGGCCGCGTGGCTCAGGTGGTGCTCCACCGGGACGATCTCGGTCTGCTTCAGATCGAAGCCCAATTGCGCCAGACACCACTCGATGCGCTTGCGGTAGCGGGCATAGCGGCGGTTGCCGGCGAAGATCGCGTCCAGTGCCCGATCCGGCGCATACCAGTAGCGGCAGGCATAGTGCCAGCGGGCCTTGTCAGAGAGCGGAATGGGCGCGTAAGGAATGGCCACCACGCCGATGTCCTTGGGCCTCAGGCCGGCAAATTCGAGACAGAACTTGGCCGCTTCATAGGGCATGCGGTTCTTGGCATGCTTGTCGCGGACGAACCGCTCTTCTTCCGCCGCCGCGACCAGGAGACCATCGACGTAGAGCGCGGCTGATGGATCGTGGGTCAGTGCGCCGGAGAGCCCAAGAACGTTCAGTGCCAAAATGGTTTCCTATCGACGGGTTCGGGGTGAGCCGCAGGACTCCTGGCGGCGGCAGAGGCCGCAAGTATACTGTTTTCCCACTCAGGCCGGCTTGCCGGACCCGCGCAGGGCGAGCGCATGGGCGGCCAGTAGCGCACGCCAATCCCCGTCGTCCCAAAGGGACTGATGCCGGGAAAGTTGGTCCAGATCGTGGGCCGCCGCCCGCCAGGGGAGCATGGGTCGGCGCAATTTCTCCAGGTCGATGAGGGCGACTTCCACCTGAGCACCCTGCCCCCGCACCATGATGTGTTTGTCGTACAGGCAACTGTGCTGCAACTGGGCGCGATGCAGGATGCCGATGACCGCCCCAACTTTCTCGGCCAGTAAGCGGCGGTCTGCCACCGCGTCGGCCTCGAGGGTGTCGAGGGACACGAAACCTTCCAGGGCCTCGGTCACCAGAATTCCCGCGTACCCGTCCGTAGTACGCCCGCTGCCCCGGAAAACCGGGTGCGGCACGCGAATGCCCAGGCTCTCCAATCGAAGGATGTTGCGATACTCCCTCTCTGTCGTCGGCTCACCCCGGGGGCTGGCCAGGGAGCGATGCAGGTGGTTGCACTGCTTTTTCACGTAATAGAGCCGGCCTCCCAGGGTCGCACGCAGCATGCCGCTCCAGCCGCCGCGGCGCCGATTGGGTTCCTCGACCCAGTTCCCCGGGACGGACCACCACGCCTCGAAGGATTGCGGCAGGTCGGCGACAGGAGATTCGACGGTACTGGGCATGGCCTTTCCTAGTAGATGCGGGCTTCGCCTTGCGGGCGGGTCTTAAAGCGACGGTGAACCCAGTAGTACTGGGCCGGCATGGTGCGTACGGCGGCTTCGATCCAGGCGTTCATGCGCGCCGTGTCGGCATCAGGATCCTCGCTGGGATAATCGGTCCACGCTTCTTCGAAACTGACTTCGTAGCCCAGGCCCCCCGGGAGCAAGCGGGTGAGGCAGGGAACGATGGTGGCTCCGGCCAAGCGGGCTAGGCGGGGCAACCCGCTGACCGTTGCGGCGGGAATGCCGAAGAACGGCGCGAAGACGGCATCCCGGCGCCGCGCGTTCAGGTCAGGAAGATAGTAGAAGGGACGGCCTGCCCGCATGGCCTTCACGGTGGCCCGCGTGCCGTCCTGCCGCGATAAGAGCAACTGGTCCCCAAAGCGACGACGCCCCCGGTAAAGAAGGCGGTCGAAGACGGGATTGCTTTGCGTCGCGTACAGGCTGATAACGTCGAAACGCCGGCTCACCGCGACCCCGCCAGCATCGAGGCCAAGAAAATGCGGTGCCAGGAGAATCACGGGCTTGCCGGCATCGAGCAGTTCCCGCACCCGGTGGGCGTTGCTAGCCCGGACAAGGCGATCCAGTCGCTCCGGACTACCCCACCAGAAGAGCCCCCGCTCGATCAAGCTGCGTCCCAGGAGTTTGAAATGCTCGAGCACCAGCGCTTCGCGCTCCTCGGCACTCAGTTCAGGGAAACACAGTCCGATATTGGTCCTGGCCACGTGGCGGCGCTGCTTGCCAAAGCGGTAGAGAATACCGCCCAGAGTCCTTCCCACCCGGGACAGCACGCCCATGGGCAAGAAATGCAGCAGCCACAGGCATCCCGCCACGAGCCAGCTCAAGCCATTGCGTACCCTGCTCATTTCCTGTGGCCCGCAACTGCCGCCCCGGACGCTGCGCCGCCCGGAGGAGCGCGGGTGGCCCCCCTGTCAAAAAGAAGCGGAGTTTACTACCGAAATCGAGCCGCGGCCCGACAGCGAGCCCCTGGGGCAAGGCCCGCCTTGAAATGCCCCCAGGGCGTCTGGTCGGGTACGGCCGTCGCAGAGGTCCCGGCTGCGGTATCCTGCCCACGAGGCCTGACTAAGCCCCGGACGTTTCCGGTAGGCACGCTGCAGCAGGCCCTTGTCGTGGAGCCGCGATGCCGGACCCGAATCTCAAATCGCTCTTCCTTCTGGATCCGAAGATCCATTTCCTCAACCACGGATCCTTCGGAGCCGTTCCACGGCCCGTCTTCGCCGCCTGGCGCCGCTGGCAGCGCCGTCTGGAAAGGCAGCCGGTGCGTTTTCTAGGCCGTGACCTCGAAGGGCTGCTGGCCGGGGTGCGCCATCGTCTCGCCGCCGAGTTCGGGGCTGTGCCGGAGGATCTCCTCCTGGTACCCAACGTCACCTATGCCGTCAATCTCGTCGCCCGCTCCCTGGCGCTGGACCCGGGTGACGAAGTATTGGCCAGCGACCAGGAGTACGGCGCCTGCGATCTCGTCTGGACCCGGGTATGCGCGGCTCAAGGAGCCCACTACCGCAGGCAGTCCCTTCCCTTCCTCGCCGCCGACGCCGGCGCGCTGGCCGATGCCCTGTGGTCCGGGGTGACGCCCAGGACGCGCCTCATCTTTCTCAGTCTCATCACCTCGCCGACTGCCATCCGCTTGCCCGTGGAGGACATCTGCCGCCGGGCGCGGGCCAGCGGTATCGCGGTCCTGGTTGACGGCGCCCACGCCCCGGGGCAAATCCCTCTTCACCTGGACGCCCTTGGCGCCGACTACTTCACCGGCAATCTGCACAAATGGGCCCTGACGCCCCGCGGCGCTGCCTTCCTGCACGTTCGGCGCGACAGACAGGAAGCGCTGCAGCCCCTGGTCGTCAGTTGGGGGGACGAGAACGGAACTTCGGCCAGCCTTGCGGCCCGCCTGCAATGGACCGGGACCGACGACCCGAGCGCCCTGCTGGCGGTCCCTGCGGCCCTGGAATTTGCGTCCGACCATGACTGGGCGACGGTACGCAGGCAGTGCAGTCGCCTCCTGGCCGAGATGCTGGAAGAAATCGACCGGTTCACCGGGCTCCCCACCCTTCACCGCCCTGGCGCCGAATTTCCGCTCCAGATGGGGTCGGCCCTGCTGCCGCCCGCCACCGATACGGCGCTCCTCAAGAGACGCCTCTACGATGAGCACCGCGTCGAGGTGCCCATCATCGAATGGTCGAACCGGATCCTGTTGCGGGTTTCCGTCCAGGGCTATAACGACGGCGGAGACGCGCTGGCGCTCCTCGCAAGCCTGCGGGCGCTGCTCTGACGCCGCCCGGAAATCAGGTTCAGGGCCTCCGGCCGGCCACCAGGGGACACTCCCCCGCTTCCAGGGGCCGGAAGGCCACGTCACCCGGTATGGTCTTGAGGATGCGCAGATAGTCCCAAGCTTCGGAAATTTCGGCCGGCTTTTTCACCTGCAACAGATGAACGTCGTGCACCATGCGGCCATCGGGACGCAGGATACCCTTGCGAACGACCGCGTCCCTGATCGGAATTTCCCGCAGGCGGGCGACCACCGCGCGGCTTTCCGTCGTTCCCGCCGCCGCCACCGCCTTGAAATAGTGAGTCAAGGCCGAATAGACGCCGGCCTGCAGGTCGGTGGGCATGGCTCCGGTGCGTTCGTAAAAGCGGCGCGACCAGGCGCGGGATTCATCATCCCGGTTCCAGTAAAACGCATGGGTAAGCCGTAGTCCCTGGGCCAGTGGCGGCTGCATGACATGGACGTCGGTGAGGGTCGTGGCGACCGCTGCCAGGGCAATCTTGCCCCGGCTGACCCCTAGAAGATCGTAGGCCTGTCGCACCGAAGCGATGAGGTCATTGCCGGCATTCACCAGGCCGATCACGTCGGCGCCGGACTGGGCCGCCTGACGCAGCTTGCCAAACAGATTGGGCTCGCCGAAGGCGTGGGTGACGCTCCCTAGAACCGTCCCGCCATTGCTCTGGATGATGGCGGTCAGGGACTGCTGCACATCGCGGCCGAACTGATTGTCGACCACGACGAGATACCAGCGCCGCGCACCCAGGCGGGTCAGTTCCCCGCCGATGACCTGATTAAAGGCGTAGCCGTCGTACATCCAATGGATGGCGTTGGCCGCACAGGCCTTGCCGGTGATGGCAGGCGTCATGACCCCGTTGTAGAAGGTCAACAAATCGCGATCCCGCAGGGTATCCTGCACTGCCAGGGCGGTGGGCGAACCCACCACATCGGCGATGACCCGTACCGTTCCGGCGTCGGCCCATTCCCGGGCGATGCGCGCCGCTGTGGCGGGGTCATTACCGTGGTCGGCAAAGACCACCCGGATCGGCCTCCCAAGGGCCATCCCCCCCACATCCTCGATGGCCAGGCGAGCGGCAGTTACGGACCCGGGCCCGGCCAGATGGAGGTAGCTCCCCTTCAGGTCGAGCAGTAGTCCCACCGCGATGGATTCATCCGCGGCGCGCGCCGAGCCCGCAACCACTTGCAGGTAGGCCATTGCCGCAAGTGCGAGAAGACGAAGACAGGGGCGCAGAGATTTTCCGTTCATTGATCCGGTCGGTGGTGACGGGACGTTTTTTATCTATTATGTGCGAACTTTGACATTGGGGTGTTAACAGCAGGGGCCATGGTTTCCGGCAGACCTTTTCCCGTCCTTTTCCTGTGTGGCATCGCCGTCATCGGCGTGGCGCTCCTGGGCGCATTCGTCCATTACAACGGAATTCACAACCAGTTCCTCGCGGCCAATTTCGACAGCGTGCATGGTGCACGCACTCTGCTCAAGGCCCAGTCCTTCCTCAAGCAAGCCCAGGGCAAGCTGGAGCGGGCCAATCAGCCGGGAGGCGACACCGAAGCCTTGCTGCGCCAGGCCACCGACGCGCTCTTCCAGGCGGCCAGCTACGGTGCGGAAGGCAGCGACGATGCCCAGCACCGCCGCTCTGAACTGACCAGTCGTACGCGCATCGTCCATAAGCAGCTCGAACAGTTGCTCGTGTCCGGGTCCGGGCCGGCAATCGCTGCGAGCCTTCCCATCCTCATCGCCCAGGTGCGCAGTCTGGGTGAGGAGTTTGGTACGGCAGAACTCGAACACTGGAGCACGCTGTCTTCCCTGAATGCCGAACTGGCCGTGCGCATGGAGCAGTTGCGCCTCTTCATCGCCGCGACCATCATCGCCTTCATGGCCATCATGTTTTTCCTGGCCCGCTCGCTCCAGCGAACCCGCCGCGCGGAGGCGGCTTTGCTGACGGCCAAATCGGATACCGATGCGATTCAGCAGACCACCCTGGACGCGGCCACGGTCGGCATCATCTACGTGGATATGGCCGATGCCGCACAGCCGCGAGTCGTGGCCGCCAATCGTCAGATGTCGGCCATGGTGCGCCAGTCCCAGGAACAGTTGATGGGCATGTCGCTTTCCCGGCTCTACGCGGACGTGGGGAGTTTTCAGACCGCAGCCGCGGAATTGCGGCGGATCCTGTCCACCGAAGACGTCGTGCGCGGCGAGCACCTCATGCGCCGCGCCGACGGCAGCGTTTTCTGGTGCGCCCTGTCAGCCAAAGCCATCGATCCGGCCAACGCCGCCCGGGGTATCGTCTGCCTGCTGGAAGACGTCAGCGAGAAGAAGCGAGCCGAGGAGGAACTTGAAAACGCCAGGTTGGAAGCAGAAGGCGCCAACCGGGCCAAGAGTGAATTCCTGGCCAACATGAGCCACGAAATCCGCACCCCCTTCACCGGCGTTCTGGGCATGCTGGAACTCCTCCTGCAATCCCGCCTCCTGCCGGAACAGCGACGCCACGCTGAACTCGCCCACCGCAGCACCAAGAGCCTGCTGGCCATCGTGGATGACATCCTCGACCTTTCGCGCATCGAGAACGGCAAGCTGGAACTGCGGCCGGTGACGACGGAGTTGCGCACCCTGGCCGAGAGCATCGTCCAGTTCCACGAGATCCAGGCGCAGACCAAGGGACTGCGAATCGAGCTCGACATCGACCCGGCCCTGCCCGATTTCGTGGTGGTGGACGGCCTGCGCCTGCGCCAGGTGCTCGACAATCTGATGGGCAATGCCCTGAAATTCACCGCCCAGGGCCGGGTCCAGCTTGCCGTGATCGCTGCGGAATCCGAGCCTGATCGGTGCCGCGTTCGCTTCACCGTTTCCGATACCGGAATCGGCATTGCGGTGGCTCAGCAGGCACGCATTTTCGAGAAATTCACCCAGGCCGACGGATCAACCGGCCGGGTTTATGGGGGGAGCGGCCTGGGGCTTGCCATTTCCCGCCAGTTGGTCGACCGCATGGGCGGTGAAATCGGCGTCAGCAGCGTCGAGGGCCAGGGCAGCCGCTTCTGGGTGGAACTCGAC
>SSTB01000268.1 GCA_009469665.1 Azonexaceae bacterium | reverse complement strand
GGCTTCGTCGAGGCGGTGGCTGCCGGAGGAAGTCTTGATTTCCACCGTCTCGGCCGTACCGCCGGGGGATACGAGCACCCGCAGGATGACCTTGCCTTCTTCGCCCAGGCGGCGGGACAGCGGCGGGTAGGGTGGGGCCGGGTTCTTCAGGTAGTCGGCGTCGAAGCGGGGCTGGACGATGGCTTCCTGGACCGGCGCCGGCGCCGGGGCGGGCGGTGCCGGCGGGCTTGGTGCGACCATCGGGGCCGTGGGGGCCGGCGCTTCGCTGGTCGTGGTTTCCAGAACCGGGACGATCTTCTTCGCCTGGATCTTCTGGGGGACCGGCTTGGGAGCGACGATGGGTAAAGGTTTGTGCTGTACAGGCTGCTCGACTGGCGGCAGGAGCTCGACTACCAGGGGCAACTCCATGATCTGGGGGGCGATCGTCCGAGCGGCGACGACGACCAGCAGGAGTCCGACATGGGCACCGACGACGGTGGCGAGCAGACTGCTGCGGTACAGAGGTGATGGACGGGAGAGCGCGTAGGACATCGTGGCGGGTCGTGGGTGCGGCAAGCCCATGGGTCGGATGGGGCCGGCACAGGCCTGGCCAACGGGCGGCAGCGCGGGCTACTTGGTCAGAATCAGTTTGTTTTCGCGGGTGATGCGGAGCAGATAGCGCTGGCCGGCGTGTTCTATTTCGACTGCCTGATGACCGCCAAACAAGGCCCTGCTTGGGATGGGGTCCGGAGAGCGGTTGATATCGGGGACAGCGGTTGAAGTCGGTGCGGGCGACGGCGGGGGGGGCTGGGAATTCATGGAATGCAAACGAAAATGAGAATGGTTCGCATTGTAATTATTGTTGAGAATGCTTGTCAATACGTTTGTCACCGGCGTCCTGGCCTTCGGGGCAACCCCGACCTTGTTTGGCGCACAGGCTCACCGCAGCCCGGAAGGGCAGCGCTATAATCGCCGCTTTCACAACAACCCGAAGAGATCGTCATGGCCCTCAACAACGTACCCTCCGGCAAGTCCCTCCCCAACGATTTCAACGTCGTCATCGAAATCTCGGCCCACGCTGATCCCATCAAATACGAAGTCGACAAGGAAAGCGGCGCCATCTTCGTCGATCGCTTCATGGGCACGGCCATGCACTATCCCTGCAACTATGGCTACATCCCCCACACCATCGCCGGCGACGGCGATCCGGTGGATGTTCTGGTGGTGACCCAGTTCCCGCTGCCTCCGGGCGTCGTGGTGCGTTGCCGTCCCATCGGCATGCTGGCCATGACCGACGAGGCCGGTGCCGATGCCAAACTGCTCGCCGTGCCGGTGGACAAGCTCACCCCCATGTACCGCAGCGTGCAGACCCACGCCGACATCCCGACCATCATCCTCGACCAGATCGCCCACTTCTTTGCCCACTACAAGGATCTGGAGCCCGGCAAGTTCGTCAAGGTCACGGGCTGGTGCGGCCCCGAGGAAGCCAAGAAGGAAATCATGGAAGGTGTCGCCCGCTATGACGACGCCAAGGAAAAGCCCGCCTATTGAGCGATCCCGGATGTTGAAGATCGCCGTCGCCCAGTTCAATGCCGTCGTCGGCGATCTCGCGGGAAACGCAGCCCGGATTGCCGCCTGGGCGGTAGAGGCTCGGAAAGCGGGGGCCCAGGTTCTCCTGACCCCCGAACTGGCGCTCAGCGGCTATCCCCCCGAGGACTTGCTCTTGCGCCCCGATTTCTATCGGGCCGCAGCGGCGGCGCTTGAAGACCTGGCCCGGCAAGCCGTCGGAATCACCCTGGTGGTGGGCTTCCCCGAGGAGGCGGACGATGGCCGACGCTTCAACGCCGCAGCCGTGCTGTCCGATGGTCGGCGTGTGGCAAGCTACCGCAAGCAGCGTCTGCCCAATTACGAGGTATTCGACGAGAAACGCTACTTTGAGCCGGGAGGCGAGGCCTGCGTCGTCTCCATTGGCGGCGTAGCCTGCGGTATCAATATCTGTGCCGATATTTGGGAGCCAGGGTCGGCGGAACTTGCCCGGCAGGCCGGGGCAGAACTGTTGCTGGTCCTCAACGCCTCGCCGCTACACCTGGAAAAACAGGCGTTGCGGGCGGAAATACTCACCCAGCGGGTGCGGGCGACTGGCGTGGCAGCGATTTACGCCAATCTGGTGGGCGGTCAGGACGAATTGGTCTTCGACGGCGCTTCCTTCGCTTTGGACGCTGGCGGTCGTCTGGCGATGAGCCTGCCGCAGTTCGAAGAAGTCCTTGGCCTAGTCGAATTCTCCGGCGGTCGTCTGACCTCCGCCCAGCAGGCGCAACCCCTTGCGGTCGAGGCCGAAGCCTACGGTGCTCTGGTTCTCGGTGTGCGCGATTACATCGGCAAGAACGGCTTTCCGGGCGCGATCATCGGCCTCTCTGGCGGAATCGATTCGGCCTTGACCTTGTGCGTGGCTGTCGATGCCCTGGGGGCCGATCGAGTGCGGGCGGTGATGATGCCCTCGCCTTACACGGCGGACATGAGCCTGGACGACAGCCGGGCCATGGTACGTACCCTGGGGGTGCGCTACGATGAGATTCCCATCGCGAGCGCCATGGCGACCTTCGACGCCCTGCTGGCGCCGGAATTTGCCGGCCTTCCCCCGGACACGACGGAGGAGAACCTCCAGGCCCGCATTCGGGGCATGATCCTCATGGCGCTTTCCAACAAGACGGGGGCGCTGGTGCTGACCACCGGCAACAAGTCGGAAATGGCCGTTGGCTACGCGACGTTGTACGGCGACATGGCCGGAGGGTTTGCCGTCATCAAGGACGTGTACAAAACCATGGTTTACCGCATATCCCGCTATCGTAACTGGATTGCGCCGGTGATCCCGGAAAACATTCTGGTGCGTCCGCCCTCCGCCGAATTGCGGCCCAACCAGACCGACCAGGATTCCTTGCCCCCCTACGAAGTCCTCGACGCCATCGTCGCCGCCTACATGGAAGAGGACCGTTCGCCCAGGGAGATCGTTGCGGCCGGCCTCCCCGAAGAAGCCGTGCGCCGCGTGGTGCGTTTGCTGCGCATTGCCGAGTACAAGCGCCGTCAGGCGCCGGTGGGAATTCGCATCACCCCGCGTGGCTTCGGCAAGGATTGGCGTTATCCTATTACCAATCGCTATCGCGATGAATCGTGAACCCTGTGAGACGAGACACCCATGAAGAAGATCGAAGCCATCATCAAACCGTTCAAACTGGATGAGGTCCGTGAGGCCCTGTCCGAGGTCGGCGTCACCGGCCTGACTGTTACCGAGGTCAAGGGTTTCGGGCGCCAGAAGGGGCATACCGAGCTCTATCGCGGTGCCGAATATGTCGTCGATTTCCTGCCCAAGATCAAGATCGAGATCGTGGTTGCAAGCGACCGCGCCGAGCAGGCCATCGAAGCGATCATCAAGGCCGCCCGCACCGGAAAGATTGGCGACGGGAAAATTTTCGTCATGCCGGTCGAACAAGTCGTGCGCATCCGTACCGGCGAGACCGACGAAGCGGCTATCTGACCTCAGGGAGGTGAATCATGGGTGGTATTGTTGATCCCGCCCTGCGGGCCAAACTCCTGGAATTCCTCGATGGTGACGAAGCCGCCTACCCTAGGCTTCTGGAACAACAGTTTCCACGCATCGCCACCAAGGTGGTCGAGTTGTGGGGTACGGCCGAGCTGGATCATTACCTGGAAAGTCTAATGGTTTCCGATCGGCCCGATCGCCAGGGCTTTCAACCCGATGTGGCGATGGAAATCTTCCGCCTGTCCATGGTGCATGGCGCCCTGGGGCTGAGTTCAAAAATCAGCGGTACGGGCTGGGCGGGTATCGACGACGGCGAGCTCTACCGCAAGAGCATGAACCGCGGTTAGTCCGAGGTTTTGCGGCGCCTGCGGGGGCGGGCGTCGAACCGGCGCTCAGCGCGGGGAACGCAACAGCACCAGCAGGGCGCCTTCACCGCCGTCCCGGGGTGGCGCTTGACAGTAGGCGAGGACCTCCACCTTCTGCATCAGCCAGCCCCGGGTCAGTCGGCGCAGAATCGACTGGCGGCCAGGCGATCCGAACCCCTTGCCGTGGATGACGCGCAGGCAGCGCAGTCCGCGGCGGGCTGCGTCCGCGATCCCGCTGGCAAGGTGGTGCCTCGCCTCGTCACGGTTGAGGCCATGCAGGTCGATCTCCGCCTGAATCACCCAGCGCCCCCGGCGCAGATCCCGCAGGGTCGCCGTCGCCATGCCTGGCCGCAGGTAGTGGGGCTCGTCGCCTCCCTCAAGGCGGTCCTGCAGCCCGATAGGGCCGTGGAGTGCTTCGCGCAGCGCGGCTTGCTCGTCAGCTTGTGATTGTATGGGCCGGGGCGGAGGCGGATTCGGGGTGCCCAGGCGTACCCGATTCGCCTGGGGAAGCGGGGTGGCGTCGGCCACGGCGGCGTGGAAGGCCGCGAGGTCTTCCGGATCGGGCGGCGGCGGAACATAGGGGTGCTTCGCCATGGCTGCCGCCCTCCCTCCCTTCAAACTGAATTTAAGGCAGCGCTGGCGCGCTGTCAGGCCAGGCTGAGCTGGTCCAGATAGCGCTCGGCGTCCAGGGCGGCCATGCACCCGGTTCCTGCCGAAGTGCAGGCCTGGCGGTAGATGTGGTCCTGCACGTCCCCGGCGGCAAAGACGCCGCCAATGCTGGTCAGGGTGGCATTGCCCTCGCGTCCGCCGCGGGTGACGATGTAGCCGCCCTCCATCTCCAATTGGCCCGTGAATAGTTCCGTGTTGGGTTTGTGGCCGATGGCGATGAAGACACCATCCACCTTGATTTCCCTGGTGCTTCCGTCGGCAGTGGCCTTGACCCGCAGACCGGTGACGCCGGAGGCATCGCCCAGGACTTCGTCCAGGGTGCTGTTCCACAGGATGGTGACCTTGCCGGCCTTTTCCTTCTCGAACAACTTGTCCTGGAGGATTTTCTCGGAACGGAATTTGTCGCGGCGGTGGATGACCGTGACGTGGCTGGCGATATTGGCCAGGTAGAGCGCTTCCTCGACAGCCGTATTGCCGCCCCCGACCACGGCGACGGGCTTGTTGCGGTAGAAGAAGCCATCGCAGGTGGCACAGGCGGAGACCCCGCGCCCGGCGAACTTCTCCTCCGAAGGCAGGCCGAGATACTGGGCTGAAGCACCAGTGGCGATGATTAGGGCGTCGCAGGTGTAGGTGCCGGAGTCTCCGACGAGCGTGAAGGGTTTTTCGCCGAGTCGGGCGGTGTGGATGTGGTCGAAAATGATCTCGGTGTCGAAGCGCCGCGCGTGCTTTTCAAAGCGGGCCATGAGGTCCGGGCCCATGACCCCGTCCGCGTCGGCGGGCCAGTTGTCGACCTCGGTGGTGGTCATCAACTGACCGCCCTGGGCCAGGCCGGTGACCAGAACGGGTTTGAGGTTGGCGCGGGCGGCGTACACGGCAGCGGTGTAGCCGGCGGGACCGGAACCCAGGATCAGGAGCCGGCAGTGGCGGGGGGCGTTGGACATGACAGGCCTTCGTGGTGTGGGATGGCCGGATTATAAGCGGGTCGTCGGCAAAGTTTTTTCGCCTTACCCTATTCCTTTTGGGAAAGAAGATTATAATTGCCCGATAACTCCATGACACAAAAGTGAAACTATGGTACAGGCCGCTCACGCCCTCAGCTTGGTTGTCCTTCGTAACGTGCCGCTCTTTGCCGGTCTGGACGAAAGCGAACTTGAACGACTTTCCCGGGTCTGCGGGCGAAAGCGGGCCGAGCGCGGTGAATTTGTTGTGCGCTCCGGGGACACCACCGATTGCCTGTACATCATGCTCACCGGCCGGGCGAAGGTCACCAACAGTGACGAGGAGGGCCGGGAAATCATCCTCGCCATGCTGGGTCACGGGGAGTCCTTCGGTGAAATGGGCCTGATCGACGGGAGCCCCCGGTCGGCGGATGTGGTGGCCCTGGAGGCCAGCGAACTCCTGGTGCTGGGCAAGGAGGAGTTCCAACGCTGCATGCGCGACAATTTCCAGGTGGCCCTGAAACTGATGCAGATCCTGGTCCGTCGCTTGCGCGAGGCCGACCGCAAGATCGAGAGCCTGGCCCTGCTCGACGTCTATGGCCGGGTGGCCCGCCTGCTGCTCGAAATGTCGGAACTCGACGAGGGCAAGCGGGTGGTCAAGCGCAAGATTTCCAAGCAGGACATGGCCCGCATGATCGGGGCCTCCCGGGAAATGGTCAGCAAGGTTGTCAGGGATCTCGAATTGAGCGGCTATATCACTTACGAGAGTGACCGTATCGTCATCACCGGAGAGTAGGATGGCCGCCGGACGTCTGGCGGAGCGGGCGCCCAGCCCACTGCCCGAAAAAATCGGCGGGCTGCTGCAGGAAACCCGCTGGCTTGCCCTGGGTGCCGTGGCCCTGTTTCTTTCGCTCGCCCTTTGGGGGTTTGCCAAGGATGATCCGGGCTGGTCCCATGCCGTCGTTTCCGGTTCCCTGCACAATCCCACCGGTCGCTTCGGGGCTTGGGTGGCCGATCTTCTCCTCTACGTATTCGGGCTTTCCGCATGGTGGTGGGTGGCGCTGATGCTGATGTGCGTGCGCTGGGGGGTGCAGCGCTTGAGCGCCTCGGCTGGGGAGCCTGACCGCCGTCCGCTCTACCTCGCCCTGGCGGGTTTCCTCGCTCTGCTCGTCGCCAGTTCTAGCCTGGAAGCGATTCGCTTCCATTCCTTACGGGCAGAACTTCCGCTTGCTCCCGGTGGGCTGCTTGGGCTGGAATTCGGCCAGTGGCTTTCAACGGTCTTCGGCTACACGGGGGCGACCCTGCTCCTTCTAGTGGCCGCCGCTGCAGGGTGGGCACTGTTTTCAGGCATGTCCTGGCTCGCCGCCTGTGAGGGTCTCGGTTTTGTCCTGGAGAAGGTCATCGGGGGCGTCTATGGTCTGTTCGACCGCTGGCGTGATCGCCGTATTGGCCGCGAAACTGCCCAGCAGCGCGAAGAAAGTGTCGAGGTGGAGAAGCGACGGGTCGAACTGCACGAACCTATCATCATCGAGCCGTCGCCCCCCGACGTGCCGATTTCCAGGAAGGCCGAAAAGCGTATCGAACGGGAAAAGCAGGTCTCACTCTTTCCCGAGGCGATGATCGGTGGCCGCTTGCCCCCTCTACATCTCCTCGATCCGGCGCCGCCGGCCACCGAGACGGTCAGTGCCGAAACCCTGGAATTCACCTCACGCCTGATCGAACGCAAGCTGGCCGATTTCGGGGTACAGGTCAAGGTTCTGGCCGCCCTGCCGGGGCCGGTCATCACGCGCTACGAAATCGAGCCTGCGGTGGGCGTCAAGGGGGCACAGATCGTCAATCTGGCCCGGGATCTGGCGCGGGCCCTGGCGCTGGTATCGGTCCGGGTGGTCGAGACGGTGCCAGGCAAGTCCTGCATGGCGCTGGAATTGCCCAATCCCCGGCGCCAGACGGTGCGACTGTCGGAGATCATCTCCAGCCGCCCCTACAACGACATGGTCAGCCCGCTTACGGTGAGCCTGGGCAAGGACATCGGCGGATTGCCCGTGGTGGCCGATCTGGCCAAGACGCCGCACCTGCTGGTCGCCGGCACCACGGGTTCCGGCAAGTCGGTGGGTATCAACGCCATGATTCTTTCCCTGGTCTATAAGGCCGAGCCGGAAAACGTCCGCCTGATTCTGGTGGATCCGAAGATGCTCGAACTTTCGGTCTACGAGGGAATTCCTCATCTGCTTGCCCCGGTGGTCACCGATATGAAGCAGGCGGCCAACGCGCTGAACTGGTGCGTGGGGGAGATGGAGCGTCGTTACAAACTGATGTCGGCTCTGGGGGTGCGCAATCTTTCCGGCTACAACGCCAAGGTGCGCGAGGCCGAGAAGCGTGGCGAGCATCTGCCCAACCCTCTGACGCTTACTCCGGAAACGCCGGAGCCACTGAGTCACATGCCGTATCTGGTGGTGGTGATCGACGAACTGGCCGATCTGATGATGGTGGTCGGCAAGAAGGTCGAGGAACTGATAGCGCGTCTGGCGCAGAAAGCCCGTGCCGCGGGAATCCATCTTGTCCTCGCAACCCAGCGCCCAAGCGTTGATGTCATCACCGGCCTGATCAAGGCCAATATTCCGACCCGCATGTCCTTTCAGGTTTCCAGCAAGATCGATTCCCGCACCATCCTCGACCAGATGGGCGCCGAGTCCCTCCTCGGCCAAGGCGACATGCTCTACCTGGCGCCGGGGACCGGCTATCCGACCCGGGTCCACGGGGCTTTCGTTTCCGACGAGGAAGTGCATCGAGTGGTGGAGCATCTCAAATCCCTCGGTTCCCCGGAGTATCTGGCTGAGGTCCTTATGGGAGGCGGCGAAGATGAAGAAGGAACGGGCGAGGGAGGCGACGGCGGGGCAGACGCCGAGAACGACCCGCTCTACGATCAGGCGGTGGAGGTGGTGCTCAAGAACCGACGGGCGTCGATTTCCCTGGTGCAACGTCACTTGCGCATCGGCTACAACCGGTCGGCGCGACTCATCGAGGCCATGGAGCGCTCCGGCCTCGTGTCGGCGATGGACGGACGGGGCGGGCGCGAGGTTTTGGCACGTAAAGAAGTCGAATGAAGCGGAGTCTCGTGGCACTGGCGCTCCTGTTGGCACCCGCGGCCGCCGGTGCTGCGGCCCTCGACCAGTTGAGCCGCTTTTTTGAAACGACGCGTAGCTATCAGGCCGATTTCTCCCAGCGGGTGGTCGCCAAGGGCGGGCGCAAGCCTCAGGTTTCGGCGGGTACCCTGGCTATTGTGCGACCGGGAAAATTGCGCTGGGAGGTTCTGCGGCCCTATCCGCAGCTTGTGGTGGGCGACGGTGAGCGCTTCTGGATCTACGATCCCGAGTTGAAGCAGGTCACGGTGCGCAAGGCCCGGGAGGCCATCGGGAGTTCACCGGCGGCCCTGCTCTCGGGCAGCGAGGACTTGCGCAAGAATTTCGTTCTTTCGGAAGCCGGAGAGGCCGACGGTCTTGAGTGGGCTGAAGCGCGTCCCCGGGCAAGCGACAGCGGGTTCGAGCGGCTGCGCCTCGGATTTTCCGGTGGTGAATTGAAGGCCATGGAGTTGCATGACCAGTTCGGCCAGATCACCACAGTCGAATTCAGCCGTGTCGAGCGCAACCCCAAGCTTGCTCCTTCGCTTTTCCGCTTCGTTCCGCCTTCCGGGGCCGACGTGGTCGGCGAATGAGGCTCCGCCCGAATGTGCCGGCGGGGTCATGGCGTGCTTGCCCGTCGGATGAAGGCGGGGCGCAGTAGCGATGCTGGCTGGTGGGCGCTCCCCACGAAATGAGCGGTCGATCGGGGTTCTTGGGGTGAGTCGCTGGGCCGGGATCCGCCGCTTTCTCCCGGTGGTCGCATTCTTTGCCGGTGTGGTGGGCGATGCCCTGACGCTCGGTGTGCGGGTCCGCAGTCTCGATTTCTGGCGCCTTGGGGGCCTGCTTGGCCTTGCTGCCCTCCTCATCGTGCTGCTCGCCCGCCGAGAGCACCAGGGCGCGCTGCCTCCTCCCGAAGGTGCCGGCTGGCAGGGGCGCCTGGCCCGCTTGGCCTGGGATGGCCCCTATCTTGGCTTGCAGTTCTGCGTAGGAGGACTGTATTCAGCCCTCTTTATCCTCTACTCCAAGAGTTCCGGGCATTTCTCCGCCTGGCTGGTGACGGGCTTGCTGGCCTTTCTTCTGGTGGCCAACGAATTTTGGGGCAGGGCCTATGGGGGGCGGTTTACCCTGATCTGGGGACTGTTTGCCTTCTGCGCCATGCTGCTCATGAACTTCGCGCTGCCCTTTGCGGCCGGCAGCCTGGATCCTCGTTGGTTTTATCTCTCCACGGCACTGGGACTGGCCTTGGCCCATGGGCTGCGCTTCGCCTCCCCTGGCCGTCCCGGTCGCATCCTGCCGGCCTGGGCGGCTGCGGGGGCGCTGATCCTCGCCTGGAGCCTGGGCATGATTGCGCCGGTTCCGCTGGTCAAGCGCCATGTCATCGTGGGGCAGGACTTCGAGCGTCGAGGCGGCGAATTCCTCCTGCGGGTCGAGCCTGCGCCGGCTTGGCAGTTCTGGCGAGACTGGGCCTCCGTCGTCAATGTTCCCGATCAGGGGCGGCTCTACGGCGTTTCCGCCGTTTTCGCGCCGCGAGGGGTTTCTGCAGCGTTGGAGCACCGCTGGGAGCGGCGCGACCAGAGCGGGCAATGGCGACCGGCCGGAGTTGCACGCTTCGAGGTGACCGGGGGCCGGGAGCAGGGATTCAGGGCCTATTCCTACATGGTGGCCCCGCAAGCGGGGGAGTGGCGTCTCATCGTCGCGACTCAGGATGGACGCACCATCAGCACCACCGAATTGCGTGTCTCCCGCGGGTCGCCCGCGGTTACGGAGCTGCGCCGGCTCTGACCGAAGGTGGAGGGCTCGCCGAAGATTCTGGAGTGTTTGTGCGGCCGCAGCGCAGACAGACCGACGCCAAATCGATCCTCCTGCGCCAGTGAGGCCCGTACCCCTCCGCGCCGGCCCGAAGCAGCCGTCAGCGCGAAGCCTCGTCGCTCGGACGGCGCAGGATGACGTTCATCCCGGGACGCAGTTCCGATTCAGGGATGTAACCGACGGCGCCGGGGGTGGTCTGGATCACGCCGGCCATTTCTCCGGGATTCAGTTCCCTAGGAGGGGCGCCCTTGCCGATGTAGCGTCGCACGGTCCAGTAGCCGATGTACTTCTCGTCGTCCTGCTTGAGGTAATCCCTCAGGAAGCGGGTCCGGTCAGGGTGTCCCGGCGGAGCGTTCAGCGGGATGACCGCGATGCCGCCGATCTCGATCACCCGACCGGTGTACAGGCGCTGGACCGTGGCGGTATCGGTACGAGGGACCGAAGCATGCGCGATGACGACCATACCCTCTGCCAGGGCATTCCCCAGAGGCAGCAGCCAGAGGCAGAGGAGGGCGAAAAGGCGGTTCATCCCAGTGGGTTTCAGAACGTGAAGTTGTAGGAGAAGGAGAAGACGTTGATGTTCTGGTGCCGGATGTCACCACCGGCCGGGGCGTCGACGAAATGGGAGACCCGGCCGACGCGGGTCACGGCCCATTCGGCCTTGAGTTTCTGAGTGGGCGAGAGGAGGTAGGCGGTGCCGACGGCGAAGGTGGACTGGTCATAGACCACCAGCCGATCCGCCGAGAAGCGCTGCAGAGCGTTGATGGTGGCGGCGAGGTTGGCGGGCAGGGGAGGCGAATTGACCCGATTGGCGTTGACGGCGAGATAAAGGTCGAGAGAGGGGTCGGCCGAAATGAGCCGGGATGCGGTGAGGTAGGGCCGCCAGGCGCCGGCTTCGCCCCGCAGCGAAAGGTAGCCCCCGCGGGTGTCCAGTCCGCCGCGGGGTGCGTTCAGATTGATACGGCGGGCGAATTCTCCGGACAGGCGCAGGGAACCCGGCAGGGCGATGTCGGCCCCGGCGGTGAGGATGCCGAAGTGCACGGCGCTCACCGAAGGAATGCTGACGCCCGGCGCCAGCGCGCTGGGCTCCGAAATGTAGAAGCCTTCCCCGGCCAGCGAGACGAAGGGGGTGTCGCTGTGGAAATCCTCGCCATTGCGGCGGGAAACCTCGGCGTAGTGGTAGCCGGCGCGATAGACGTTTTCGGCGTGGTTCAGGGTGAGGGCGAGTCCGCGGGAGTCGATCTCCACCGGCACGAAGATGGCGCCCCGGGCGGGGCCGCCGATGCTTCGGATATCTTCGCGGAAGAAAAAGCGGGAATGGGAGTGGGCCCTGCCCCAATAGGCGTCCAGGCCCAGATCGGCGCTGGGGAAACTCCAGGTATGGCTGACGGAAATGCCGTTGGTTTCGTTGGTGGGCGATATCGAGTACAACTCGGTAGGCAGTTGGGCGGCATCGTAGGTGACGCCGACATCGAGATTGGAACTGTTGAGATAGTAGGGGACCCGCACCCGGCCGACGCGGATCAGGAGTTCGTTGCTCGGCCGCCAGGCGAGAAAGGCCCAGGTCAGGGTCGGATCCCAACTGCTGTCGTCGCGGATCGAGGGGGCGATCTTCCCCTGGGCGACGATGCTGAAGCTTTCGCTCAGGCGGATGTCGGCCTGGAGCCCCAGGACGCTGTCGCGCTTGAAAGTGCCCTGCTGGTCGACGAAGCGCTGGTAGCGGTAGTCCTGATCGGAGATCGCGTAGCCCAGGGTGCCGAAACCGGAAACCGACACCTGGGCGGCAAGGGGCGCGCTGAACAGCGGAGCCGCGCACAGGACGGCGCGCAACAGGGCACTGGATCGGAGCGGCGGGGGAAGGAGAGGGTGCGGTCGCGGCATGGTGAATCAGTCCGGCAATTGACGGGCGATGTCCTGGAATATGTCGGCGGTGGTCACCAGGGCGTCGACCAGTTCGGGGTCGAAATGCTTCTCGCGCCCCATAATGATGTGGCCGAGGGCGGCCTCGTGCTCCATGGGGACCTTGTAAGGGCGGCGGGTGCGCAGGGCGTCGTAGACATCGGCCAGGGCCATCAGGCGGGCAGCCAGCGGTATTGCCGTGCCGGCGAGTTTGTCCGGGTAGCCACTACCGTCCCATTTTTCGTGATGGTGG
>SSTB01000267.1 GCA_009469665.1 Azonexaceae bacterium | reverse complement strand
GGTAGTCGATGAGCTTGCAGAGGTTGATGACGTTCTGGCGCTGGCGGGCCGTGGGCAGAAAGGCCTCGGCCGCCTGGGCGTCCAGGTAGTAGGCCAGCATGTCGCCCACGCCGCAGAACAGATCGAGCAGGACGACGCCGAGATCGGAGTGGTTGAAATCGGTCCAGCGGTCGGTGAGCTGCGGGATCTTCGCCAGCAGCTCCTGACGGATCGATTCGTAATCCTTGTTGATGTATCCGATGCTTGCGCGGCCCATGGTCTCTCCGGTTTTCGGCGGTTATGCGAGAGCGCCTGATGCTCTCGCCACGCCGGTTACTTACCGGAAGGGACCTGGATGTGTCGGAGGCGGGATGCCTCAGAGCGGGCCGCGCAGTTGCCAGACGGGATTGGGCTGTCCGGAGGTGTTGTTGAGGTAGTGGGATTCCTTCTTGCCCTCGAAATAGAACAGACCGACGCGGCCCGGCTCCAACGTGGTGATCCGGTGAACGGTGCCAGCGGCGTTGTCTTCCGCCTGACTCTGGGTGTCGAAGCCCAGACCGCTCGCGGCCAGATAGAGTGCGTGCTCGGCCTGGGGCGCTTCGGTTTCGGGCGCTCCCTCGAAGACCAGATAATGGCCGTGGTTGTCACCCGGATCGCTGACGATCCATTTGCCGTTGCGATCCTGAAAGGCTCCCTCGATGTAGGCGACCTCGTATTCCCCGGCTGGCCAGATGAAGGAATCATCTGGATCGGGGCTCATCTCGGCTGCGTCGAACCAGAGCAGATTAAACAGCGAGCGCACATCTGGCGACAGGCGCACGCTGCGCACTTGCGGCGGTTCTGGCTCGGGCTCCGGCTGGGGATAGCTGGGCGCGGGATTGTTCGGGTCTTCTCTGTAGAAGGGATAGACCAGGTTGCCGTCCACCTGGCTCTGGATCACCCGGTAGGCGATATGTACCAGCAGCAGGTTGCCGTCGATTTTCAGCGGCCGGTCGTCGAAGCGCACCTCCGTGATGATCACCCGCTTTTCCCAGCGCTTGATGGCGTCGATCACGTAATGGCGCAGCAGGCCCTTGAGCACCTCGTCGTTCTGTTCGAACACCAGATCCTTCAGCCTGGAGCCGAACTCCGGATTCATGAACCGTTCGCCGATCCGGGTGCCGAGGATCTGCAGGATGCTTTCGCGGATATGTTCGTGCTCCCGCGAGGTGGCGGTCGAGACCTGGGTGCCGCCGGATACCGACTGAAACCGGAACGGGTAGCGCAATCCCTTGCCGAGAAAGTCATAGCTCATCAGGTACGCTCCTCGCAGTCGATGCCGCACTGTCCCGAGCAGCCATTTTCCAAAGTGTCGTCGTCGACGGCTTCTCCCTGGAACCGGATCACCAGATCCACACCGCTCTTGAGCCCCAGGTGGATGGTTCCGTCCGCCTCGATCAGCCCGCCGTGGCCGGACTGGCCGCACTGGAATCCCTTGGCTCCCCCGGAAAGCAGACGGATAGCGATGGTTTCACCGATGCCCTCGATACGGCCGATGCCGATAATGTCGATTGGCCCGGCCGGATTGATCAGGGTGATAAACCGCTCCCGGTGATCGACGTCGAGACGGATGTCCTCGGGCAGAACCACCGCGAAGCGTTCCGCGCCCATGGCGGTCGGCTCGATCCCGGCGGGCAGTCCGCTGATACCGGCTGCCTCCTGGGTCGCGCTCAGATAGGACTCGACCAGGGTGTAAAGGCGTCCCGGGGCGACCTCGACGGCCGTGCCGGGTCCGGGGGTGATGACCTGCTGTTCCCCGCCGTCGATAACGCAGATTCGCTGGTCGTCCGTGGTTCGCAGGATCATGCCGTCGGGCAAGGTGAAGAGCCGGTTGCCGTCCGGCAGACCCCGGGGTTCGGTGCCCGCAGGCAGTTCGACGAAGGGATAGAAATCGGGCTCCGGCTCGATCTGTACCTGGTCCAGATACACCTGGGTCCTGGCCTGCTGGGCCTCCAGATAAGCCTGGGCCTGGCCGCGCATCGCCTCCGAGGCGGCGTGACCGGCCTCCAGCAGCGTGCGGATTCCGGAAAGTTCTTCACGAATGCCTGACAGGTGATCGCAGAGCGCCCGTAAAACATACTGCTGCTCGCCGGAATCGGTCTGTTCGATGGTGGCCTGCAAGTCGGCGGGTTCTTCGGAAATCATGGACAACCTCCATTACATGCCGACGTTGGCGGGTTGGGATTGATAGCTCATGGCGTTGACCGGCGTCACTGTTCCGGTCGCGCCATCGATTTCGAACACGGTCCAGACCGTGCCGGGGGCGTTGGGAACGGTGAAGGTCTGCTCACGGCCATCGCTCAGGAACACTTTCACCGATGCTCCGGACTGCGCCAGGCCGGTGCTCGGATTGGCGTTGCGGTTGGTGTAGTCGTGGACCGCGTAACGGTAGACGCCGGGGATGAGCCGATGGATGGTGATGGTCTCCGGCCCGTAGGAACTGGTGTCGTCCACGTCCAATTCCGCCGCCTCGTTTTCGATGGTGTGGGAATAGAACACATGGAAGCGACCGCCCGATGGCGTCGGTCCGGTGAGATGGGAATCGAGATCCCTGGGGTTGAGGCCCCACTGCAACACGATGCGGGCGACCTGGCCGTCGAGCTCGGGCGAAAGAACGATCTGGATGTCGCCGGAGGTGTTGGGGTCGGCGTTCACCCAGCCATGCCAGGCGATGTATCCCGGCGCGGTGACCTCCACGTAATAGAACCCCTCGGGTACGGACAGCTCGAACCCGCCATAGGCGTTGGC
>SSTB01000034.1 GCA_009469665.1 Azonexaceae bacterium | reverse complement strand
CCCCCCGGAATTGAGTGGCACGTGACTTTAGAGTCCAATCCCACGATCAAGGAGATTGGACATGAAGAAGCGATTCAGCGAAGAGCAGATCATTGGCTTCCTGCGAGAATCCGGCGAACAGCGCCCCTGCGGTTCACGGGCCTGGGAAACACAGACAACGAGGGGCGCGTAACCCGCGGATATCCGCGGCGCGCCCCCGTCAAATCCGCGAACAGAGCTGCCTGCCGGCAGCCGCGGCGCGGCGAACTCAGCCCCGCCGCATGGCGTCGAAGAATTCGTTGTTGCCCTTGGTGGATTTGACCTTGTCGAGGAGAAACTCCATGGCCTCCAGATCGTCCATGGGGTACAGGAGTTTGCGCAGAACCCACATCTTTTGCAGCACGTCCGGCTTGAGGAGCAGTTCCTCGCGGCGGGTGCCGGAGCGATTGACGTTGATGGCTGGGTAGATGCGCTTCTCGGCCATTTTGCGGTCGAGATGGATTTCCATGTTGCCGGTGCCCTTGAATTCTTCGTAGATGACGTCGTCCATGCGGGAGCCGGTCTCGATCAGGGCGGTGGCGATGATGGTGAGGGAGCCGCCTTCCTCGATGTTGCGGGCGGCGCCGAAGAAGCGCTTGGGCTTTTGCAGTGCATTGGCGTCCACGCCGCCGGTGAGGACCTTTCCGGAAGCAGGCTGTACGGTGTTGTAGGCACGGGCGAGACGGGTAATGGAGTCGAGCAGGATGACGACATCCTTCTTGTGCTCCACCAGGCGTTTGGCCTTTTCGATGACCATTTCGGCCACGGCGACGTGGCGCGTCGCTGGTTCGTCGAAGGTGGAGGCGACGACCTCGCCTTTGACCGTGCGGGTCATTTCGGTCACTTCCTCGGGACGCTCATCGATGAGCAGGACGATGAGGATGACCTCGGGGTGATTGGCCGTGATGGCGTGGGCGATGTGCTGCAGCATCACCGTCTTGCCCGACTTGGGCGGGGCGACCAGGAGGCCCCGCTGGCCCGCGCCGATGGGGGCGATCATGTCGATGACCCGGCTGGTGATGTTTTCCTCTGCCTTGATTTCCCGCTCCAGGCGCAGCATGCGCGTGGGGTGCAGAGGCGTGAGGTTCTCGAACATGATCTTGTTCTTGGTCGCCTCGGGGGGCTGGCCGTTGATCCGGTCGAGCTTGGTCAGTGCGACGTAGCGCTCGCCGTCCTTGGGCGTGCGAATCTCGCCTTCGATGGAATCGCCGGTGCGCAGGTTGAAACGGCGCACCTGGGAAGGGGAGACGTAGATGTCGTCGGTATTGGCGAGGTACGAGGTTTCGGGCGAGCGGAGGAAACCGTAGCCGTCGGAGAGCACTTCCAGCGTGCCGTCGCCGTAGATGGTCTCGCCGTTTTTGGCCTTTGCCTTGAGGAGCGCGAAAATCAGCTCCTGCTTGCGCATCCGGTTGGCGTTCTCGATACACGCCTCGGTGGCCATTTCCAGCAATTGGCTGACGTGGAACGTCTTGAGTTCGGAAAGTTGCATGGGATTCGTGCGTGGCGCCCAAAAGCAGGGGGGGCCCGGGGAGGGCAGGGGGCGCGTCTTGTTGTGGGGGGAAGGGGAGGGGGCGGTTCGCCCGAGGGCGCGGAACGCGCTCCTCAGGCCCGCAGAGTAAGGCGATTACAGATTGCTGTCAATGAAGGCGGCGAGCTGGGACTTGGACAGGGCGCCGACCTTGGTAGCTTCCACGTTGCCGTTCTTGAACAGCATAAGGGTGGGGATGCCACGGATGCCGAATTTGGCCGGAGTGGCCTGATTGTCGTCAATGTTGAGCTTGGCAACCTTGAGCCGTCCAGCGTATTCGGCGGCAACCTCGTCGAGGATGGGGGCGATCATCTTGCAGGGACCGCACCACTCCGCCCAGTAATCCACCAGCACGGGCTGGGGGGATTGCAACACTTCGGAATCGAAGGTGTCGTCGGTGACGTAATGGATGTGCTCGCTCATGAAGGCCTCGTGAAATCGGGGTGGACTGGGGTGGAACCGGGATTGGCGTCTTCGGGGATTGGGGGAGGGCCGGGTGAGGAACCTCGGAGGCCGGAGACTTTCCGTAAGGTCGGCAAATGCTAGCGAAAATTCGCGGCGATGGGAAGGGAGCCGCCGCAGCGTCAGAGTTTGAGCAGGTTGGCGAGTTCCACTGCGGTTTTGACGCCCATTTTGTCGAAGAGATTGGCCCGGTGGACCTCAACGGTACGCATGCTGATGCCTAGTTCGTCGGCGATGACCTTGTTGTATTTCCCGGCCAGGACGAGGTCCATCACCTGGCGCTCCCGCGTGGTGAGGCTTTCCAGGCGGGTATTGACGGATCCGGCGCTGGCGCTGGCGGCACGGGCCCGGGCATGGTGTGCCATGGCTTCGCCGATGCGGTCGGCGAGTTCGTTGTCGTTAAAGGGCTTTTCGAAGAAATCGAAGGCGCCGCGTTTGAGGGCGCTGACGGCCAGCGGCACGTCACCATGACCGGTGAGGAAGATGACGGGCAGGTCGGAACCTCGGCCGATCAAGGAATCGAAGACATCCAGTCCGCTCAGGCCGGGCATGCGCATGTCGAGGACGACGCAGCCGGCGGTGGCGGGCGAGCAGGCGGCGAGAAAATCCTCGCCGCAGGGGTAGGAGGTGGCCGGGATGCCGCGGGACTTGAGCAGCCACGCCAGGGCGTCGCGGATGGCCTCGTCGTCGTCCACCAGGTGGGCTTTGAACTCGCTCATGGGGATTCCAGGGGAAGGGTGAAGGTGAAGTGGGTTCCGCTGCCGGTGGGGGAGTCCAGGTTGGGGTCGGCCCACAGGCGGCCGCGGTGGAATTCGACGATCGAGCGGCAAATCGACAGCCCCACCCCCATGCCCTGGGGTTTGGTGGAAAAAAAGGCGGTAAAGAGCTTTTCCCGCACGGCCTCGGAAATGCCGCAGCCATTGTCGGCGACGCGGACCACCGCCTCGTCACCTTCGACGGTGGCGGAAATACAGAGGTGTCTCAGCTCGGGCGGGGTTTCCGCCATGGCGTCCATGCCGTTGCGCAGGAGGTTGAGCAGCACCTGCTCCAGCATCAGCCGGTCCGCGAGGAGGGGGGGGATGTCTGCGATCCGGCTTTCCAGCGTGACCTCCCGCTTCCTGGCGTCGATTTCGATGAAGCCCACGCATTCGGCAATGACCTCACCCAGGTTGCACGGGGCACGTCGGGGCTCGCTCTTCTTCACGAAATCGTGCACCCGGCGCACGATGCGGCCCGCCCGCTGGGCCTGGACGCCGACTTTCTCCAGGGCGTAGCGGAATTCACCGGCGTCGAACTTGCCGTCTTCCAGAAGATTGAGGCAGCCTGCGTTGTAGCTGGCGATGGCTGACAAGGGCTGATTGAGTTCGTGGGCCAGGGTCGAGGCCATTTCTCCCATGGTCACCAGGCGGGCTGTGAACTGCAGTGCTTCCTGCTGCTGGCGCGCCAGTTCCTCGGAACGCTTTCTCTCGGTAATGTCCAGGACCGAGCCCATCCAGCCCGTGTGGTGGCCGCGGGCGTCGATCAGGGGGGCTTCGTAGATGAGGGCGTGAAAGATTTCGCCATTCTTGCGCCGGAAGCTCAGCTCGAAGCCGTCGGCCGGCGCTTCGCCAGCCAGGACGGCACGGTGCAGGGCCAGGGTTTCGTCGATCATGTCCGGCAGCCAGTAGGGCATGGGCGGCAGGCGGCCGAGCAGTTCCTCGGGCGCGAAGCCGGTCATGTGACAGAAGGCCGGATTGACGTAGATGACCCGCCCTTCGAGATCCCGCGCCCGCATGCCGACGGTGAGCGAGTCTTCCATGGCCTGGCGGAAGGCATGCTCAGTGCCCAGGGCTTCCTCGGCGGCCAGACGCTTCTGCATCAGGCCGCGTACCGCCCACAGGCTCCAGAAGACGCCGGCGGCCAGCAGGACGATGGCCGCAGCCAGAAGGCGCGGCAGCGCCGCCGCGCTGCTCTGGTAGGCCAGTACCCGCAGCTTGACGCTGTAACCGGGCGGGTCCAGGGGGAGTTCGTAAGCCTGGCCCGGCTTGCCCTGGACGTTGGACTTGGCTCCATAGAGCACATCGTTGTCGTCGACCACCTGGACCAGGTATTTCTCGGCAAACCACCAGGGCACGAACTCCTTGAGGAGGGCATCCACGGGGTAGACCCCGACCAGGAGCCCGGCGGCCTTGCCCTCGACGAAAATGGGAACGGCGACTTCGAAATAGCCCCGTCGATCGGGCGCGAGGTAGACCTGGCTGTAGGTGCGCTTTCCTAGTCCCAGGGCGTTTTCGTAGGCTTCCCGGCTCAGGGACGGTGCACCGGAAGTCGGCGATCCCTCCGAGGGCTGGGCCGAGGGCAGGGCGTCCAGTGGTCGTCCCGCCGTATCGAGCCAGAGAATCTGCTTCAGTTCGGGGTTGTTGCGTAGCAGACTTTCCGCCCGCAGGCGGAACAACTGGCGACCTGCCGGTCAGGAGGCCAGCTCGAGGGCCAGCTGTTGCAGATGCTCCTCGGTCCCCGTGAGGTGGAAGCGCACATTCTGTTCCAGCCAGAGCACGTCCTTGATGAGGGCGTTGCGTTCTTCATCCACCTCGTTGCGATGCAGCAACCAGAGCAGGGCGAGAACCGCCGCGAGCAGCAACACGATGCCCAGCTTGGGCAGCATGAGCAGCCAACGCATGCGTCGCGCGTACTGGGTGGGGTGCGGGGACGATTTCATGCCGGGATGGTACACCGGGCCGGAGCGGCACACGGAGGCGCGGGACTGTGGATATCCACAATTTCCCCAGGGGCGGCCCGTGACCATACTGACTCCATTCGCCGCCAAGGTGGGGGCGAGTTTTCAATAACGGAGGAGTCCATGAAATTTTCCAAGCTGCTGGCCGGCCTCGTGATGGCCGCCTTTTCCGCCGCCGCGCTGGCGGATTCGCCCATCGTCATCAAGTTCAGCCATGTGGTGGCCCAGGACACCCCCAAGGGCCTGGCTGCCAATTTCTTCGCCAAGAAAGCGGACGAGCTGACCAAGGGCAAGGTCAAGGTCGAGGTCTACGCCAACTCCACCCTGTACAAGGACAAGGAAGAACTGGAAGCCCTGCAATTGGGAGCCGTTCAGATGCTGGCACCGTCCCTGGCCAAGTTCGGTCCCCTGGGCGTGAAGGAATTCGAGGTTTTCGACCTGCCCTACATTTTTGACGACTACAACGAACTGCACAAAGTCACCCAGGGCGCCGTCGGCCAGCAACTGCTAACCAAGCTGGAGCCCAAGGGCATCAAGGGGCTCGCCTACTGGGACAACGGCTTCAAGTCCTTCTCCGCGAACACCCCCATCAAGACGCCCGCCGATCTGAAGGGCAAGAAGATGCGCATCCAGTCGTCCAAGGTGCTCGAGGAGGAAATGCGGACCCTCGGCGCCCTGCCTCAGGTCATGGCCTTCTCCGAGGTGTACCAGGCTCTGCAGACCGGCGTGGTCGACGGGACCGAGAACCCGATCTCCAATCTCTACACCCAGAAGATGCATGAAGTGCAGAAATTCCTCACCCTGACCGATCACGGCTATCTCGGCTATGCGGTCATCGTGAACAAGAAGTTCTGGGACGGTCTGCCCGCCGACGTGCGCGGCCAGCTCGAGACGGCCATGAAGGAAGCGACTGTGTACGCCAACAAAATCGCCAAGGAGCAGAACGATCACGATCTCGAATCGGTGAAGAAGAGCGGCAAGACCACGGTCTACGCGCCGACCAAGGAAGAGCGCATGGCCTTCAAGAAGGCTTTGGTTCCCGTGCACCAGAAGATGGAATCCCGCATCGGCAAGGAGATCATCCAGTCGGTGTACAAGGAAACCGGTTTCGATCCGAATTCCCTCTGATCGCGACTTTCGGAACGAATTCCGTTCATCACCCCTCCGCCGGCTGGTCCGGCGGAGCCCAACCGGGAATGCGATAAATCATGATCAACAAGGCGCTCAATCACCTTGAAGAGTTGCTGGTCACCTTCCTCATGGGGGCGGCGACCATCATCATCTTCGCGTCGGTGGCCCACCGCTACCTGGCCGGGGTCAACATTCCCGGATTGCAGGACTGGCTGCTGAGCCTCAATTTCAGCTGGGCTCAGGAGTTATGCATCATCATGTTCGTGTGGATGGCCAAATTCGGCGCCGCCTACGGTGTGCGCACCGGCATCCACGTCGGCGTCGATGTCCTCATCAATCGACTCAACGACAGCAATCGAGCCAAGTTCATCGTCTTCGGCCTGCTGGCCGGAGCGCTCTTCACCGGCGTGGTGGCGACCCTCGGCGGACACTTCGTCTGGGAGAACGGCGCCCACTACGCCATTTTCAAGTTCCTCGGCCTAGACCCCGGCGACGTTCCCGAAGGCCCCACCACTCCTGACCTGGAGTGGCCGACCTGGATTGTCTATAGCGCCATTCCTCTCGGCTCCTCGCTGATGTGCTTCCGCTTCCTCCAGGTTGCCGTGGCCTTCATTCGTACCGGAGAACTGCCCCACCACGACCACGGCCACGTCGACGGTCTGGAAGACGAAGTGCCGCCGGTGGATGTGGACGTCTACTCCATGGACGACAACCTCCACATGCACGACCTCAAGCATCCCATGGTCGGCGAACGGCGCAGCGGGGAAGACCGGCGCCAGTGGGAGATGGTCGTCGATGAGGACAGGCGCAAGCATTCGGAGCGTCGCCATCCTGAAAACAAGCAAGGAGACCAGCAATGAACGCCCTGGTGATATTCGGCCTGCTGGCCGTCCTCATGCTCACCGGCATGCCCATCTCGATTTCTCTGGGCCTCACGGTGCTGACCTTCCTCTTCACCATGACGCAGGTGCCTTTGGAGTCGGTGGCCCTGAAGCTCTTCACGGGCATCGAGAAGTTCGAGATTATGGCCATCCCCTTCTTCATCCTGGCCGGCAACTTCCTCACCCACGGCGGGGTGGCGAAACGGATGATCAATTTCGCCACTTCCATGGTCGGCCACTGGTATGGCGGCCTCGGCCTTGCCGGCGTGCTGGCCTGTGCCCTGTTCGCGGCGGTATCCGGTTCCAGCCCGGCAACGGTGGTGGCCATCGGCTCCATCCTGCTGCCGGCCATGGTCAAGGCGGGCTTCCCCAACAAGTTCGGGGCGGGGGTCATCTCCACCTCGGGTGCACTGGGCATCCTGATTCCGCCGTCCATCGTCATGGTGATGTACTCGGTGGCCACCAACACCTCGGTGGGGGCGTTGTTCATGGCCGGCGTTATCCCCGGGCTGGCACTCGCCGGCGTCCTGGGTGGCGTCACCTGGTACCGGGCGCGGAAATTCAACTACCCGCGCCAGCCCAAGGCCACCGCGAAGCAACGCTGGGATGCCTTCGTCAAGTCCGTATGGGGCCTGCTCCTCATCGTGGTGGTCATGGGCGGCATCTACACCGGCATTTTCACGCCGACCGAAGCGGCGGCCATGAGCGCGGTGTACGCCTTCATCGTCGCGGTCTTTGTCTACAAGGACATGGGCCTGAAGGACGTGCCCAAGGTGCTGCTCAACTCGGCCAACATGTCGGCGATGCTGCTCTACATCATCACCAACGCCGTGCTGTTCTCCTTCATCATGACCAACGAGAATATCCCGCAGGCCCTGGCCGACTGGATGCTGGGCCACGGCCTGGGGGTCATCACCTTCCTGCTGATGGT
>SSTB01000266.1 GCA_009469665.1 Azonexaceae bacterium | reverse complement strand
GCCCAGGGCTGAGCGATCAAGACGCCAAGCACGATCAGCGCTAGGGTTGGCTTTGCGCCATCCGGACGCTGATACGCGCCCCGGTGTCGAGGCAGGCAATTTGACGCCTTAAGCCTCGCCCCGCGTCGGCAGCCAGTAGAGAAGGGTCTGGTAGAGAAGGTCCGGGTCCACAGGCTTGGCGACGTGGTCGTTCATGCCGGCGGCGAGGCAGCGGTCGCGGTCCTCGTCGAAGGCGTTGGCGGTCATGGCCAGGATGGGGACGGTCTGCCAGCCGACCAAAGCGCGGATGGCGCGGGCGGCTTCGATGCCATCCATGACCGGCATCTGGATGTCCATGAGGACCAGGTCGTAGGGGCCGGCGGCCGCCTTGGCCACGGCCTCCTGTCCGTTGGTGGCCAGGTCGACGACCAGCCCCACGTCCATGAGGAGATCCCGGGCGACTTCCTGATTGATGGGGTTGTCTTCGACGAGCAGGATGCGGTCGCCGGCATGGCAGCGCCGCAAGCGCCCTTCGGCCCCCACCGCCGCCTGCCTTTCCTTGATGGCGCTGGCAGTGGACTTGCCGAATCTCGCCGTGGCCCAGAAGACGCTGCCTTCCCCCAGCCTCCCTCGGGCGCCGACCTCGCCGCCCATGAGGGCGGCCAGATGCCGGTTGATGGTGAGGCCCAGGCCGGTACCGCCGTAGACGCGGGTGGTGGACGCGTCCGCCTGCTCGAAAGCCTCGAAAATGCGCCCGCATTGCTCCTCCGACAGGCCGATGCCGGTATCGGCGACTTCGAAGCGTACCGTCACCTCGTGATCGTGCGTCGCCTGCACGCTGGCGGAAAGCTCGATCTGTCCTGCGCGGGTGAACTTGATCGCATTGCTCACGTAGTTGAGCAGCATCTGCACCAGGCGCGTGCGGTCGCCCACCAAGTAGCGGGGCACATCGCCCGGGTCGGCGCGGAAAGTGACCCCGCAGTCGCCCAGCCGCTGGGTGGCGAAGAGGCTGAGGTCGGAAAACACTGCGGCGAGGTCGAAGGGCTCGGCCTGGAAACTCACCTTGCCGGCCTCGATCTTGGACAGGTCGAGGATGTCGTTGATGATGGCCAGCAGGTGGTCGGCGGAGGCCCCGATCTTGCGGATCTTGTCCAGTTGCTCTGGGGTGGGGCGGGCCCGTTCCAGCATGTGGTTGAGGCCCATGATGGCGTTCATGGGCGTGCGGATTTCGTGGCTCATATTGGCCAGGAAGGCGCTCTTGGCCCGGGTGGCCGCCTCGGCCTCCTCGGCCCGCTCGCGCAGGGCGGCGTTGAGGGTGGCGACTTCCTCGGCCCGGCGCTCGATGACGGCGTTGGCCTCCTCCAGTTCACGGGTGCGCTGGGCTACGAGCTCCTGCAGGTGGTGGCGATGCATGTCCAGTTCGGCGCCGATGCGCTTCTTTTCGGTGATGTCCTCCTTGAAGGCGACGAAGTGGGTGATGTGACCGCCCTGGGTGCGCACCGGTGCCACTTTCACGAATTCCACGTAGGTGCTGCCGTCGGCTCGCCGGTTGTCGAATTCCCCTTGCCACATGCGCCCGGCGCGCAGATGGGTCCATTGGTCGCGGTAGGTTTCCGCTGGCGTGGCGCCGGAGGCTTGCAGGCGGGCGTTGCGGCCCAGCACCTTTTCCGCGCTATAGCCGGAAGCCCGCTCGAAGGCTTCGTTGACGTACTCGATATTGGCCTGATCGTCGGTGATGACGATGCTCAGGGGGCTCTGTTCCACCGCGAGGTAGAGTTTGCGCAGGGTGGCCTCGGCCTTGCGGCGCTCGCTCACGTCGAGGATCACGCCGCTCCACAGGGCGCTGCCGCCCTCGAAGTGGCCTCCCCGGCGGGCCGCCAATTGAATCCAGCGGCAGCGACCGCTGGGCGCGATGATGCGGACTTCCGCCTGGAAGGGGCGGCCCAGGCGGTTGGCTTCCAGCTCTTCCCGGCGCAGGCCGCGCACGTCGTCGGGGTGCACCATGCCCCAGGCGAGTCCCGGATCGCTGACCAGGGCGTCGGCCGAACACTCGAAAATCTCTTCACAGCGGGGGCTGAAGTAAGTGAAGCGCCCCCCACCTCCGGGGTCGCTCAGGTATTCGTAGAGCACGCCGGGCACCGTGGCGGCAATACGCTCGTAGCGCTCCTGGGCCTTGCGCAACACCGCCTCGGCGCTGACCACGCTGTCGGCCATGGCGTTGAAGGTATCGTCCACCTCCTTCAATTCCAGAATGGTGCTGGGGTGATCGATGCGGGCGCTCTGCTCGCCGCCGCCGAAACGCCGTGCCGTGGCGGTCAGGCGTTCGGCCCAGCCGAGGAAGGAGCGCTGCAATAGGCCGCGGGCCAGGAAGGCCGATCCCAGGGCAATGGCTGCTAGGAGCAACAGGTGGATGCGCAGGCGTTCCTCGGCGTCGGCCAGGGCCACGTTGCGAGCGGCACCCACCACCAGGTAAAGCTCGTCCCGGGACGAGGCCAGGGGGGCGACGCCGTAGTAACAGGCGCCGCCATCGCAGCCCGAGAGTTCGACTACGCCCTCGGCGGGGGCCTTGGCCAGGTGCTCCGCCAGACGGGCTTCCGGCATGGTTTTGCCCACCCAGCGGGCACCGTCGGGATAGCGGGCCAGGACGGTGCCGCGGCGATCGGCGATCTGCACGGTCCAGCCCTCCGGCGGCTGCACGGCGCGGGCGATGCGTTCCAGCCAGGAAAAGGAAAGACTGGCGAAGAGGACGGCCCGCACGCGGCCGTCCGCCGCCAGGAGAGGATAGCCGAAGGCCAGGGCCGGCTTGCCCGAGATGCGGCCCTGGATGAAGCCCCCCAGGCTCAACTCGCGTCGGGTGACCGCTTCCCGGAACCAGGTGCGGTCGCCCACCGCCAAGGGACCGGCAGCGGGAAGGCCGCTGCAGAACAGCGTGCCGTCGGGCAGGGCGGCGCCAAAATTGAGGTAGTCGGCCTGGGTTTGCAGCAGGCGCTGGGCGATGCCCTGGCACTGGTCGGGATCCAGATCCCGCAGATCTTCGGACCGGGCCAGGATGCGCAGAATGTCCCGCGAATGATCGATGGCGCGGCTTTCCTCCACCCGGGCCGTGCGCACCAGTTGCCGGATATCGGCCTCGACCCCGGATACCGCCGCTGCACGCTGCTCGCGATAGCTGAGCAGGGCGAAAACGACCAGGGGAAGCACAGCCACGGCGATGAGAAGCCAGAGGCGGCTGCGCAGATGCGCCAGCATGGGGAGTTCCGGGGAAGATAAGGGGTCGATGTTACGCCTGTGGGATAAAGACGAGAAGCGCCCGCCGGTCGGACCGGGCGAGGGGCATGGCGTGGGCGCAACAGTCAGAGGACGGCGTCCAGGGCTTCGAGCGCCTCCCTCGCCCCGGCGGCGATACTCACCCCGGGGATGCTCCCCACTTCGGCCTCGCCGGGGTTGATGCGGATGAGCGGCAGTCCCAGCCCTTCGCCCAGAATCCGCACGGTGGGGACGTGGGTGCCGGCGCCGATTTCCAGGACGACGGCCCGTCCGGCCTGGCGGCGCCAGACGTCCAGTTCTGCCTGCTGCTGCCGGGTGCGAGCGGCGATCCAGGCGCCATCGCCGAACATGAGGATGTTGGGCCGCGCGAGGCCGCCGCAACGGGGGCAGCGGGGCAGCTCACCCAGCCAGCGGCATTCCGCCTCATCCACCCGCGGCTCCAGCGTGCTGGCCGACCAGATGCGCTCACAACAGGGCTCCAGGCATTGCAGATGGTGGATAGAACCGTGGATTTCGCACACCTCCCGCGCAGCGAAACCCGCTTTGGCGAATTGGCCATCGACGTTGCTGGTCAGGACGAAAAGACCGCCGGGCAGGCGTTCTCCCCAGCGCCGCAGGAGGGCGAAGCCAAGGTGGGGCACGGTGCGCCGATAGAGAGCCAGGCGGTGGCCGTAGAATCCCCAGGCGAGATGCGGGTCGCGGCGGAAGGTGTCGGGGCAGGCAGCCTCCTCGAAT
>SSTB01000265.1 GCA_009469665.1 Azonexaceae bacterium | reverse complement strand
GGGAAGGTGAGCAGGGGCGTTTCCAGGTTCATGTCGAACACCCTGTGGGCGACGACCTGGCCCAGCAGGGCCGCTCCGGCGGCGGCGCAGAGGCCGGCCAGGGCACCGGTGGCGGCGAGTTCGGCCAGCAGGGCGGCGGCAAGCTGGCGGCGCCGGGCGCCCAGGGCGCGCAGCACCGCGAATTCCCGCCGCCGTTCGGCGAAGCCCGCCACCAGGGCGGCGTAGAGCACGGCCAGCCCGGCCCCGAGGGTAAGGGAGAAAATCAGTTCCACTGCGCTGGCCACCTGGCCGATGACGTCCCGGAACTGGCCGATCAGAACGCCCAAGTCGATGAGGGTCAGGTTGGGGAAGCGGGCCACCAGATCCCGGCCCAGGGCCAATTGCTGCGAGGGCAGGTGGAAACTGGTGATATAGCTGGCCGGCTGATCTTCCAGTACCCCTGGGGGAGTGAGGACGAAGAAATTGACCCGCATCGAATTCCAGTCCAGGCGGCGCAGGCCCACCACCTCTAGGTCGATGCTTTGCCCGGCGATGCGAAATTCCAGCCTGTCGCCCACCTTGATCCCCAGGGTGCGCGCCAGGCCCTCCTCCACCGAGGCGACCCGCTTTCCCTTGTCCTCCGCGGCGAACCAGCGGCCAGCGGTGACCTCGTTTCCCGGAGGCAAGGCGTCGCGCCAGGAAAGGTTGAACTCCCGCTCGACCAGACGTTGCGCCCTGTCGTCGTCCGGGTAGTCGGCGGCAGCCACCGGACGGCCGCTGAGGGTGGCGAGGCGCCCCCGCACCATGGGCGCCAGTTCGGCGGCGATGCCGCCTTCCCGCAGCCGCGCGGCGAGGGCATCGCGCTGTTCGGGCTGGATGTTGACGATGAAACGGTTGGGCGCATCGGCGGGAGTCGTCCGCTGCCAGGCCTCCAGAAGCTGGCTCCGGGTGGCCGATACGACCAGGAGGGCCATGGCTCCCAGGGCCAGGGCGACTACTTGCAGGGTGACCGGGCCGGCGCGCCGACGGAGGCCCGCGGCCCCCTGGCGCCAGCCGTAGCGGCTTCCCGCCGGCCAGCGACCCAGCAGGGCGATGCCCAGCCGGGCGGCCCCGGCGAAGAGGGCTGCCGCGGCGGCGAATCCCCCTGCCGCAAGAAGGCCCAGGCGCAGATTTCCGGCGATCCAGACGACGAGGGCGGTCAGCGCGGCAAGTCCCAGGCCCCAGGCGGCCAGCCAGGAGGCCTGGGGCGGATCCAGGTCGCGGCGCAGAACCCGCAGGGTGGGCACCTTGCGCAGGCGGAGCAGCGGGGGGAGACCAAAGCCCAGCAGAAGCACCGCTGCCACGGCGGCGCCCTGGAAAGCGGGCAGCAGCGAGGGCAAAGGCAGACCGTCCCCCAGAAGACTCGCCACCAGCGCGTGCAGGGCAAACTGGATACCGTAGCCCAGGGCGCTGCCGAGGGTCGTGGCCAGGAGCATCAGCAGGGCGAACTGGCCCAGGGTCAGGCGCAGCAGGGTGGCCTGGGTGGCCCCCAGGCAACGCAGAACGGCGCTGCTGTCCAGATGCCGCTCGCCGTAGCGGCGGCCGGCCAGGGCCACGGCCGCGGCGGCAAGGATCACCGTTGCCATGGCCGCGAGGCCCAGGAAGCGCCGCGCCCGGTCCAGGGTGTTACGGATTTCGGGTCGGGCATTTTCGCTATCCTCTATCTTTTCACCCCGCTCCAGGCGCGGCGTCGCCCAGGTTCTGAAGGCCGCCACGGCGGCGTCTTCTCCGGCCACCAATAGGCGGTAGGTGATGCGGGCGCCCGGTTGCTCCAGGCCACTGGCGGGAAGATCGGCCAGGGACATCAGCAGGCGCGGCGCGAAGGCGAAGAAATTGGCGCCCCGGTCCGGTTCCTGGGCCAGGATCGCCGCCACCCGGAGGCGGACTTCCCCCACCTCGACCGTATCGCCGGGGCCGATCCCCAGGGCACCGGCCAAGCGTTCGTCGACCCAGACGCTGCCGGGAGCCGGAGGCGGAACGCCGCTCCGACCATCGCCGAGGCCGAGGCGCCCACGCAGGGGGTAGGCCGGGCTGACCGCCTTGATTTCCACCAGTTGCGTCGCCCCCGCCGCCCGTACCATGCTGGGGAAAACGCGGGTTTCAGCCAGTTCCAGACCGCGCCGGGCCGCTTCCGCCGCCGGGGCCGGGGACCAGGGGTGATCCGCTACCAGCAGCAGGTCGGCCCCCAGGAGACGGCGCGCTTCGCGCTCCAGGGCCAGGCGCACCCGGTCGCCGAGGAAGCCGACGGCGGTCACAGCAGCCACGGCCAGGACGGACACCAAGACCAAAAGGCGCAATTCTCCCGTGCGCAGTTCGCGCCGAAAAAGGCGCGACGCCAGGCTCATGCCGCGCCCCAGCGGGCCTCGAATTCCCGGGCGTCGGCGGGTTTGCCGTGCAGGAAGCCTTGCAACTGGCGGCAACCGTGATCGCGCAGGAAGGCGGCCTGCTCGGCCGTTTCGACCCCTTCTGCGACGACTTCGAGGCCCAGGCTGCGGGCGAGCGTCATGACCGTGGTGACAATGGCCTCGTCGCCGGTGTTGCGCCCGATGCCGGCGATGAAGGATCGGTCGATCTTGAGTTGCTGGATGGGTAGGCGCCGCAGGTAATTGAGGGAGGAGTAGCCGGTGCCGAAGTCGTCGATGGCGAGGCAGATCCCCAGCTTGCGCAGGCGCTCCAGGAGGCCGATGGCGTCGTCGACCTGCATGACCACCGACTCGGTGATTTCCAGCTTGAGGCGGTCGGGTTCAAGCCCGGTTTCCTCGAGGATCGCCATCAGGGTTGTGATGAATTCAGGCCTTTCGAGCTGCTTGACCGAAAGGTTTACCGACACCTGGGGCAGGTCGAAGCCTTGCTCCCGCCAGGCCATGACCAGGCGGCAGGTTTCGCGTAGTACCCAGGCGCCCAGGCCCACGATAAGGCCGGTTTCCTCGGCTACGGCGATGAAGCGGGCTGGCGGCACCTCGCCCAGTTCCGGACTGTGCCAGCGTACCAGGGCCTCGGCACCGGTAAGTCTGCCGCTGTCGGCATCGACCTGCTGCTGCAGGAAGACTTCAAGTTCTCCATTCCCCTGGGCGCGGCGCAGGAGGTTTTCGATGCGCACGCGTTCTTTTACCCGATCCGTCATATCCGGCGAATAAAAGTGGAAATGCCCCCGCCCCGCGGCCTTGGCCCGGTACATGGCGGAATCGGCATTGCGCATGAGGGCGCCGGGGTCGTCGCCGTCGTCGGGGAAGACGCTGATACCCACCGAGGCCGAT
>SSTB01000264.1 GCA_009469665.1 Azonexaceae bacterium | reverse complement strand
GGCCATCGCCCGGGCGGAAGCCAACAAGCTGAGGGGCTGCCGCACGCTGCTCTTCGTCGACGAGTGCCACCGCTTCAACAAGGCCCAGCAGGATGCCTTCCTGCCTTTCGTCGAATCCGGGCTGGTCACCTTCGTCGGCGCCACCACCGAAAATCCCTCGTTCGAGGTCAATTCCGCCCTTTTGTCGCGGGCGGCGGTCTACGTCCTCAAACCGCTGGACGCCGAAGAACTGGGTCAGCTCTTCGACCGGGCCAGCTCCCGGGCCATGCCCGACCTGGCCTTCGACGACGAGGCGCGGGATCGCCTGGTGGGACTCGCCGACGGCGATGCCCGCCGGCTTCTCAACCTCCTCGAAGGGGTGCGCACTGCGGCGCGAACTGCGGGCCAGGACCGGGTGGATGGCGATTTCGTCCAGGCCGCCATGGCCCAGAACCTGCGCCGCTTCGACAAGGGCGGCGACGCTTTCTACGACCAGATTTCGGCGCTGCACAAGTCGGTTCGCGGCTCGAATCCGGACGCTTCCCTCTATTGGCTGACCCGCATGCTCGACGGCGGTGCCGATCCCCGCTACCTGGCCCGCCGCATCGTGCGCATGGCCTGGGAGGATGTAGGGCTGGCCGACCCTCGCGCGGCCCGCATGGCCCTGGACGCCGCCGAGACCTACGAGCGCCTGGGTTCGCCCGAGGGCGAACTGGCCCTCGCGCAGGCCGTCCTTTATCTTGCCGTCGCGCCGAAATCGAACGCCGGCTACACCGCCTGGAACGAAGCGCGGGCCTTCGTCGGCAAGGACGTCTCGCGGCCGGTGCCGGAGCACCTGCGCAATGCGCCCACCCGGCTGATGAAGGATCTCGGCTTCGGGAGGGATTACCGTTACGCCCACGACGAGCCGGAAGCCTATGCCGCGGGCGAGGACTATTTTCCCGACGGCATGCCATCCGTTGCGTGGTACGAGCCCAGCGAGCGGGGACTGGAGGCGCGGATTCGAGAAAAGCTCGCCCACCTGCGGGAACTGGACCGCCGGGCGAAGAAATAAGGTGGATATCGCCGCCGCCGTCGCGCTTTCTGCCGGTCTGGCCTGGGCCAGCGGATTGCGACTCTATCTGGTCATCTTCCTTGCCGGTCTGCTGGCGCGGCTAGGCATCCTCCACCTGCCGGCCAGCTTGGAGATGGTGCAGCATCCCCTGGTGATGGGCGTTGCGGGAACGCTGGCCCTGGCCGAAGCGGTGGCCGACAAGATTCCCGCCTTCGATTCCCTGTGGGATGGCTTCCAGACCTTCATCCGCATTCCCGCCGGTGCCGTGCTGGCAGCACTGGCCCTGGGCGACACCGATCCGGCCTGGATGGTGGCGGCCGGCCTCCTGGGCGGGACCATTACCGCCGGTACTCATTTTGCCAAGGCAGGCGGCCGGCTGGCCCTCAACACCTCGCCCGAACCGTTCAGCAACTGGCTTGCCAGTTTCGGCGAAGAGGGCCTGGTGGTCGGCGGCTTCGCCCTGCTGGTCGCCTATCCCGTTGCCTTTCTGGCATTCCTGGTCGTCTTCCTCCTGGGAACTGCCTGGCTCCTCAGCCGCGTGGCGCGCGGACTTTCCCGACTCTTTCGCTCAAGAAATTTGGATACTGAGGGGAGGCGAGATAAATGGGGGTGGTGAGGCGAGATAAATCGGGAAAAGGTGGGTCAGAGCGGGAGGAAACGGGACCCAAATTACAAATGCTTTGCGGGATACGCAAAAGCGACGCCGCAAGCTACCGGGGAATCCGACGGAGGTAGCGATCAACGATTTGGAGCACGGCGGTCTTGTCGTCAGTGGAGAGGCCAAGGAACGGGCGAGCGGGGATATGACCACCATGGGAGCCGAACTGATGAACAGCCGCGCCACCCTCCCACTCTCCGGAAAAGCGGTTCGTACCAACCTCAACGCCGTTCGCGAGAAGGCGATAGCGAATCGTGTCGCGGAGCATTCCAGTTTCGACCAAGGGCCGCCGATTCGCGACGGCAACGGTGCCTTTCTGGGTCAGGCGACCGTTCTTGCCCACGGCTCCGCGCAGCCTTGCGACCATCTGGAGGACAGTACTTTCGGCCAATGCCGGCCAGCGCGTGCCGTCTGGACCAGTGCTGGTGGAGAAGCGCCGCTTAGTCGATTCGACCAGGTCTTCGCCGATATCACTGAATACGGTTGCCATCCGTGAATCGGACAAGCGATCGCGGAGATCACCAAGGCGCGAAAGCACCTCCGCATCGTTGAACCTGACCTTGATGGCGTCGGTCATGCCTCTTCCGGAATACCGCCAGCGTCCACCCAGGCGTCAATCTCAGCCTGGACCTCGGAAGGCCCTAACGCGGACGTGATGTGACCCAAATCGAGGTCAGGCATTGGTGGCGGGGAAGCGGGATCGATAGCGGGCACGGACGATTTCTGCGATGCGGCGGGCGAACTCCCTGGGTTGCTCTGAGTTGCAAGACTCGGCCCAGCACTCGGCAATAAACTCCTTGATATTCTTCTCGGCATACCCGGACACTTTCTCTTTAATTCCCAGCAATCTGGCTTCTTTATAGGCGTGCTGGATGTCGCCGTCAATATGTAGTCCCAGCAGATCGTCGAGCTGATGTGCGAGCTCGTGATCGACGACGCTTCGAATCGTGTCGCACCCAGGCGGGTGCCACTGGCTGGCCACATCGCGAGCGAGTGCCTCGCGGAATCGCTCCGGGGCCCCGCCCCACTTTGAGTTTACTGTGACCCCCGCCACGTCCTTTTGAGCCCATGAATGAGCATAGGTATTTCCGGAGACCTTGCGAGGCTTGACGAATTTTTCCGCGAAGGTCTTAGCCGATTCCAGGGTATAGCCGCTGGAAACGAGGCGATCGACGTAGGCCTGACGCTGGATTTCGAGCCATCGCTTGAACTGCCCCTGCGAACTGCCGATAAAGCGTTGATTGGCGCGGAGCTGAGGAAATTCCTGCAGATGTTCAAATAGGCTCTCGTTCCAAGCGTTGGCGACCTCAGGCTTCACGCCGCCATAGTCGGCGAAGTCGGCGAGATCATTGCGCATTGCCCAGGCCGCCGCGGCCGCCGCAGTCTTCTGAGCCTCGAATATTGGTGCAGCGGGAATCTTCATCGCCAGATCCTTGGTCAGTGCCTTGCCGATTTGCGGCGGTAACCGTGGGACCTTCGCGTCGACGAAGGCCTGGAGGTCCTTGGCCGTGTTTGCGCCGGGCATGTACCCCCAACCCGGGTCGATGCCTCGGGGAACGGTGTGATCGTTACCCTGATTGTCGGTCCAGGTCGTCTCGCCGTCGTCTGGTGCCAGATCTGGGAATTCCTTGCCGTACTTGCCCAACTGGTCGGCGGCGATGGCGTGCACCCGGCATTTGCAGCCCCAGCCGTTTGGCGGATAGTGGGTCCGCCACCACCGGTCGGCGGCGGGGATGACCTTGCCGTTCCAGGCCAAGTGCAAGGGCCGTGGGTGCAGCACCCCGTCGGCGTGGATATATCGCCAATAGGGACGCTCGAGAAGGAAATCGGGGTCGGTGAGCTGGGCCAGGCGCCCAGCAGCGTAGGACGTGCGCAGGTTGGTCTCGTAGATCACCCTGGTGCGCCAGGCGAAGCCCCCGGGGGTGCCGCTGCCGGTGAAATCGACCCAGCCGTGCTTGGCCACAATCGCCCGAAAATCCTTGCGGAAAGTCTCCAGCGTAGTGCCATCATCAATCGCCTTCTGGACAGCTGCGTGGAGATCGGCCAGCAGATCGGCCTTGGTCGCCCCGGCCACCACGAAAGCCTTGTCATGGGCGCCGTGGCGTAAGTCCTGCCAGGTGTCGGTGGGAAGATCGATCTTGTTGCGCAGAAACTCGGACTGCTCGATGAAGGGCAGGTCGAAACCACCCTGCAGGACAGATTCAGGCACCGCTCTTGACCTCGAAGCGGCCGCGCAAATCCGCCACCTCGAAGGCTTTGGCCATCACCGCCGTCAAATCCTCTGCGGGCAGGTGCCCGTACAGCCCCAACAGGCGATCGCCGAACTCCGCGAGGCTCCCGCAGCTCGCCAGTTCCGCCTCGATCAGATCCACCCAGCCCTTGATGGCGCCGTCGGCCTCGCTGGCCAGGGCCGGCTGCAGGCGGTCGGCGGTATCCTCGACCCCGGCATCGGCAAAGGCGGGCGCCGTATCCTTCGGTGCCGCCACCGGCGCTTTAACCTCAGGCTGCAGATCCCCTTCCTGGTAGCCATAGGCCCGCATCCAATAGGCGTTGGTAAAACGGGCGCCAGCCTCATAGTTGCTCTTGTCCCGGGTTGCCTGCAGCTCGTCCTGGGCCTTCTGATCCCACAGGCTGAACACCGGCCGCTCGCCGCCGCCCCAGTTGATCTCGCAGATCCACCGCACCAGGGTATTGAAGGCCCCGGCCACGATCTCCGCGTCGGCATCGCGGATATCCTCCGCCACCTCCAGGCCGGCCGAAGCGCTCGCCTTGTTGCTGTTGGCCTCCACCGTCTGGTTCGTGCCGGTCAGCGCAATGCTGATTTCGCTGCGGCAGAACATCACCAGCTCCTTGTACAAGTCGCTGCTGGCGCTCTTGCCCGCCATTTCCACCAGCTCCACGCTACCGTCGTCGGGGATAGTCGCCACCCCGTCCTGGATCAACGCCTCCAGGGCGTCGAGCAGCTCGGCCCGCTCATCCGCAGAGGCGCTGCGCGGCAGCTTGCCGATGCTGAAAGCGCTCCCGAATTTCTCCACAAAGGCCAGCCAGAACCGCACGCCACCGCGCTTGAACACCATGGGCCAAAAGCACATCGACAGATCCGCAAAGCCGTAGGGATTGGCGTAGGTCGCCTCCTGGCGGGGCAGCAGAAACTTGCGCTCGGGCAGCTCCTCCCCATCCATGAACCGGCCCTTGCTCTTGAAGCGCAGCTGGCCGTCCGCGTTGAACCCGAACCACTCCGGCGGCTTGGCCACCACAGCATTCGGCACGATCAGGCCGCCCACCTTGCCCCACAGAATCTCCATCGGCTGATAACCGTAAAGCACGGCCTCCAGCATGTCGCCGATGATGCCCTCCAAGGGAAGATCGGCGAACATGGCCTGCACGTTCTTCGCCACACGGCTCGCGGCCTTGCCACGATCCAGGCCCCACTCCAGGGCCTTGACCGCCGACTTGCGCCGGCGCACGCAGCCGCCCACGTGGGCGTCGCTGCGCAGATCCTTGTAGACGCTGATGCGATTGCCCTTGGCGCGCAGTATGGGGTCTGGATTGGGCAGCAGCATGCCCTGCACCACGAAATCAATGCTGCGCTCGCGGCTGGCGATATGGTCGGAAAGCTTCATCGGGTGTTGTACCCCTCAAGATCGGTGCGGGTGTGCGTTTGGCGGGGGCGACTGGCCACAGTCACGGGGCCGCTCGGCCCGCTGGCGGCATTCACGGCCAGGAACCCGGCCCAGGTGCGGTCGGCGTGGCCGGCGGAGTCGGAATCCGCCACAAAGCGAGGCGTCCCCGTCGGGCCGGAAATCTTTTGCAGCTTGTGCAAATCGGCCCGCAGATCGCGGTCGCCGAGGGGAATGCGGATGCGCCGGTCCTCGAACGCCTCCTTGCCCCCGGTGGCCAGGGTCAGCTTGTTTGGCGCCGTGAACAGCACCCCCTCCACCCGGGTGCGGCCGTGGGCGCGCTGGGCGTCCTCCACGGGCTTTTCCCCCATGCCGGTCTGGTCCATGCAGGCGCGCAGCACGCGGTACCGGGCGAACACATCGGCCAGCAGCTGGTCCTGCTCGAAGAACGAGGCGCGGCGCCGCGTGATGATCTCCCGGGTCCACAGCACGTCGCCCACCAG
>SSTB01000263.1 GCA_009469665.1 Azonexaceae bacterium | reverse complement strand
TGCGCTTGGGGGTGCGCACCAGCGGATGTTCCGGGATGGCGTACAAGCTTGAGTTCGTGGATGAGAGCGCTGGCGACGATCTCATTTTCGAGAGCAAAGGGGTCAAAGTTTTCGTCGATCCCAAGAGTCTGCCCTATCTCGACGGAATGGAGCTTGACTACACCCGCGAGGGGCTGAACGAAGGATTCAAGTTCAATAACCCGAATGTCAAGGATCAGTGCGGCTGCGGCGAATCGTTCAATGTATAGGGCCCGGCAAGGCGGGGTGTCGTCGGGCGCCAATTCCGTCCGGTGAGTTTTCTTCGGGCCGAGCCCTTCGGTGGCTCAAATCGGGCCTGTCGAAACCTTGGTGCTTCAACAGGGCCCAGGGCGGAAGGGCTCAGTTGAAAGGGATTTCGGCCTGACCCCGACTTCGCTTTTAAGTTATCGCAATCTGTAGGCACCGAAAAACCTTGGATCTCACCGCCGACTTCTTCTCCCTGTTTCAACTCCCGCGGGCCTTCCGGCTTGACCTCTCAGATCTGGACGTCCGCTATCGCGAAATCCAGGGGAGGGTGCACCCCGATCGTTTCGCCCAGTCAGGCGATGCGGAGCGACGCCTCTCCATGCAGTGGGCGACGCAGGCGAACGAGGCGTACCAGACTTTGAAGAAGCCTTTGGAGCGAGCCAAATATCTGCTTCATCTCGCGGGCCATGACGTCCAGGCCGAGAACAATACCGCCATGGCGCCCGAGTTTCTCATGCAGCAGATGGAGTGGCGGGAGGCCGTTGCCGAAGCCAGGGGCGCGCGGGAGCACCACGAACTGGAGCATCTGCACCACCGGTTGCGGGCGGACATCGCCGGCCGCTATGACGAACTCGGCCACCTCCTGGACGAGGCGGGCGATCTGGACGGTGCCAGCGAGGCCGTGCGCCGCCTGATGTTTCTGGAAAAACTGTTGCACGAAATCGACGACGCCCTGGCGTCGCTGGAAGAATAGCCATGGCCCTGTTTCAAATCGCCGAGCCGGGAGAGTCGGCGGCCCCCCACGAGCACAAGCTCGCCATCGGTATCGACCTCGGTACCACCAATTCCCTCGTCGCCACGGTGAGGAGCGGGCTCGCCAAGGTGCTCAACGACGAGCAGGGGCGCCCTCTGCTGCCTTCCATCGTGCGCTATCACGCTGACGGCAGTACCGATGTGGGTTACGAGGCTCAGAAACAGCAGGCGAAAGACCCCAAAAACACCATCGTCTCGGTCAAACGCTTCATGGGGCGAGGCCTGAAGGACATTGCCCACGTCGAATCCATGCCCTACGACTTCATCGAGGCGCCGGGAATGGTCAAGGTCAAAACCGTGGCTGGGGTAAAGAGCCCGGTGGAAGTCTCCGCGGATATCCTCAAAACCCTACGACAACGGGCCGAGGCGGCTCTGGACGGCGAGTTGGTGGGCGCCGTCATCACCGTGCCCGCCTATTTCGACGACGCCCAGCGCCAGGCCACCAAGGACGCGGCGCGCCTCGCTGGCCTCAACGTCCTGCGCCTGCTCAACGAACCCACGGCAGCAGCCATCGCTTACGGCCTGGACAATGCTGCCGAGGGCGTCTATGCGGTCTATGACCTGGGTGGTGGGACTTTCGACATCTCCATTTTGAAGCTCACCAAGGGCGTCTTCGAGGTCATGGCCACAGGCGGAGATTCCGCCCTGGGCGGCGACGATTTCGACCATCGCCTCTTTTGCTGGGCCATCGAGCAGGCCAAGCTGCAACCGCTGTCCGCCGAGGATTCCCGCCTGCTCATGATGCGCTGCCGGGAGGCCAAGGAATTTCTCACCAATCAACCAGAGGCCCCGATCACGGTGCGCCTCAACTCAGGCGAGATCGTCGATTTGCGCATCGAGGTCGCTTCCTTCGCCGGCATTACCCAGACCCTGGTCTCCAAGACTTTGCAGTCGGTCAAGAAGGCCCTGCGCGATGCCGGCCTGCGGCCCGAAGACATCAAGGGTGTGGTCATGGTCGGCGGTGCCACCCGCATGCCCCAGGTGCAGAAGGCGGTGGGCGACTTCTTCCGCCAGGAACCCCTCACCAACCTCGACCCGGACAAGGTGGTGGCCATCGGCGCCGCCACCCAGGCTAACCTGCTGGTGGGCAATAAGACCGGCCAGGACGACTGGCTGCTGCTCGATGTCATCCCGCTTTCCCTGGGCCTGGAGACCATGGGCGGCCTGACCGAGAAGGTCATCCCCCGCAATTCCACCATCCCCACCGCCCGGGGCCAGGAATTTACCACCTTCAAGGATGGCCAGACGGCCATGGCCATCCACGTGGTGCAAGGCGAGCGGGAACTGGTGGCCGATTGCCGGTCCCTGGCCCGTTTCGAGCTGCGTGGCATTCCGCCGATGGTGGCCGGGGCGGCCCGCATCCGCGTTACCTTCCAGGTTGATGCCGACGGTCTGTTGTCGGTGGCTGCCCGGGAGCAGACCACCGGCGTCGAGGCCAGCGTCACGGTGAAGCCCTCCTACGGCCTTTCCGATGACGAAATCGCCACCATGCTCCAGGATTCCATGGCGCACGCCAAGGACGACGCCGTCAACCGTGCCCTCACCGAAGCCCGGGTCGAGGCCCGCCGCTTGATCGAGGCGACGGAAGCCGCGCTGGCCGAAGATCCGCACCTGCTGTCGGAGGCCGAGATTGGCAAGATAAAGGTGGCCATCGAAAAACTGCGCGAGGCCATGGCCGGCGACAACCGCCGCCTGATCAACCTGGCCATGGACGACCTGGGCTACGAAACCCAGGAATTTGCCCACCGCCGCATGGATCAAAGCGTCAAGCGAGCGCTTGCCGGCCGCAAGGTGGATGACATCAAGACCGGAGGTGAAGAATGACCCAGATCGTCGTACTGCCCCATGTGGAGTTGTGTCCGGACGGGGCCGTGATCGAGGCGGAGCCCGGCAAGTCCATTTGCCAGAACCTCCTGGAGAACGACATCGAGCTTGAGCACGCCTGCGAAATGTCCTGTGCCTGCACCACCTGCCACGTCATCGTGCGCGAGGGCTTCAATTCCTTGGAACCCGCCGAGGATGAGGAGGAGGATCTCCTGGACAAGGCCTGGGGTCTGGAACCGAACTCCCGCCTGGGCTGCCAGGCGGCCGTCGGTGCCACATCGCTGGTGGTCGAGATCCCGAAGTACAGCATCAATATGGCGAAGGAGGGGCATCGCAAATGAAATGGACCGACATCAACGACATCGCCATCGAGCTTTCCGAGGCCTATCCGGACAAGAGCCCGCTCAAGGTCAACTTCGTGGACCTGCGGGATTGGGTCATGGCGCTGCCGGGTTTCGACGATGATCCCAAGCATTGCGGCGAAAAAATCCTCGAAGCCATTCAGCAGGCCTGGATCGACGAGGTCGCGTGAAACCCCGCGATTGGCCCGGCCGAGGCGGCCAGCTCAACGTGCTCGGCGGCCCGCTGATGCCCTGTAGCGAGCGGCCACGCACCGGATTTTACCGGGACGGGTGTTGCAATACGGGGCCGGAAGACCTGGGCAGCCACACGGTGTGCATCGTCGCCAGTGCCGATTTCCTCGAATTTTCGCGGCAACGGGGCAACGATCTGTCCACGCCGCGTCCCGAGTTCGGTTTTCCCGGGCTGAATCCCGGGGATCGCTGGTGCCTATGCGCCGCTCGCTGGCTGGAGGCTTTCCGGGCCGGCAAGGCGCCCCGGGTGGTGCTGACGGCCACCAATCAGGCGGCGCTGGAGATCATCGCGCTGGATGACCTCCGGCGCTACGCCAACGACCTGCAGTAGGGGACTCTGGGGCAGGCGGGGTCGAGTGTGTCCCCGCATGCCGTCAATCCAGGACGTGGGAGAGCAGTCCGTCGGCGAGCTTTGGCTCGAACCAGGTGGATTTTGGCGGCATCACTTCGCCGGCGTCGGCCACGGCCATGAGATCGGCCATGCGCGTCGGGTGGAGCGCGAAGGCGACGGCCATCTCGCCGCTGTCTACGCGGCGCTCCAGTTCACTCAGCCCCCGAATACCGCCGACGAAGTCGATGCGCTTGTCGCGGCGCAGGTCCGCGATTCCCAGGACGGGGCCCAGCAGGTAGTCCGACAGCAGGCTGACGTCGAGCCGTGCCACCGGATCATGGGCCGGAATGCGGGAGGGATCGAGACGCAAACGGTACCAGCGCCCGGCGAGGTAGAGGGCGAAAGTTCCCGGCATCTCTGGGGAGAAGGCGGCGGGCACAGGCTCGATGAAAAAGGTCTCTCCCACGCGGGCGACGAAGGCATCTGGCGTGAGGCCGTTGAGATCCCGCACGACCCGGTTGTAGTCCATGATGCGCATTTCGTGGGCGGGGAACATGACGGCCAGGAAAGCCTCGGCCGGACCTGCCGGTGCGCCGCCTTGACGGCGCGCCGCGGCGACGCGGGAAGCCGCCGCAGAACGGTGGTGTCCGTCGGCGATGTAGAGGCCCGGCAGGGCGTCGATGGCGGTGCTGATGCTGGCGATGGCGCTTGGGTCGTCAATGGCCCAGGTGGTATGGCGCACGCCATCCGCCATCACGTCGGCAAGAGGCTCGCCCGCAGTGGCGGCAGCGATGGCGACGTCGGCTGCCGGGCACTCCGGGTAAGCTAGCAACACCGGGCCGGTCTGGGCGTTCAGGGCCTCGATCTGGCGTACCCGGTCGTCTTCCTTGTCCGGCCGGGTGAATTCGTGGCGGCGAATGCGATTGCGGTCGTAATCCGCCACCGAGGCGGCGGCGACCAGTCCCGTCTGGACGTGGCCTCCCATGGTCAGCCGGTAGGCGTAGTAACGGGGTGTGGCGTCGCGCAGGAGGACGCCATTGCCGATCAGGTTCGCCAGATTGGCGGCGGACCGCGCATAAACCTCTGGCGCGTAGGGGTCGGTTCCCGGTGGCAGATCGATTTCGGCCTTGGAAATATGCAGAAAGCTGAAAGGTCTGCCTGCGGCGCGCTGGCGGGCCTCATCGCTGGAGAGAACGTCGTAGGGCGGGGCGGCCACATCGGCGGCGCGGCCTGGGGCCGGCCGCAGGGCGGCAAAGGGGCGAATCAAGGGCATGGGATCAGGAGGGCAGGCGCTCGGGCAGCACGTCGCGCAGCATGATCGCCGCGTCGCGTAGCATCTTCTCGGTGGTGGCCCAGTCGACGCAGGCGTCGGTGACCGAACAGCCGTAGCGCAGTTGGCTGAGATCGGCGGGGATCGACTGGTTGCCGGCTTCGAGGTTGGACTCAATCATGACGCCGACCAGGGACTTGTTGCCCAGGCGGATCTGATTGACCACGTCGGCCATCACCAGGGGTTGCAGTTCGGGCTTCTTGCTGCTGTTGGCATGGGAGCAATCCACCACGATGTTGGCCGGCAGCTTGGCCTTGGCCAGGGCCTGCTCGGCCATGGAGACGGACACCGTATCGTAATTGGGGCGGGCATCACCCCCACGCAGCACCACATGACCGTGGCGATTGCCGCTGGTGCGGACGATAGCCACGCGGCCCTGGCCGTTGATGCCCAGGAAGGAATGGGGTTTGGAGGCGGACAGAATGGCGTTAACCGCTACGGCGAGATCGCCGCTGGTGCCGTTCTTGAAGCCCACTGGAGTGGAGAGGCCGGAGGACATTTCGCGGTGGGTCTGGGATTCGGTGGTGCGGGCGCCGATGGCGGTCCAGGCGATCAGGTCACCGTAGTACTGGGGCGAGATGGGATCCAGGGCTTCGGTGCCGGTGGGAAGCCCGAGTTCGTTGACGGCCAGGAGAAACTCGCGGGCCTTTTCCATGCCCACGTCTACGCGGAAGGAATCGTCCATGAAAGGATCGTTGATGTAGCCCTTCCAGCCCACCGTAGTACGGGGTTTCTCAAAATAGACCCGCATCACCGGATAGAGGGTGTCGCCAATCTCGGCGGTCAGGTCGCGCAGGCGGCGGGCATAGTCGAGACCAGCCTTGGGATCGTGGATCGAGCAGGGGCCGACGACGACGAAAAGACGATGATCCTTGCGTTCCAGGATACGACGCAGGATGTCGCGACCCTGGTTGACGGTCTTTCCTGCCTGGGCGGACAAGGGAAGGCGGGCGTGCAATTCCTCCGGGCTGGGCATGGCGTCGAAGGCGCTGACGTTGACGTTTTCGAGATTGGGAGTGGTCATGGCATGTTCTCGTTCGGAAGGGCGCTGGCGCCCCGATCGCGGAAAGCCGCGAGTTTACCCTGTCTTGCCGTCCCTTGGGGCGTCTGCCCCCAGCCAGGCGTCGAGCAAGCGCTCGAGAGCAGCCTGGTTGAAGGGTTTGGGCAGGGTGTCATTCATGCCAGCCGCAATGCACCGGGCACGATCCTCATCGGAAGCCAGGGCGGTGAGGGCAATGATGGCGGTCGGCATGCGCTTTTCTTCCAATTCCCGCTGGCGCCACAGGCGGGCAGTTTCTTGGCCGCTCAGACCGGGCATGCGGCAGTCGAGAAGGATGAGATCGAGATCTTCGGACCCGAACAGGGCCAGGGCTTCGGCGCCGTCGCCCACCGCGAGCACCCGGCAGCCGAGGTGTTCGAGCAGGCCCCGGCAGGCGGTACGGATCGATTCGTCGTCCTCGGCCAAGAGGACATTTCCCCGATATTTCTGTGGTGTGGATTGTGCAGGGGGGTCGCCCAGCACGGCCTGGGGCGAAACATAGGCCAGTTGCAAGGCAATGGAGGCAGCCAGGGCTTCATGGGCCACAGGCTTGGAAAGGTAATCGTCCATACCCGCGGCGATGCACTTTTCCCGGTCCCCTGCCATGGCGTGGGCGGTCAGCGCGATGATCGGGATGCGCCAGCCCGGGGCTTCCGCGGCCCGGATGAGGCGGGTCGCCTCGTAGCCGTCCAGGCCGGGCATCTGGATATCCATGAGAATGACGTCGGGGTTCTCCAAGGCGGCGAGGCGGACCGCTTCCTCGCCGTTTTCGGCGAGAACCGTCCGCGCTCCAAACCCTTCGAGCAAGCCGGCAAGGACCTCCCGGTTGGTCTCGCTGTCATCGGCCAGCAGGACGGTCACGCCGTCGGGGAGCTGTATCGGAGGAACGCCGCCGGTCTCCGGCTCGCGGTAGCGGGGGGCGGGCACCACCTGGAGGTCGAGTTCCACCCAGAAGCGGCTGCCCTGGCCCTCGACGCTGCTGACGCCGATTTCACCGCCCATGCGGTCGACCAACTGGCGGGAAATGGCAAGCCCCAGGCCGCTCCCCCCATAAACCCGGCCGGTTGATCCGTCGGC
>SSTB01000262.1 GCA_009469665.1 Azonexaceae bacterium | reverse complement strand
TAGTGGTCGACCGGCATGGCGGCGGCAAGTATAGCGATGTTAGAATCCCGCCGCCTGCCCAGGTGGCGAAATTGGTAGACGCACCAGATTTAGGTTCTGGCGCCGTAAGGCGTGGGGGTTCGAGTCCCTTCCTGGGCACCACTAGGCAGTACAAGGCTTTCAGCGATGAAAGCCTTTTTCTTTTAGGGCTTCAGAAGCCTTTAGCGGGACACTGGTGGGACACTGAGTCAGAATACTCAGCAATAGACAAGGGCAATGAATGGCACCCGGCTGTGGATAAGTAAGGGTTTTCGCCTCAAGTGTCCCATAGGTGCCCCGCATGGCGCAGGACAATAAAGCAACTACATGAAATAAAACATTTTTGTGTCGCAAAGTGTCCAGAATAGTTATCGGGTGTTGCCGTTTTTTGTCACCTGTTCTATGCTTCTCTCATTGGTTATTGGGAGGCGAACATGGCCACGATCGAGAAGCGGGTCACCAGCGACGGAAAGACGAATTACCGTGTCAAAGTGCGGCTCAGGGGGTTTGCGCCCGAAACGGCAACCTTCGAGAAGCTGACCGATGCGAAGAATTGGGCCAGGACGACCGAAGAGGACATGAAGGCCGGGCGGTACTTCGGCCAGTCGAAGCGGCACACATTCAAAGACCTTGTTGCCGAGTACAAACCCCATGCTGAAAGAACGCTGGCCCGCTACAGCGAGCGCGAGGCCCAACTTGATTATTGGGTTGGGGTCTTCGGCGATGATCTGCTCAACTCCATCACTCCGCAGCGGATCGCCAAGGAGCGTGACAAGTTACTGGCTGGCGAAACAAACAAATGGGCCACGCCAGCTACCGGGGATCCGGAAAAGGATGCCAAGCGCCCCAAGGCCAAGCGCAGCGGACCTACCGTGAATCGCTACCTGGCTGCCCTCAGCTCCTGTTTTGCCCATGGCCGCAAGGAACTGCAGTGGATCGAGAAGAACCCGGTGGAGGCTATTAGCAAGCCATCAGAGAATACCGGGCGCGTGCGTTTCCTTTCTGACCAAGAACGCGTGCGCCTACTCGATGCCTGCCGCCCCCACTCCGACCTTTACTTGGCTGTGGTCCTCGCTTTGACGACCGGTGCCAGGCAGGCGGAAATCATGACCCTGCGGTATGGGCAGGTGGACTTCAATCGCCGAGTTATCACTTTGACGAAGACCAAGAATGGGGAAACGCGCTCAATTCCCTTGGTGGGCGAAGCATTTGCGCTGCTTCAAGACCGATCAAAGGTGCGCGACCTGAAGGATGATCAAGTGTTCCCGCCCGTCAAAGAGAAAGGTGATACACGAAGCCTTCGGACGGCTTGGGAACTGGCCTTGAAGGCGGCGGAAATCACCGATTTTCACTGGCACGACCTCCGGCACACCGCGGCGAGTTACTTGGCCATGAGTGGCGTTTCACTAGTTGAGATTGCCAAGGTGCTTGGCCACCGAACCTTGCAGATGGTTGCTCGGTATTCGCATCTGGCCGACGAGCATATCGTAAGCACAGGCGAAAAGCTGGCTGCTCGACTCGGGGTTGCCGGCTGATGGTTAGGCCAAAGGCAAGGTTCGTTGGGGAACAGGGTCCGCGAATCGCCGCGCAGAAGGATGGTACGCGACACGTGATAGGGGAATTCCTCGGGCAATACGAAGCCGCAGACAGGTTGGGTTGGAGCGCTAATCTGATTGATGGATTGGTTGATGAACTTGCGGGCGCGGCTTGGTTTGCACGGCAAACGGTTCTGTTCGCCGAACAGGATTCTTCATTGCAGGACACCAAAGCGGAATTGCTCGTACTTTTGCGCTGTGTTGAAAGCGCTGATGTTTCAAAACTCACCGAGGTATGGCCGACACTCTCGCCTGATGTCTGGTGGGCAATCAGAAGGCAAATTGACCTAGACCAATTTGAACGCGGAGATTTTTCGAGTCTGTCCAGATTGCGTCTTGCTGTTACCACTGCACTTGATGAGTACAACACCCAAAAGCGTCGACCGCATGAAGCAAAGCACGCCGCAGCGCGGGAACTTGCCCGACGAGTGCATAAGTTGCTGGCCCCTCTCGCACCCGATATGCGGATGAGCCTTTCTGCTTATGCAGACAGTGGGGGTCAAAGCGCCATTATCGAACTATTGGGATCGATTGGAGATTCAATCGGCCTCTCGCTGGCCCCAACGGTATGGCGCGACATCCTTTCTGAAATTCGACGGGGAAGATAGGACGACGAACAGCCCGGGATCGGGCGGGTAGATTTAGCAACATCGGGAACAAAAGGGCGCAGCCCGGAGGAAAACGATGTTGCAAAACCAAACTGAAACGGCGCAGGAAAGCGCTCCCCGCAAGTTGTCGACGGTGAAAGGGTTTTCAAGTCGCAACCCCGAAGTTTGCAGCGAGTCTGCACTCCGCAATCACATATTCAAGGCCAATGAGAGGGAGGGGGCAAACGGCACTATTCCCGGCAATGGCCTGATCGAGGCGGGGGCAATCATCCGCGTCGGTCGCAAGGTGCTGATCGACGACGAGCGTTTTTTCGCTTGGATTGAAAGTCACAAAGTGACGGGCCACGAGAAGTCTGGTGAAGAGGACGAGAAGTCCGAAATTCGCGGGGCCAGTACGAAAGAGCGCTCCGAACTGGCCAATAAGGCTGCTGCCGCGAAGAAGGGGCGCATAGCTCCTACACCCATCGAACTTGCTGGCCAGGCCTAATTCCATGGCCACGCATTCTCCCTGGACGCGCCTGGACCGCGCAGCCCGCGCTATTCGCGGCAAAGACGGCCAGCAGCGCCACGATGCAATTTCCACCTTTCTCCGCGCTGCGATGGTGGCGCTGCTGGTTGGCTGACCGTGGATTCCCGCTTCGCCATGATCCCCTTGGTGGCCATCCTCGATAGTCGGCTGACCTTGCGGTTGTTGAAGACATTCACGGCGATCTGCTCGTTTCGCAAATCCGCGGATGACTTCAGCGTGCAGGTGGGCCGTGACGAGATCGCCAAGCGTTGCGGCTTGCATCCTTCAGTCATCAGCGCTGCGACTACCGAACTCGAACGCCTCGGGTGGCTGGCGAAAAAAGGTATCGGCGGCCGTTCAATGAAAACCACCTATCTGATAACGCTCCCAGAAACGGTTACGGATTCCGCAACGGTCTCGAATTCCGTAACCGTTACAGAAAGCGAAACGGTTGCGGATTCCGTCTCAAAAACGGTTACGGATTCCGCAACCCTCCTGTATACGAAAGAAGTAAACACAGACGGGTGTTTCTCAAAGCCCAAGATTTCTGAGCCGGAAGGCTTTGGAGAATGCTGGTGCGCCTATCCGAAACGTGAGGGGGGAAACAGCCGGGCTGATGCCATCAAAGCATATCGCGGGCGTCTCAAGGCTGGGGCTCTGCCTGCCGACCTGCTGGCGGGAGTGAAACGCTATGCTACCTTCTGCCAGGCCAAGGGCACCGTCGGTACGAGCTACGTCAAGCAGGCCGCCACCTTCTTTGGCCCTGGCGACCACTGGCGCGAAGCCTGGACCGTGCCGGGGCTCTCCAAGCCGGCGATGGGCAACCATGGGCCGACAGTAGGCGAGCAGCGGACACGCCATGGCATTGCCGAGACCTTCACCGAAACCGCGGGATGGGTGCCGGCATGAATGCCAGAGACCTTCCCTACGGCGCCCGGGAGATTGCCGAGCTTCGGGCAAAGGGCAAGCGCCCTGCTGACCTTGTGCTGGTTTCCTTTGTCGGCCCGCTGCGTGAATCCAATCCGGTAGTCGTCGCCCAGCCATCGCGCAGCTATGATTGGCGCTTCGTTGTTGGTCTCCACGTGGCCGTGGTGGTCAAGACCGACACCCCGAACCTCGCCGGCATCGTCAACACTATCGAGGCCGCCACACCAGCAACGCTGTCCGTCTGGTTCGCCGACCAGCAGGATGGGGTCAATCTGCTGATCGAGGGCTACCGCCCGCGCACCAAGGCCGGCCGGCGGATGGATGTTTGGCAACGGGCGGACTATGCCGGCCTGGGAACCGCTACGAGCCGGAATGAGTGTCTGCAGCGGATTTCCGGCCAGGTGAAGCGGCGGGCCATGGAAAACGCCGGGAGCTTCGATCAGGCACTGATCGAGATGGCACAGGCCGGATTCTTGCAGATGTTCGGCGCAGTTTGGGGGATGGCATGAACACCATCCCCGACGACATCGACTTTGAACGCTACCTCCAGGGGCCCGACGAGGCGGCCATGGTGCGGCCGGCAGCCCATTGGATCGAGGAGGTGATCCAGTCCTTCGAGCGCCCATCCCATCAGACTGGCGCCGCGCTTCCCTGGCCCGTCACGCAGAACATCATCCGCCTGCGCCATGGGGAACTGACCATCTGGCCCGGTATGTCCGGTCATGGCAAGTCTATGCTGATCGGCCAGGTTGCCCTGCACTTGATGGCCCAGGGCGAGAAGGTATGCATCGCCAGCATGGAAATGAAGCCAGCGGCGACCATGCAGCGCATGTGCCGCCAAGCATTTGCCTGCAATGCGCCGGACCGCCGCGACGTCCGCGATTTGCACAACTGGACTGACGGGCGACTATGGCTATATGACCAGCAGGGCCAAGTCAGCCCTGAGCGCATTCTTGCTGTGGGCCGCTACTGCCATGAGCAGTTGGGGGTAACGCATCTGGTGGTCGACAACCTCCTGTCCTGCGGTATCGCCGAGGATGGCTACGACGCGCAAAAGCAGTTCGTTCTATCGCTCGCTACCCATGCCCACGACACAGGGCAGGCAGTGCATTTGCTGGCCCACAGCCGGAAGGGCAAGGACGAACTGACACCTCCTGGAAAATTCGACGTGCGGGGCAGCGCCTCGATTACCGATCTCGCAGACAACGTGTTCTCAGTCTGGCGGAACCGCGGGAAAGAACTGGCCCAGGACGAAGGTAGGTACGAAAAGGACCATGAGGAAGATGCCCTGCTGATTGTCTGCAAGCACCGGCACGGTGAGTGGGAGGGCCGGATTCGCCTTTGGTTCGACCGGCGCAGCCAAACCTATATGCAATCTGCAACCGCGCAACCCGCGGCCATTCGACTGATGGCAGAGACTGACGAGGTGGAATTCTGATGGCAACCGTGACCCGCAAGTTCCGCGACGACTTCGAGACCTGGGCAGCAGATCGACTGGCCCGTGGTGAGTTCACCGAGGCCGAGATGGGCGACTTCAAGGACATGCTCCGCGTGGATCTGGCTCCCGGACCTGATCAGCTTCGCGCCGGAGTGAAGGTAATCCTCGCGGCCGGGGTGGAAGTGCCGGCTGCCATCGACGACCACAAAGAACGCCATCGGCTGTGGGCCGAGTTTTTCGCCGCGGAGGCCGAATCAATTCGCAACCTGAAGGCCCACCAGGGCTGAACAACCACCCAAGGAGAAAACATGAACGAGAAAATGTCTCGAAACGTGCGCGACGCCGATGACCTCGTGCCTGAAAGCGCCTTCAACACTACCCCTGTGATGGCAGCGCTTCGTGCGCGGCTTGAGGAAGCGAAGAAGTCCTGGCATGCGGCCCGTGATGAGTTTGATCGGGTGCGTTTCCGGCTGGAGGGGCTGCCCGCCGAGGTTCAGGGCCTCAAGGACCAAGCGGATGCCATCGACGCCGAGCGCCCGACAGTAGTCGGCCGCGTCGTGGTTGCTGGGGGAGACGACTTTGCCGAGGACGATGCTCTGCTTGCCAGAAAGGCGGCGCTGCTCTTGAAGGCGGATCGCCTTGTCTTGGGCAGGCTGGTGTTGGAGCAGGCGTACCGATCTCTACAACGGGCTGTTGAGACTTCGGCACAGCCGGTCCTAGAAATAGAGCAGCAAATCTCGACTACTCGCCACAAACTCCGGTTTGCCGAAGCCAAACGGCGGGCCGCCTGATTTTTTCAGAGGAAAATCAGATGGCGCGCTTCAAGAAAGGCCAGAGCGGTAACCCCAAGGGGAAGCCGCCCGGTACAAAGAGCCGGATGACCAAATTACGGGAGGCCATTGAATCCGACTTGCCGGCCATCCTTGCCGCCCTGGTTATGAAAGCCAAGGATGGCGATGTGGGTGCCGCCAATCTGCTCCTGAGCCGCTGCTTGCCTCCGCTGCGCCCGCAGTCGGAAGTGGATGAAATTCCCGTTGCTGGTTCTTCTCTCGCCCACCGCGCGGAAGCCATTGCGACGTCGGCTCTGGCTGGCGAACTGTCGCCGACCGTGGCTACGGAAATGATGGCGATGCTCGGCCAGCAGGCACGGATTCTGGAAACCGCCGAACTGGCCGACCGTATTGAACGACTTGAGGCCGCCCTGGCGGTGACGAAAGGAACGAAATGAAGATGGACCTCACCAAAATCTATAAAGAAACCCCGGCTGCTGCCTTGGCGACCCTGGCCACCGGAGCATTTTTCCGCGGCGACCTCGATGAACTGGCCAGGGTCATGGATGCCCTGGAAGGTAAAGACCGTATCGAACAGATGCGTTTTCTGCACCGCGATTCCGCCCTGACCTCGACCATTCTTGCCTGGAGCCTCGACTGTCAAACAACCTACGCCAAGGCGTTGGAATTCAAAATCGCAGCAATGGGCGAGGACGGTGAAGTTACTCGGTACGCCCGCTTCATGGCAGAGGCAATGCAGCGCCGTCTGGCGTCGCTAGTCGCTGCTATGAGTCAGAATTGCGAGGACGCCGGCCTCGCCTACGACGATGTTGCGAACTCGGCCGGCCTCGATGAAATGTGCCTTAGCGAGGACGCCCAAGTGATACTTGCTGCCGTCGATGAATTCGTCGAGCAGTACCGTCTCGCCTGACGGGCGCCTTTTGTGAGCGTGCGGACTCCCGACCCGGACATCTTCGACCTAATCGGGATTTAGCCTGCGGTTGGGGTTGCTGTCTATGAAGCTGACAGCCCAGATTCTTTTGACGTGCTGCGCCTCGAAGTTGGCATTCTTGAGGATGGCGTAGGACGGTGGGAGTTTGTCGGCGTGGAGGCGCCGGGGCGCTGCCCCACCTGGGATGAGATGGCCTGGGTGAAAGAGCAGCTTTGGGAGCCAGAGGATGTGGTGATTCAGATCCATCCGTCGCAGAGCCGCTACGTCAATTCGAGCGAATTTACCTTGTGGCTCTGGAGGCCGATCCACTGTGAAATTCCCCAGCCCGGGCTTTGGCGAGAGCGCCTGATTGCTTCACCGTAGGCAATCGGCGCCGGGAATGTAATTCTTCCATTGCCTTGCTGCGCGGCCGTTTCTGCCGCTTGACGTTGATTCACGAATCTCGCGTCATCGGATGTGCCGTCCGTTGCATGGGCATCTTAGGAAAGTCTGCATAAGTGACCGTCATGCGGTCTGATTTGAGAGAATTGCACCATTGTCATGGTGGCTGATGAACAGATGAAAGCGATGAAGCAACTGAGTCTGGCCGAGACGGGTTTCCTGCCGAAGGCAGGGAAGCAGACGCGCAAGGCGGTGTTTCTGTCGGAGATGGAATCGGTCGTACCGTGGTCTCGCCTCGAAACGCTGATCGAGCCGTTCTATCCGAAGAAGGGAAACGGCCGCCCGCCGATGCCGTTG
>SSTB01000261.1 GCA_009469665.1 Azonexaceae bacterium | reverse complement strand
GGGTGTGCGGCCCCGGGAGGTGCGTCACTATATGGACATCCAGGAGGCCTTTGCCGATCTCAAGGCCGGCAAACTCGGCGCGGTCCTCGCGCTGGGAAGCCAGGCCCAGGCGGCAATGGGGAAGGAGAAGGGCTTTGCCGTTGAATTGGCCCCGCTTCACGGCCGGGTGCCCCCCGCAGGCTGGGCGTTTGGCCTTGCCGTCAAGAGCGAGCGGGAACAGCTCGCTCAAGCGCTGAAAAAGGCCATGGTCGAGCTGGAGCAGGATGGAACCCTCGACGCGATTTTTCGCGCCCACAACGTCAGGCGAGTGCGCCCGTGAGGCGAGGGCGACCCCGGGCATTCCGTGTTGCCCGTGTTCGGGGGATTGAGCTTTCTTCGTGGGGAGGGGCGGGTAAGGGTTGAGCCGCGGTCGGTAAGGCCCGTTCCACAAGCGCTAGGCCGCTTCAGTGCTCGGGGAGTTGCTCCAGTTGGCCAGCTCCCTTGAGTTCTAGGCGATCGCTGCGGCGAACCGGGGACTCGGGCGTGGCAGCGGGTTCCTCCTTGTGGCGAGGCTGGAGAATGGCTCTCACCCTCGGCGGAGGCGCCTTGGGATCGCGCGCGTCGCCCGCGGTGGCGAGGAATTTTTCGTTGATCGAGTCGTACCAGATGTAGTCGCCCTTGATCTGATCCTCGCCGCTCTTGATCCACGCGCGATGGAACAACTCGGCGATTTCACTGCGCGTATCGTATTCGATGCGTTCTGCCTCGCCCTCGACGTACTCGTCCTTGCCCTCGCGTTTTTGCCGGAATCGGGCCAAGCCTCCTTTGGGGGCGAAGGCCGTTCCACGCTGGAAACCGTAGGCATCTTCCGTGACCAAGAGCTTCTCGCAGTGGATCGTCAGTGTTCCCTTGATGAGCACGACGTCGCCCTCGAGGATCTGGACCTTGTTGCCGTCGTCGATGGTGACCCGCTGGGCTTCGAGCTGGATCGGTTTGTCGCGGTCGGCCTTTTCGGCAATGGCCTGTGGAAGGGTTGCAGCCAACGAGAGGGCGAGGAGAAAGGGGCGCAGATTCATCGTGCGGACTTCGGGCGAAGGTACTGGCCGGTGACCTCTGATTTGATGACCAGGACCCCCGTATTTTGATCGAGATGCATCCCGACACCCCGGGTCCAGGAAGCGCCTTGGGTGACTTCGATGGGACTGTCGGTGAAGGCGATTCCGGCGTCAGGCTGAATCGTGAGGTCGGGCATTTTGGCAACTAAAGGCGGGCGATTTCCCGCGGAATTCTTGGTGGCGACAACGTTATCCCAAAAGAAGACCGTTTCGCCCTCGGCAGCAACGAAGCCGTGCTCGCCGACCAGGGTCATGTCCGGGATCCCGGGATGGGTCCGGACGATCTGAGGTCTCTCGAGCAGGGAAGTGTCGTCGTCACCGTAGTGGATCATCTTCGGAGAGTCGAGCCGATAACGCAGTAGCCCGTCCACATCGAACCGTCGGACGGTGAAGTTCTCGACGAAGGAGTCGGGGTCGTGGCGGGTCTTCCCGTCGTGGCGGCTCGTGGGCAGATCGATCACATGCTGCAGCCAGAAGCTCAATGCCGCAAACAGCACGAGCAGCACAATGGGATAGAACTGGCCGGACCCTGATCTCATGCGTCAGCCAAGTAGGGGGAGAGCAGGGTTTCCAGACGCCCCTGGGCGTTCAGCAGAAATTCTGCCACTTCCCTCACGGCGCCCTGACCCCCGCGGGCGTCGGTAATGGCATGGGCGTGCTCCTTGACCAGAGGGTGGGCGTTGGCGGGGGCTACGGCGAAACCGACCATGCGCAAGGCCGGCAGATCGATGATGTCGTCGCCCATGTACCCCAAATCAGGCCAGTGCAGCCCTAGATCCGCAGCCAGGGACGCGAGAATCGTTCGCTTGTCCTCATTGCCCTGGAAGACATGGCGTATTCCGAGGTCCGCGGCGCGCGCGGCAACGACTCCCGATTGGCGACCGGTCACGATGGCCAGCTCGATGCCGGCTCTTTGCAGCAGCTTGAGTCCCAGGCCGTCCATGACGTTGAAAGTCTTCTGCTCGCGTCCGTCGTCGGTGTAGGTCAGTCCGCCGTCGGTC
>SSTB01000260.1 GCA_009469665.1 Azonexaceae bacterium | reverse complement strand
TTGCTGTTGGACCTGCAACGTTCGCCCGCCAACCGGCACCCCAACCCCAAGTTCCAGCTCGACCAGTTGACCACAGCCTGCGTCGCCCTATGCCGGGCAGAGGATGGCTCGGGCGCAGGTATCCTGCGGCAGGCCCGCCGCCACATGGCCGAACGTTCCCATCCCGGGCGGGATGCGCCGCCCGGCTGAGGCTTACGACGCCTCAACTGGTGCCCCTGACTGGCATCCACCCGCTTCTGACCCGCTCGCTCACCGTCACCCTGACCGGCTAGACGCCGGACCGACCCGAATCCGACCCTGCCCGTCCGCGCACCGCTGACGGCCCAGACCCTCGCAGCCCGCCCCTCGGCGGGTCGTTCCGGTTTCGTTGGAGAGGTGACTCATGCGTCTGCCGCTGTACTTTGCTGGCTTGGCTGCCTTGGCCGTCCTGGCGACCGCGCCCACCCGGGCACGGGCCTGCTGGGAGGAGGCGGCAAAGCGCTACGGCATTTCGGCCGACCTGCTCTATGCCGTTGCCCGGGTCGAGTCGAACCTGAACCCCCAGGCCATCAACCACTCGCACCTGCAGCGCACCGGGTCCTACGACATCGGCCTCATGCAGATCAACAGCGGCCACCTGGGGACCTTATCCCGTCACGGCATCAAGGAAGCCGATCTCTTTGATCCGTGCACCAACATCCGGGTCGGCGCATGGCTGCTGGCCGACAGCTTTTCTCGGCGGGGGGCGACGTGGGATGCCGTCGGCGCCTACAACGCGGCCTGCTCGCAACTCAAGGGCAAGGACTGCATCGAGGCCCGCGCTCAATACGCTTGGCGGGTGTACCGCCAGTTACCTGCACAACGCAGCGCGCAGTTTGGCAAACACTTGGTATCGACGGCGACAACGATTCCCTCCCTGATGTCGGTGAGGGTCTCGCCATGACAGCCCGCTTCCTGCGCCGTGTCGCTACGCTCGGTCTCGTCGGCTTCTGCACGGTCCTCGCATCGTCGTGCAGCCTGTTCCGCACATCGGTGCCGGCCGAGCCCACGGGCACACACGCGGCGACGCCTGCGAAGTTGGCCCAGCTCGACTTCGGACGGCGGGCCAGCTTCGCGCAATGCGTGCCCCCGGCATGCCCCACCCGCACACCCAAGACGCTCGCGCTGGAACCACCCAGCCAGCCGATCGGGCGCGAAGCCACAGTCGCCCCGGCCGAATCCGTCGCCCCCGCACCCTTGGCGCAAGACCCGGCAACGGAGGCGGAAAACTCGCGCACGGTCATCGTGCAGTTCGGCCTGGGCAGCGCCAAGCTGAGCTCCGCCGCGCGTTCCCAACTGAACGGAGCCATGGGCGACCCGCTCCACGTGCGCCGCATCAAGATCGTCGGCCGCACCGACAGTACCGGGCCGTTGGCCTTCAATGAATCGCTGGCCCTCGCCCGCGCCATCGCGGTTCGCGACCGCCTCCGCAAGGCCCATCCGACGCTGGCCGCCACGCTGACGCTGCAGGCTCGAGGGGCGTGCTGCTTCATCGCCTCGAACGACACCGTGGCCGGCCGCACGCAGAACCGGCGGGCCGAGGTGATCTTTCAGATGAGCGGCGAGGACCTGCCATGACGCCGCGCCGGTCGCTCGCTCACATCCAAGTTCTTCACCCGTCGAGCGCTCGCGCTCTCACCCGCAGGCGCGTCCGTCCGCCCACCCGCCTTCCTACCCCTATCCCACTTTCAACGCTCCATCCATGCCCGGAGGTTTTCATGAACACTGCAGTCCTTGTTTCTTCCCCCCGCGTCGCCCCCCGCAAGCCGATAGCCGTCGCGATGCTGCTGGCGATGATCGTCGTCGGCCTCGGCACCGCTTTTCCCGGCTACGCCCTGGACCTGGTCGCCTTCACCGGCATCACCGGACCGCTCACCTCGGCCCTGACCCAGATCGCCGCGCTCGGACCGGGAATCAAGGCCCTGGTCGGATTCGTCGGTTTCGTGGTCGCGCTCATCTCGCTTTCCGCACTACGCAACTTCGGCCCGGTCCTGTTCTACGTGGGCCTCGCCATCTTCGCCGCCGTGGGTCTCGTGATCGCCGGCGCGATCATGGGCGCGGTGATCTGACGCTGGCATCGACACCCAGGAGACCGATATGCAAGCGGACACCTATATCCCGCGGCGTCTCGATGACCAATGGAAGATCGGCTTCTGGGATGTCGATGTCGCCGCGCCGATCCTGTTCATGTTCTTCG
>SSTB01000259.1 GCA_009469665.1 Azonexaceae bacterium | reverse complement strand
GACCACTGGATTTCGTCAGCGCGCTTGAAGGTGTTGTTGATGCGGCGAACCATGGTCGGGACGGAGTCGTAGGCGTACAGAGACTGGTCCGGGTACATGGTTTCGGAGGTGTTGCCGTCGGCAGCGACTTGCCAGCCGGACAGATAGACGGCTTCCAGGCCAGCCTTGGCCTGTTGCATGGCTTGACCGGCGGTGATGGCGCCGAAAGCGTTCACGTAGCCCTTCTTGGCGCCGCCGTTAACCTTTTCCCAGAGGATCTTGGCACCGCGTTGGGCCAGGGTGTATTCCGGCTGCAGGGAGCCGCGCAGGCGGACGACGTCAGCGGCGGAGTAACCGCGCTTGACGTTCTTCCAGCGGGGGTTTTCGGCCCAATCCTTTTCCAGGGCGGCGATTTGCTGTTCGCGAGTGCTCATGAGATTTCCTTGAAGATGACAGGTTGAGGTGTTGACGACGCAATCCGCAGGGATCACGCCGATGGGGAGCGAGTATAGAGGCTTTCCGGCTGGGGGGCAATTGTCTTATATAAGACATAAGACGGAATTATTGCCTTTAAAACCAATTGTTTGCCTTGCGGATTTTGTATTGTGAAAAGAGTTTTGTGCCAGTGAAACGGCGCTTGTTCCCGGTCGGTGGCCGGGTGGTCCTTGGACCGGAATCGGCAGCCCGGGTTCAGGTGAGGGGGCGACCCGCGACCATCACGCCGTCGAGGTCGGCGTAGAGCCATTCGCCAGGCCGGAAGGTGACGCCGCCAAAGGTGACGGCCAGGCTGCGGTCGCCGACGCCCTTCTTGATGCTCTTCTGGGGATGGGTGGCCAGGGCCAGCACGCCGAGGTCGATTTCGCCGATGGCGGCGGAATCGCGGATGCAGCCGTAGACCACGATGCCCTCCCAGCCGTTCTTCCGGGCCAGGACCGCCAACTGGTCGCCGACCAGGGCGCAGCGCAGGGAGCCGCCGCCGTCCACCACCAGCACCTTGCCGCGCCCATCCTCGCCCAGCGCCTCCCGCACTAGGGAGTTGTCCTCGAACAGCTTCAGGGTGACGATCTGGCCTGCAAAGGCAGGGCGGCCGCCGTAGCTGCGGAACATGGGCGCGACGACGCGGACGGTGGTACCGAGTTCGGCCTCGTACTGGTCGCAAAGGTCGGCGGTTTGAACACTCATGGGAAATCTCCGGCAAGGGAAAAAAGAAAAGCCATGGGTCGCATGGCTTTGGCGAGTGGAATGATCGCGTCTCAGGCGACGGCTTCGGCCTCTTCCTCGAAGACCAGCTTGACCTTGCCTTCTGCGTCGAGGTCCACGGTTACGTAGCCGCCATTGGCGAGTTTTCCGAAGAGCAGTTCGTCGGCCAGAGCGGAACGGATGGTGTCCTGGATCAGGCGGGCCATGGGCCGGGCGCCCATAAGGGGGTCGAAGCCTTTCTTCGCCAGCATTTCCTTCAGGGCGTCGCTGAAGTGAGCTTCCACCTTCTTCTCGTGGAGTTGCTCTTCCAACTGCATGAGGAACTTGTCCACCACTCGTAGGATGATGTCGTGGTCCAGGGCGGCAAAGGAAATGGTGGCGTCCAGGCGATTGCGGAATTCCGGCGTGAACAGGCGCTTGATTTCCTGCATCTCGTCGCCGGCCTGTTTGGACGTGGTGAAGCCCATGCTGGTCTTCTGCAGGTCGGCGGCGCCGGCGTTGGTGGTCATGATGATCACGACGTTGCGGAAATCGGCCTTGCGTCCGTTGTTGTCGGTCAGCGTCCCGTGGTCCATGACCTGGAGCAGGATGTTGAAGATGTCCGGATGGGCCTTCTCGATTTCGTCGAGCAGCAGCACGCAATAGGGCTTCTTGGCGATGGCCTCGGTGAGCAGGCCTCCCTGGTCGAAGCCCACGTAACCCGGGGGCGCGCCGATGAGGCGGGAGACGGCGTGGCGTTCCATGTATTCCGACATGTCGAAGCGCTGCAGTTCGACCCCCATGGAGTAGGCGAGCTGCTTGGCCACCTCGGTCTTGCCAACGCCGGTGGGGCCGGAGAAGAGGAAGGAGCCGATGGGCTTGCCCGGGCTGCCGAGGCCCGAGCGGGCCATCTTGATGGCCTTGGCCAGGGCGTCTATGGCCTTGTCCTGGCCAAAGACCACGGCCTTCAGGTCGCGGTCCAGGTTCTTCAAGGCGCCGCGGTCGTCAGTGGTGACGTGCTGCGAGGGGATGCGGGCGATCTTGGCGACGATCTCCTCGATGTCCTGCTTGCCGATGACCTTCTTCTGCTTCGACTTGGGCAGGATGCGCTGGGCGGCGCCGGCCTCGTCGATGACGTCGATGGCCTTGTCCGGCAGGTGGCGGTCGGTGATGTAGCGGGCAGAGAGCTCTACAGCAGACGAAAGCGCCGTGGCCGAGTACTTGATGCCGTGGTGGGCTTCGAAGCGGGCCTTGAGGCCCTTGAGGATTTCCACGGTTTCTGCGACGGAGGGCTCATTCACGTCGATCTTCTGGAAGCGGCGGGACAGGGCGCTGTCCTTCTCGAAGATGCCGCGGAACTCGGTGTAGGTCGTTGCCCCGATGCACTTCAGCGAACCGGAGGACAGGGCCGGCTTCAGCAGGTTGGACGCATCCAGGGTGCCGCCGGAAGCGGCGCCAGCGCCGATCAGGGTATGGATTTCGTCGATGAAGAGAATCGCGTTCGGGTTGTCCTGCAAGGCCTTGAGCACGCCTTTCAGGCGTTGTTCGAAATCACCGCGGTACTTGGTGCCGGCCAGCAGGGCGCCCATGTCCAGGGCGTAGACGTTGGCCTTGGCGAGAATTTCAGGGACGTCGCCCTCCACCACGCGGCGGGCCAGACCTTCGGCGATGGCGGTCTTGCCGACCCCCGCCTCGCCCACCAGCAGCGGATTGTTCTTGCGACGCCGACAGAGAATCTGGATTACTCGTTCCAGTTCCTTGTCACGGCCGATGAGGGGGTCGATCTTGCCTTGCAGCGCCAAGGCGTTGAGATTGATGGTGTACTGCTCGAGCGGTCCCGCCTGAGTCTGCTCGGACTCGGTCTCCGTCTCACCCTCGGCGGGAGCCTTTTGCTGCGGGACCTTGCTGATGCCATGGGAGATGAAGTTCACCACGTCCAGGCGCGTGACGCCCTGCTTCTGGAGGAAGTAAACGGCGTGGGAATCCTTCTCTCCGTAAATGGCGACCAGGACATTGGCGCCATTGACCTCTTTCTTGCCGGAGGACTGCACGTGCAGGATGGCGCGCTGGATGACACGCTGGAAGCCCAGGGTCGGCTGGGTGTCGATTTCGTCCTCGCCGGAAACGGAGGGCGTGTGCTCGGCAATGAAGTTGGTCAGGTCGCGGCGCAAGGCCTCGACCTTTGCACCGCAAGCGCGCAGGGCCTCGGCGGCGGAAGGATTGTCGAGGAGGGCGAGCAGCAGGTGCTCGACCGTGATGAATTCATGCCGCTTTTGCCTTGCTTCTACGAAGGCCATGTGCAGGCTGACCTCGAGTTCCTGGGCGATCATCAGTTTTCCTCCATGACGCAGGCGAGCGGATGCTGGTGCTGGCGGGAATAGGCGCTGACCTGCTCTACCTTGGTTGCCGCGATGTCACGGGGGAATACCCCGCAAAGGCCGCGACCTTCATTGTGAACTTTGAGCATGATTCGGGTTGCCTGTTCGGTGTCCATGCTAAAAAAACGCTGGAGGACGGCGACCACGAAATCCATCGGGGTGTAATCGTCGTTCAGCAGCAGAACCTTGTATAACCGCGGTGGCCGGACGCGCGTGCGCTGCGCTTCCAGGAGTTCTCCGTCCATCGGTTTGGTCGCCATGAATTGATTCTATACAGTCCGGGTCATTGTGCAATAGGCGTTCCCGCCGTGCACAAGCCGAGAAATCGATCTCGATTGTGCCAAGGCCGCTTTCGCCGGTCGAATGCGCAGGCCATCGCCCGGAAACCCGCACCAGGCCTCGCTTTTTTGCTGCGCTGCGAAAAAAATAGAAGTTGACGCATAGGGTTATTGCGCGTAGAAAGCCAGAACGTTTGGATTCAGCCAGCATCAGGGATGCCCCGGGCATCAGGTCGGTGAAGTCAGACGGGGAGTCGGGGGAACCCGTTTCATTAAAGTTTTCGTAGGAAAGTAGCAGACATGGCACTAGGCACCGTCAAATGGTTCAATGATTCCAAGGGGTTTGGCTTCATTACCCCGGACGATGGCAGCGAAGATCTCTTCGCTCATTTTTCCGCCATCAACATGAACGGCTTCAAGACCCTGAAGGAAGGCGAGAAGGTTTCGTTCGAAGTTGTGCAAGGCCCCAAGGGCAAGCAGGCTTCCAACATCCAGCGCGCCTGATTTCCGGCAACGGAATCCGTCTAACCCGTCTTCGGACGGGTTTTTTTTCGCCTGTATGCGGTGTCTCGTGCCGCTCCGGCAGCGTCAGGTGACGGTTGTTTCGTCGCTGCGCCGCTCGCCGCGGGAATCGATCCAACTGACCTCGACCCGGTCGCCAGGTTTGAGCCCCCGGCTGCGGAAGGCAAACAGGGGATTGCGGGCGACCGCCGTATTGAGCTGGCCTTCGATCAGGGGGCGGCCATTTAGGCTGACGACAAAGGTCTGAATGAAATGGGCGGGCAGAGTCTGGCCGCGCTCATCCTTGCGCAGGCCGGTCTCCATGGGGTGCTGGAGCAGCATGCGGATTTCGGTGATCTCGCCCTGTACCTGCGCCCTGATCTTGATTGGATCCGCCATGTCAGGCTCCGCACCCCCCCAGGGTGACCTTGACCTCCCGCCAAGCGAGGTGATGCCGTCCATCGCCGGTGCGGGCGACTACCCGCAGCCGGGTACTTTCGGCCAGCTTGAGCTGAATGCGGACGTAGGGTAGTACCCCTTCGGCAAAATCGAGTGTTGCGCACAGGGGCAGGGGATTCTTCTCGGCAAATACGGCCAGGCTGCGTGTGTCAGCCAGTCTGGAGCTGATCTCGACCTCCACCTTGGCGCCGTTTTCAGCGATTTCGGGTGCGGTGATGGCGATGTCGCGTGTATCTGTGGCAGCCGATGCGCCGGAGGCGCGCAGGGCGTCGGCGAGGTTGCGCGCAGTGAATGCTGTGCGGTTCCACTCCGCCGCCAGCACACGGCGTGGGATGAGCAGACCGCTTCCCAACAGAGTCAGCAAGGGCAGGCCGGCCGCACCTTGCAGCAGGGAGCGGCGCAAGCGACTGGCCGAAGATTCGTCCATGACGTCAGCCGGGACCGAGCCAGTGGCCGGACTTGCCGCCCTTCTTTTCCAGCAAGCGAATACCCTCGATACGCATGCCCCGGTCAACGGCCTTGCACATGTCGTAGATAGTGAGGAGGCCGACCGACACGGCGGTCAGTGCCTCCATTTCGACGCCGGTCCGGCCATGGCACTCCGCGGTGACTTCGCAATGGACCGCGCACTGCTCGGTGTCGACGGTGAAATCGGCGGCGACCCGGGTGAGGGCGATGGGGTGGCAAAGCGGGATCAGTTCGCCGGTACGTTTGCTGGCCATAATGGCCGCGACCCGGGCGATACCCAGGACATCCCCTTTCTTGGCGGTGCCGTCGCGAATCAGGTCCAGGGTGCTCGCTTCCATGAAGATCGAGCCGGCCGCTCTGGCTAGGCGGGCAGTGTCGCTTTTGCCGCCGACATCCACCATGTGGGCCTGACCGGCAGCGTCGAAATGGGTGAGGTGCGAGGAACTCAAGACGGTTTACCTTCGGTTACGGGTTCGCGGGCTGGGCGCCGCGCGGGTGGGCTATCATAGCACCCATGCCCCTCGCGAACCGCCTCACCGCCTGCACACTGGCTCTGTTGCTGACCCTTTCGCCGGCCCGCGGCGACGATCTTCCCGACCTAGGCGAAGCGTCTGCCGGGGATCTGTCCCCCGCCACGGAAAAAAAGATCGGTCAGAGGATCATGCACGAGTTCCGCTGGCGCGATCCAAGCTATCTAGACGATCCCGACATAGAGACTTACCTCAATCAGCTGGGTGGTCGCCTGGTGGCGGTGAGTGACGACCCGGCCATCGGCTTTTATTTCTTTGGCGTAAACGACACTTCGATCAACGCCTTTGCCATGCCTGGTGGTTTTATTGGCGTCAATGCGGGGCTCCTGCTGGCTTCCCAGAGCGAATCGGAACTGGCCGGGGTGCTCGCCCACGAAATCTCCCACGTCACGCAACGCCACATTGCCCGCCAGGTCATGCGGGAAAAGCAGTTGTCCATGGGAACCATGCTGGCCATGGTGGTGGGCCTGCTGGCGGCCCGTTCCAATTCCCAGGTTGCGGGGGCGGCCATCGCCACCTCGCAGGCGGGTGCCATTGCCGCGCAACTGGGCTACAGCCGCGATTTCGAGCGCGAGGCCGATCGTTCAGGCTTTGAGGTGCTGCGCAAGGCCGGGTTCGACGTGCGCGGCATGTCGAACTTTTTTGAGCGGCTTCAGCGGGCGACTCGGGTGTACGAAAACAATGCCCCGGTTTACCTGCGGACTCACCCGGTAACGGGTGAGCGTATTTCGGACATGCAGAACCGGGAGCAGGCAATTCCCTATCGCCAGGTGCCGGATAGTCTTGAATTCCAACTCGTACGGGCCAAACTGCGGGCCAAGCAGGGGACGCCTGCCGAGGCGCGCAAGGACATGCAGGCCTTGGTGGGCGATCGCAAATTCGCTTCCGAGGCCGCAGCCCGCTACGGCCTGGCCGTGGCACTGGGGCGCTCCCGAGACTGGGCCGGTGCCGAAGCCGAAATTCAGGCTGCCCGGAAGCTCAAGGCCGAGTCGCCCATGATCGACCACCTGCTGGCCGAGTCGCGCATCGGCCAGGGCGATGCGGCAGGGGGGCTGGCGCTCTACCGCGACGCCATGGCCCGCTATGCACTTAACTACGCGTTGATCTACGGGTATGCAGAGGCCCTGGTGGCTTTGAAGCGTTACGCGGAATCCCTGCACTTTGCCGAAACACAGTTGCAGATTTACCCGGACGATGTGCGTTTGCACAAATTTCGGGCGGAAAGCTATGCCGGCTTGGGGCGGCGTGCCCAGCAGCACCGCGCCCTGGCCGAGGTCTATGCCCTTCAGGGACAGACCCAGGCGGCGGTGGAGCAATTGCAATGGGCTCAAAGGGCCGGGGATGCCAACTTTTACGAGCTTTCGGTCATCGATGCACGCCTGCGGGAGATGAAGAAGCGGCTCGAGGACGAATTGAAAGAAAAGCGCCGCTGGTAGCGCTAAAATGGGCGCCTTTCCCCTACCCCGGCGCGCACCATGCAATACGACCGCGAACTCGACGTCAAGGGCCTCAACTGCCCCCTCCCCATTCTGCGGACCAAGAAGGCCCTGGCCGAAATGGAATCGGGCCAGGTGCTGCGGGTGCTGGCAACCGACCCGGGCGCCATCAAGGATTTCGCCGCCTTCGCCCGCCAGACCGGAAACGAACTTCTGCAGCAAGGGGAAGAGGAGCGCGTCTTCGAGTTTTTCCTCAGGCGCAAGTAATACGCTGTCCGAAGTCATGAAGTGCCCGCGGCGACGTGCGCGTCCCGCTTCTTCCCTGCTGCGGGAGGGGGGCGCGTGAAGCTGCCCGGGCGAGGACTTCCATGATGCCGTGCAGCCAGAACACGGGCGTCGGCCTCGGGCAGGACGGGCAGCGAGACGGCACCGGCGGGTCCTCTTCGGGGGCTGTTTGCCCTGACCTGGCCTTTCTGGAGGACCGCGACGCCCTCCCCGGCCAGCCTGCAGCCTGGCTGTTTTCGGACCTGCAGGAGACCGTCGTCTGCCGTAATCGAGGCGAAGTCGAGGCCTTGCTCGCGCGGACGTCCGGCGCTCATTGGGTGGCTGCCCTGGCCTATGAATTGGGCCACGCCCTGGAGCCGGCGACGGGGCTTGCGACCCGGGTCGAGGGTGGCGTCTTGGCCCGCTTCTGGCGCTTCTCCCGTCGCGAGGAACTGACGCGCGTGGCCGCGTCAGCCTGGCTCGAAGAGCGTCTAAGCCAGCTTTTGCCCGACCGGCGCCATGCCGGCGTGGGAGGCCTGTCCTACGATATGGACTTCTCCGCCTATCGCCAGCGCCTGGAGCGCATCCGGGAGTACATCACGGCGGGGGACTGCTACCAGGTGAATTTCACCATGGCCTGCCGATTTGCCTGGTTCGGAGACCCCCTCGCGCTCTACGTGGCGCTGCGGCAGCGGCAGCCGGTGCGCTATGGGGGCTTCGTGTCGGTTGGCGGCGAAGCCATTGTCTCGCTGTCGCCCGAACTCTTCGTCGAACGGCGCGACGAGAGTCTGGTGACGCGGCCCATGAAGGGCACGGCGCCGCGGGAGCAGGATGCGGACGCGCTGCGGGCTTCGGAAAAGGACCGGGCCGAGAACCTGATGATCGTCGACCTGCTGCGCAACGACCTGGGCCGCATCGCGGTGCCGGGCAGCGTGCGGGTGGAACGCCTTTTCGAAGTGGAGGCCTATCCCACCGTGTGGCAGATGGTATCGGAGGTTTCTGCGCGGGTGCCTGATGGCGATATCGGCAAGGTGTTGCCAGCGCTCTTCCCTTGTGGATCGGTGACCGGGGCGCCCAAAATTCGCGCCATGCAGATCATTGGCGAACTGGAGGATGGGCCGCGGGGCCTCTATACCGGGGCTCTGGGGTGGATCGATGCCGCGGGCGACTTCCGTCTCAATGTCGCCATCCGCACCCTCGAACTGGGCGCCGACGGCAGAGGTACCCTGGGGATAGGCAGTGGCGTCGTGGCCGATTCCGACGCGGAGGACGAGTGGCGCGAGTGCCGCCTGAAGGCCGCCTTTCTGACCGACCACGACCCGGGCCTCGTTCTCATCGAAACCCTGCGCTGCGAGGACGGCGTCTGGCCCCGCCTCGCAAGCCATCTTGCCCGCCTGGAGCGCTCTGCAGCCTGGTTTGCCTTTCCCTTCAGCCGCGAGCGCATCGTCGCGGCCCTGGCTGGGTGCTCGACCCGCGGCGTCTGGCGCGTACGCCTCACCCTGGGCCGGACGGGTTGCCCCGAGGTGACGTGTTCGCCCCTCAGCCCGGAACCCCCCGGACCCCGCTTTGCCTGCCTGGCGCCCGAGGCCATCGACGGCGACGATCCCCTGCGGCGCCACAAGACCTCCATCCGGGGCACCTACGACAGGGCGATTGCCTCCTTGGTCGACCAGCCGGAGTTCTTTGACGTGATCTTCCTCAACCGCCGTGGTGAAGTGGCGGAAGGTGCGCGCAGCACGGTCTTCGTCCCCCGGGACGGCCTCCTGCAGACGCCACCCGTCGCCAGCGGCGCCTTGCCCGGCGTCCTGCGGGCAGACCTGCTGGCTTCGGGTCGGGCTCGCGAGGCGGTACTGGGGCCGGCCGACCTGGCCGCGGGCTTCTTCCTGGGCAACGCCCTGCGAGGTCTGGTACCGGTCAGCCTGGTTCCGGCCCCGGGCAGTGTGGGCGAATCCTCCGAGTTATGACTCCAAGAACCTCAACTGGCCGCTTGTCGATGCGCGCACGGCCTCGAGCCCTGGACCTCCGAGTCACACCGAAACGCTCGCCCATCCGGCTCGTCCAGCGGACGAATTCTAGGGAGAGGGGTGTCTCACGCGCGTTGGGTAGGGGCTATCCTCGCGATTTCCTTCCACTCGCCAATTCTCATCCATGAAACCGATTCGTACTCCCCAGCGTCGGGCTGTCTGGCCCGCGATTCTCCTCCTGATCACTGCCTGCTCCATGGCCGGGGAAGTTGCCGCGCGCCCGGCGACCACAAAGGATCCCGCCGTACGCCCGGTGGTGCCCAGGGGGCCCCTGACGGCGGAGGAGAATTCGACCATCACCATCTTCAAGAAGGCCAGCCCTTCCGTGGTCTATATCACCACCCTGGACCGGGTGCTCAACCTGTGGACCATGAACGTGAAGGAGGTGCCGCGGGGAACGGGGTCCGGTTTCGTGTGGGATGACCAGGGGCACGTGGTGACCAACTACCACGTCGTGTCGGGGGCCAAGGGCGCCTTGGTGCGGCTGGCCGACCAACGGGGATTTGTCGCCGAACTGGTGGGCGCCAGTCCGGACCATGATCTCGCGGTGCTCAAGATCACTGTGCCCGAGAGGCGTCCCGCCCCCTTGCCCCTGGGGGCTAGCGCCGATCTTCAGGTGGGGCAGCGGGTCCTGGCCATCGGGAATCCCTTCGGCTTCGACCATACCCTGACCACAGGGGTGATTTCGGCCCTCAACCGCTCCATCGATGGCGAGGACGGCAACGCCATCCATCGCCTCATCCAGATCGACGCGGCCATCAATCCAGGTAATTCCGGGGGACCGCTGCTCGACAGCGCCGGCCGGCTGATCGGGGTCAATACCGCCATCTACAGCCCCTCCGGCGCGAGTGCGGGAATAGGATTCTCGGTGCCCGTGGACACGGTCAATCGGGTGGTCCCGGAATTGATCGCCTTCGGTTATTACCGACGGCCCACGGCCGGCTTCAACGTCATCGACCGGGTAAGTGCCGTGGTACTGCAACAGATGGGGGTCAAGGGCGTCCTCGTCCTGGACGTGGCGCCGGGTTCGCCCGCTGCCCTGGCAGGGCTGCGCCCCTCCCGCGTCGGCCGGGACGGTACCGTGGCCCCGGGGGATGTCCTGCAAACCCTCGACGGTAGTCCGGTCTTCAACTCTTCCGATATCGACCGCATCCTGGGGGGCAAGCGTATCGGTGACCGCATCGTCCTGGGGGTCTTGCGCGAAGGCAAGGTGCTCCAGCTCAGCCTGACCCTGGCAGAAGGGCGCGAATAGGCGTTCAGTTGCGCAGCTTGCGCAGGTACAAGCCGACCATCATGAAGATGGCGGCGCCAATGGCATAGGTAAAAGCCCGGGCGACATTCACGTCCTGATAGGCGACGAGAACCGGCGCGTCGTTTTCGATGCGGTAGCGGACGACCGTCTGGAAGTGCCAGGACGAGGCTTTGACCTCGTAGACGCCCTGGTCCGAAGTCCAACGCAGCCAGTTGAGGGCTTCTTCCAGATCGCCAGCCGGGGCTGCCGGGGCCAGGGCAGTGACTCGCCCCGCAGCGCGTTCCTGGGCCAGATCCCGCCAGGCGACGCCACAGGCGTCCTTCTTTTCGCCGCAGGCCACCACCAGGCGGAATTCGGGCTTCCACGCCGGGTTGCTCTTCTCCCAGGGCCAGGCGGTGATGAACGCGACGGAACACACGCCCACCAGAAAGGAAAAGATCATCAGGGCGGTAAATACCTGGGTGAAGAAACTGCGCTTGTCCTGCATCGAGGTCTCCGGGTTCAGCCCAACTTTGCGAGCTGGGGCCTCAGTTTTTCCAGGGTGGCGGAAAACTCGGCCACCCGCTGTTTGGTCTGTTCGACTACCGCCGCCGGCGCCCGGGCCACGAAACCTTCGTTGGCGAGCTTGGAACTGTCGCTGGCGATCTGCTTCTCCAGCTTCTCGATTTCCTTGCTCAGGCGCTCCCGCTCGGCGGCGACATCGATCTCCACCTTGAGCATGAGTCGGGCTTCGCCCACCACGGCTACCGGGGCCAGGGCGTCGCTCGGCATGTCGGCGACTATTTGTACCTCGGAGAGCTTACCCAGAGCTTGCAGGATGGGGGCGAATTCACGCAATTCCGCGGAAATTTTCTCGCCGCCGCCGGCCACCAGGAGCGGCATGCGCTGGGCCGGGGAGATACCCATCTCGCCCCGCAGGTTGCGGCAGGCGTACGTGAGGGCCTTGAGGCGCTCGACCTTGGCTTCGGAAGCGGCATCGATGCGGCCGGGCTCCGCACGGGGGTAGGGGGCGAGCATGATGGAGTCGTGGGTCTTCTTGCCGGCGATGGGCGCCACCGTCTGCCAGAGTTCTTCGGTGATGAAGGGCAGCAGGGGGTGGGCGAGGCGCAGGATGGCTTCCAGCACGCGCACCAGGGTGCGGCGAGCGCCCCGGGCGGCGGCCTCGTCGCCCTGCTGCATCTCCACCTTGGCGATCTCCAGGTACCAGTCGCAGAACTCGTCCCAGACGAACTTGTAGATGGCCTGGGCCAGGAGGTCGAAGCGGTAATCGGTGAAGTGCTGCTCGACTTCGGCTTCGACTCGTTGCAGGAGGCTGACGATCCAGCGGTCGGCGAAGCTGAACTTCAACCGCCCACCCGCGGGTACCGGACAGGAACCGTCGGCCTGCTGCTGGTGATCCAGCGCCAGGTCGTGGCCTTCGACGTTCATCAGCACAAAGCGGGTGGCGTTCCACAGCTTGTTACAGAAGTTGCGGTAGCCATCGCAGCGATTGAGGTCGAACTTGATGTCGCGGCCCGGGCTGGCCAGGCTGGCGAAGGTGAAGCGCAGGGCGTCGGTGCCGAAGGCGGGGATGCCCTCGGGGAATTCCTTGCGCGTCTTCTTTTCGATCTGCTCAGCCTGCTTGGGGTTCATGAGGCCGAAGGTGCGCTTCTTGACCAGATCCTCGATGCCGATGCCGTCGATGAGGTCGATGGGGTCGAGCACGTTGCCCTTGGACTTGGACATCTTCTGGCCCTCGGCGTCGCGGATGAGGCCGTGCACATAGACGTGCTGGAAGGGGATCTTGCCGGTGATGTGCTTGGTCATCATCACCATGCGGGCGACCCAGAAGAAGATGATGTCGAAGCCGGTGACCAGTACCGTCGAGGGCAGGTAGAGGTCGAGGGCGGCGTTGGACTTGGTCGGCCACTCGGCCGTCCAGTCGAGGGTCGAGAACGGCCACAGGGCGCTG
>SSTB01000003.1 GCA_009469665.1 Azonexaceae bacterium | reverse complement strand
CAGCAGAGCCAACATTTGGGTGTGCAGCGCGTACTCCGGCTGATGGCTGAATGCGGCGGTGCGCTTGAGCATGAAGCGCTGCTTATTGCTCAGCGACCGAGGGAGTGATGATTGCAATACATGAACTTGATCTGTTCGAGGCAGCTTGTCGCACCTACGCTTTACGGTACGCTTTCCGGTACTCGAATACCGGACATTCTGGGTATCTCCCGATGAGAACTTGAGCGGGCGGACGCTCTAAACAGATTAATTTGAGATGCTTTTCGGTCTCGTTCCGGAAAGTCGCGGTGTTATTTTTCACCGCATGAATCCGAACAAGACAACCGACCAGCCGCAAGTCTGGCTTTTCGACGGAAAACCCGAGTACGTCGACGTCAAAGTGGCATCTGCCTTCTCCACCGAAGGGGGCTACATCATTGCTCTCGAGCTTGCTGACGGGGCAATCCGCCTTGCAGCAACAAGATATCCGGCAAAGTACGTTACTGCGTGGCGTCACAACGTCAAACGGTATGGATTGCCGGATGTACTGAGAGTACTGGTTTCAAGACCCTACATCCGTTACGAGGCGGTCAAGCGTGGTCTGGCAAAGCTGCTCTTCGAGCATCGCGACGATGAATCAGATGGTTATCGTCTTGCCGTCGATACGCTGACAGAAAAAGCGCGAACGATGCTGACCGATGTCGGAATCTAGGCTGACTCCGATGGACAAAGGGTAGCCAGTGCTTGATTCACACGACTTCGACAATCCGTGGCGCAGGGTCTACGAATGGCCAATGGCGGCAACATGGATGGGAGCATCTGCGCTCACCTTGGCAGTCACCATGACACTACCCGTCCCGACCAGGTTCGGTGTCCTGACTTCACTCCTTTGTACCGGTTTTGCCGCATACAGGAGTATCCAGGCATGGAGACGTAGTCAGGACAAGACGCGGATCCGGCTCACCGAGAAACAGTTCATCGAAGTCCCCGAGCTCTTGAAGATTGCAAGAAGGGCGTCCTTACAAGATGCGGTCTGGCTGGGCTCCGGGTTTCATTGGACTGACATCGAGGCGGGCCGCATGCACGCCCTGATCGGGCGGGGTGTTGCTGCGCAAATGGGAAAGGAAATTTTGCACAAGGATGGAGCTTACTGGTTGCATGGACTGGCAAAAGAAGAGGACGCCTACGCCGATCTCTCCAATCTCGTTGGCCACACCCTGATTGTCGGGACAACAAGGGTCGGAAAGACGAGATTGTTCGATCTTCTGATAGCGCAGGCCATCTGTCGCGGGGAGCCAGTCATCATCATTGACCCGAAAGGCGATCACGGACTTGCCCACAATGCCCGAAAAGTTTGCGAGGCACTGGGGCAGTCTGATCGCTTCATCTACTTTCATCCGGCACATCCAGAAAAATCGGCTTGCATCGATCCCCTGCGCAACTGGAACCGAAAAACCGAGCTGGCCAGCCGCATCGCCGCGCTGATTCCCTCGGAAACTGGTGCCGATCCGTTCACGGCCTTCGGCTGGAAGGTACTCAATGACATCGTAAACGGACTGATCGCCACGGGCGTTCGCCCCAACATGGTTCAGTTGCGGCGGTATATCGAAGGCGGACCGGAAGACCTGCTTCTGAAAGCCCTCCGGCTGCATTTCAAGCACAAGGTGCAGGACTGGGAGTCGCGGGTCAGCAGCTTCGTCAAGCAATACAAAGGCAATCAGCTGCTCGCTTACATCACCTTCTACAAAGAGATCGTCATCCATGATGCTCAGAACGTCGATCTTGATGGATTGATTTCGACCTACGAGCACAATCGGGATCACTTCCAGAAAATGGTGGCTTCGTTGATCCCGATTCTCTCGATGCTGACCAGTGACCCGCTCACGGATCTGTTGTCTCCGGACTTCGGGGCTGGCCATGAACGCGTGGTGACGGATATGGCGCGTGCGATTCGGGCAGACAAGGTGCTCTATGTCGGACTGGACTCCCTGGCAGATGCCACGGTGGGTAGTGCGATTGGCTCCGTGCTGCTCGCAGATCTCGCGGCCGTCGCAGGAGACCGATACAACTACGGGATCGACACCATCAAACCGGTGAACCTGTTCATTGACGAGGCGGCAGAGGTGATCAACCAGCCGACCATCCAGTTGATGAACAAAGGGGGCGGGGCGCTGTTCCGCGTCACCATCGCGACTCAGACCTTTGCCGACTTCGCTTCACGCCTGGGTGATGAGAACAAGGCTCGTCAGGTTCTGGCCAATACCAACAACAAGATCGCCTTGCGCATCCTGGATGCAGAAACCCAACAGTACATCGCTGATGGCATCCCGAAGATCAAGGCACGAACGATGATGATCCGCTACGGACACAACGTCGATTCGAACATTCATGATGCCTATAGTGCTTCCTATCAGGAGCAGGCGGCTGAAGAAGAGGCAGACCTCATTCCGCCGGCGATTTTGAGTGAGTTGCCGCCACTGCATTTTTTCGCGCGCTTGTCTGGCGGCAAAACCATCAAAGGTCGCCTGCCGATCTTGAGATAGTGAAATGGCGCGTCAAGAGCAAAAGCGCGGTGAATGGGGATCGTTTATTGCGGTTCTGCTGATGATCGGATTTCTGGCCGCATGGGCGCTGATCCCCGTGCGCTTCATCGATGCGACATGGCTCGCCGAGCAACAGCAGATGACGCGGTGGGCAGGGGAGGGTGCCAATCAGTGGGTGATCTTTCAAACAGCTTCCGCGCTGAACGTGATGGCCAAAGATGCTGGTAAGGCGGCAGCAGGAATGAGCCGGCGCGAAATTGACCACTGGGCCATGGATCGCATCTATATGAGCCTGATCTGGCTCAATTTGATCACCTACCGCAGCTTCACGCTCCTCATGTGGGGCCTGCTGGGGATTCCGTTTGTACTGGCGGCCTCCGTTGATGGCTTCTACCTGCGCGAGATCCGTAAAACCTCATTCGTGTCGCAAAGCCCGATACGCCACAAGATCGGGATCCACTTCTTCAAGCTTGTCAGCGTTGCCGTAATGTTGTGGCTATGCATTCCCGTACCCATGCCCTTCATCGTCGCCCCCACGGTAATCTGCTTCCTGGCGCTCTCGCTTTGGCTATGGGTGGGGCATCTGCAAAAGAGGTTGTAATTGGACTATCCGAATTTCGTGATTGATCCCGGCCAGACATGTCGCAACGAAGTATGTCTGCGTGTTTAGATCAGAGCACGACCCT
>SSTB01000258.1 GCA_009469665.1 Azonexaceae bacterium | reverse complement strand
TCGGATTGCTTAGAAGTAATAGGAGCTCGGCAGCATGGAAAAACAAGACCCGTACATGGCGGCAAGAGATGCATTGGAAGACCGCATGGAGGCCCTGCATGACCGGGCGTACGAAATCGTTATGAAGCATTGGGAGGCTGTTAGGTCCTACGAGCGCCAATCTCCTGGATGGGAAAACAGGAGCACCCTGCAACTGCGGTGTGACAAGAAGGGCAACTCGATCAGGATCGATTGGTGTGGTTTGAAGTGGTACGGGTCAAAGAAGCTGGACAACAGGAAGATGATCAGGATCACCATCACCAAGCCCCCCGGCAGCCACGGTTACCACCTGCCGAAGCTCTACGCGCATGCAAAGGAATGGGAAAAGCCGCTTATCAAGGTCACCGAGGAAAAACTGGGTGCGATTCGGCGCGAAGCCAGTCACGTCATCAAGGCCATCATTGCCGTCCGTTACGCTGCCAAGGTGGCCTTAAGCGATGCTGCCAGCCTGTTGAAGGAGGGGGCGGACTGATGCCGCTGGAAAAGCCCAATTCTTACGACCAGGCTCGATTGGCCGTAATGACCGATCCCTCCGTCAGGACGTGGGTCAAAGGCGCAGTAAAGGACCTTGAAGCGCGAGATCCCATTGATGCCGCTGACGATGCCGACCTGGTGGCCAAGCTAATGGCCTTACGCAGTACTGAAACGCTGAATCAATGGCGAAATGGGGGCGACTGTTATTCATGCGTCCAACTAAAGCGCGGAATGTCTGACGAGGATCGAGAATGAGTGCCTACGATCTGATTGATGCGAGCACGCCGGAGGGGCGGCTAAAGATCGCACAATACGAACAGGAGCAGGCCGAGAAGATTACTCGAGGCCAACAGCTGTACGCCAAGATCAAACGCAGCAGCAAGTACTGCTACCAGAATGACCTGGCAATTGCTGACCCGAAGCGTTGGGGAGGATTCCCGTTTCCCGTTTTCGTTGAGGCTGGCGATCCCTTGGGGTATGTCGTCCAAGGTGGGCCCGGCGGACAATACCGCCTCAGCGATGTGAGACTGTACGTGATAGAAAATGGTCGCGAATTGAGGATTACCTGAAATGGGGAAATGTTCGTCAATGAGCTTCTGTTCATCGTCGACCCGCAACGGGGATGAGTCTAAAGCGACCTATCGCGGTAGGGATAGAAGCTACGCCGACCTGGCGGAATTCATCGACGAGAAAGCAGAGCAGCTGGATATTTCGGCGGTTCCGAGTAAGGCCGCCGAGTTGCACTGCTTATTCGATAACGCCCGAGACTCGATTCTCGCGCTTCTGGCATTTGCTCGAAAAACTGGCGTATTGCTGGAGGACTTGCATCATCTGACCATACTAAACTCATTGCTCCGCGATGATGCTGGGAAGCGCACGATCAAAACGTGGTGCCATGGAAAACTCGTCAGTATCGATGTCGATGACTTGGATGCTGCGGATGCCGCTCGTCTTGCATTGGCCGAGCAATGTGGGGTGTCTGAGCAAGAACTGTTGCGGTTTGAGCAGCGAATGGCGGACCCATATGGAGCCTGTTTACGCGTTCCATGCAATCATCAAGGGTGCTCAATGACTAAGGCTGTATCGTTTGGAAATCCAGCTGAAATGCTGGATGCGGAGCGTCTGACTGCAAACGAGATTTGGTACTGCCGTTATCACCGGGAGGCGGCATTCTTGCAGGGAGGAATTATTTCAGACGAATTCCTGCCGGTACTTGAGCGGATCCGACAATCCCCGGGTCTTGTGCAGAAGGATACCGGGGCAAAGCGAGATGGTATACAGTTCCTGCAATCCGTTGGACTCCTCACGGTTGAGAAGGTCACGTATGGAGCGCGCCTGCTGTGCTATCAGATAGCTCTGACCGACGAGGGCCAAAGAGTGTTGGATAAATTATCAGTAGCCGTGGCAGTAGCATAGGCGCTCGATGAACATACGGAAAGTGAAGTTTCTGGACGGTGCGATAGTGGAGCCTTGCCCAACATGTGGCAACAAGGCTGAATTCTCCATTCACTCTGATCAGTTGGGTGAGGATCTGTGCGAGTTATGGGCAGCATGCAAGTGCGGCCATGAAACCCCCGCTGGATACCGCTACAAGGATGTGTTCGGCGGTTGTGGTGATGAAAACGTAATTATGGCTATTTCGTGTTGGAACGAGGCCATTGCTGGGGATGAATGACCGATTGGTGGCGAATACTGTCATAATTGATCGTCATGGACACCGCCCCCCCCCCACTTACCTTGTCAGCATCATCCTTGAGAACGTAGAGAGAGAACGAGTAAGACGCAATGATCAGACTAAACATTCTCTCGCCTCTGTTGCTCGTGCTGCTTTGCCATGTGGCAATCGCAGCCCCATCTGTTCTCGATGGGCGGGTCGTTGGGATTCAGGATGGCGATACATTGACCCTGCTTGATGCTGATCGTATCCAACATCGCATACGTCTGGCCAGCATCGATGCTCCGGAGATCGGCCATGGTAGCAAGAAGCCCGGACAGCCTTTTGGGCAGCGGTCGAAGCAAACGCTTTCAGATCTCGTCTACGGCCGCGAGATTCGTGCCGTGTGCGAGACGGACGACAAATACGGCCGGAAGGTCTGCACCATCATGGTCGAATCACTGAATGCCAATCTTGAGCAGGTCAGGCTCGGGATGGCGATGGTTTATCGAAAGTACGCACGCGATCAGGCTTACTTTGCTGCCGAGGGTGAGGCCAAAGAGGCGAGGCGTGGTCTATGGGCGGACCCCAACCCCATCCCGCCGTGGG
>SSTB01000257.1 GCA_009469665.1 Azonexaceae bacterium | reverse complement strand
TGGTGGTCGGGGTCTGGAATTTCATTTCCGGCATCTTCACCTCCATCGGACGCCTGGTGGCCGACGCCGCCGGACAGATCGGCCAGGCGATTCTGAATCTGCCGATCATCAGCACCCTGCGGGAGATGTTTGCCACCGTGCGTTCCTTCTTCGCCGGGGACACCACCTTCTTCGAGGCGGGCAAGAAGCTGCTCGTCACCTTGGGCGAAGGAATCTGGTCGGCGGTGACCTATCCCTTCACCATGCTCAAAAACGCTCTGGGCAAGCTGCGCAATCTACTGCCGTTCTCCGATGCCCGCGAGGGACCACTCGCCAGCCTGACCGCTTCCGGCTCCGCGTTGCTCAAGACCCTCGCCGATGGCATGAGCCTTACCCAGTCGCTGCCCGCGAAAGTGTTCGGCTTCGCCGCTCGCGGGATTCTCTCGGCCGCTGCGGGAGCCTGGCAGCAGATCAAATCGGCGGGCGGCAACCTCATGGACGCCGCCTCGGCTCCCTTCCGGATGGCTGGAAAATTCTGGGATGGGCTGACCACCGGGGCTCAATCCGTCGCGGCCAAGGCCGGTGCCATCTTCGGCGGTCTCAAACAATCCCTGTTTGGCGACACGCCTGAGCTGGCAATCACGCCGCCCAGGGTCAATGCCTGGGATGCGCTGGCCACAGGAGCCGTCACTGTCCGCGACCGGATCGTTGCCACCCTATCGGCCGTGCCCGGCGCTGTCGGTCGAATCTTTTCCAACGCCGGTGCCGAGGGGCAAACCCTCTGGCAGAGACTTTCCAGCGGCGCGAGCGCAGGCATTCAGGCGATCAAGGATCGCAGCGCCGGAATCGCCAACAGTTTGCTCTCCTCCGCTCGCGCCATGCTGGGAATCCAGACTCCGATTCCGCAGGTGGCCGAACAGAAGCAACCACTCGGAGCCGCGCAGCCCGCCGAATCGATTGGGCAACGCATCATCGAAAATGTGCTCAGTCTCGTGCCGCGTCTGGACGAGCGCTTGGTGCCCAAGGCCCTGAGCGCCATGCTGATGCTCCAGCCGGTCATGGCCTCGGCCGCTCCGCCTCCGCAACCGATGAACGGCACAGTGCAGACCGTCGCGGCGGCCGTCGAGCCGGTAAGTAAGAGCTATATCCAGCCTTTCGCGATGGAACCGGCACTGGAAAAGGGAGACGCCTCTCTGGCTCCGGCCGGGATCGATCTGCCCATAACGGCCGCGCCGACTCCGATTGCAAAGCCCCTGCAATCGGGACTCGCCGAGACGGTGCCCTCCGAACGGTTGATCGCTCCGGCTCGCACCGCTCCATCGACACCCATGCGCGGAGAGGAAGCTGGTCCGGGTCTGCGTGAGCTGCTGGAATCGCTGCTCTCGCGCCTCGATGGCCTGGCCGACCGCCCGGTGGAACTGAGCGTGACCACCAACATCGATGGCCGGAAGGTGGCTGAGGCCGTCTACAAGGATCTTCGGGAGCGGAAGATCAGAAACTACGAAACACTTTGAGAGGACCGATGAAACGCATCTTTGTCTGCAGCCCGTTCGCGGGTGACATAGCCCGAAACGTCAGGGTCGCCGAGGCGCTTTGCCGCCAGGTCATGAGAAGCGGTCACGCGCCGTTCGCGCCGCATCTGCTGTATCCGACCTTCACCGACGACAGCGTTCCCGAGCAGCGGGAGACGGGCATCGCCTGCGGCCTGGCCTACATGGAATGTTGCGACGAGGTGTGGGCGTTCACCGGCAACGGCATTTCCAACGGCATGCGGCGGGAACTCGACCGGGCCGGACAACTGGGCAAGCCGATCCTCGAGATCGCCGAGGTGTAAGGAATGGCCTGGGATCAACAGCCCATCAAGGGATATCTGGTGGACGCCGACACGGGGGAGCGGCTCGAATTCCAGTACAACCCCAACTCCATCAGCGACGAGAAGTCGACCGACTACGCGACGATCAAGATCCCTGGCATGAGCCACCCGCGCTACCAATACGTCGCCGGGGAACCGCGCCGGATCGCCTTCAAGGTCGAGCTGTTCAAGGGGCCGGTGAAACAGAAGGTCGACTGGCTCCGCTCGCTGCAATATCCGGAACACGCCGGAACCATGCTCAAGAACGCGCCGCACCGTGTGCTGCTGATTTTCGGAGATCTCTACCCGGGCGTGACCTGCATCGTCCGGCAGGTGAAGGCGCGTTTCTTCGGCCTGTTCGACCGGGACAACCTGCTGCCGCAACGGGCCGAGGTGGACATCGTCCTCGAAGAATATGTGGACCGTTCCATCAACTGGTCGGAGGTGCGCTCATGATCGGCCGTGATTCCCGATACGCCCGCAGTGTTCTCTACCGGGACAGTGACGGCACCTCCCTCGGCATGCGCCAGCGCATCGACACCACCCCCAGACACGACGACCGCCTGCACACCGTGGTCGAGGGCGACCGTCTGGATCTGCTCGCGCACCGCTATCTGGGTGACGCCCGGCTCTGGTGGATCATCTGCGACTACAACGACCTCTTTTTCCCGTTGGCGCTCGATCCGGGCCTGGCACTGCGCATTCCCTCCCGCGAACACGTCCAGATGCGCCTGCTCGACTGAAGCGTTCAAAAATCCAACGGACTGCGAGGCTCTTTCTTTGTCGAACTTTTGACCGTATGCGTATAGATCATTGTTGTCTGCACATCACTATGCCCCAGTAATTCCTGTATCGTCCGGATATCG
>SSTB01000033.1 GCA_009469665.1 Azonexaceae bacterium | reverse complement strand
CGGGAAAAGTACCCCGTTTCGGGAAATCGCCATGGGGCGATACAGCGGATTTCGATCACGTCCGAATCCGTAAGGGACGGGCTGCAAGCAGCCAAAAACTTGTGAGGCCTTTTCCAGGGCGCTCGAAACACCCTCGAAAAGACCCCCAAAAGGGGGAGGTAAAACGCCTGGCGTAGGGAAGCGTCGCCGCCGGGATGAACTAGAACCGCCGCCGCAGCAAGGCACCGCGGGCCGCGCTTTCGATCATCATGTGGTTTCCGAAGGCCGCCGCGGCCGCTCCGGCAGACAAATCAAAAAGCGTGTTCGCCACACTCGTCTGATCGTCACGAACGGGGCCTTGACGCGCCTCGGTGGTCCCGGGCTGCACATAGGCCCGCGTCAGCTGCATCATGATCTCGGGCCTTCTTGCTTCGCGTTCGTCTTCCGGATACTGAGCCAACAGGTGCTCGGCAGCCTTCTCGATTTCGGCGTTCTCACGGATCCTTCGATCCGCGTCCGATTCTTTGTGGGGTGCGTCGATCACGGTTGAGAGAACCGCATGGCCGGCTCTACCCACGAGGCGTGCGGCCGCCTCCGCGAGGAAGCCGGTCAGCGCATCAGCCTGGGCTGGAGCGCTTGCTGTGGCCATGATGGCCAAGAGGATAGACAGGGAAAAGCGAGCTTGCATGGTGACTCCTTCGAAGGGAAAAGGGCACCATGACCCTGTCGGGGCGGTGCCCCAGGCAGGAAAGTGTCGCGAATTGCGACGGGAAGCGGCTTCGATCACGTCCGTAGCCGTAAGGGACGGGCTGAAACTCAGCCAGGTGAAGGCTCTTTTCCATATCGCCACGCGGCGACATGAAAAAGACCCCTCGAAAAATCCGAAAGGGTCCAGGTACTGCTAGTTAAGGACGATGGTTGGCGAGCCGTGCGTTCCGGTACCGGATGGCGCTTGCAACTTTGCCCCCGACATACCCAAGAACGAACCCGAGAAGCAGAATCTTCCCGGCAAGCAGAGCCTGATCCACGGTCCTGCCTGCTACTGCGTACGCGATGCTCAGCGCCGCAATCCAAACGATCATCATAACTTTCATCGGTGTCTCCAAGAAATGAAGGACACCGAGATCCCTGTCGGGATGGTGTCCCGAGAGGGTAAACACTGGAGCGGAATAACCCCGTGGGGCTATTCGCGCTTGATCCAGCGGCAATCAACTTCTGCAGAGTCGATTTGGATTTCCATTCTTGGCATGTGCAGAACACACCTTCTTGACGCGCGAAAGCCGCACATCAATCGAATCTGGTCGAGGACCAGCCGGGAACCGGGGAATTCGACGCAGAAGCGCCGAAAAAACCATCACCTGAAGAGTGACGGAAGGTCTGTGCTAATCCATGCCAAGGACAGACCGAGAAAGGTCTACAACCGCAGACCAGAGTCCGGAAGACGGAAGCTTTCGCTTCGTATCCGAAAGAGCAGGTTGGATATCGACAACCCGTAAGACGCCAGTGAGAGTGCACCGGAACAGACAACTGCGCTGGGCGGTACCCCACCCTCTGGCGGCAATCCTATCCGCATTTTAGTCCAAATGCAAGCACCGGTTTTGGCACCGGTCTGGCGTGCGGTCGCGTGATTTTCTAGGCCATCCCGCCCCTGCCCAGGTCCTGTCTGCCCAGCCACGCCATACCGACCCACGAGGCGTACGAGATTTTTTAGAAAGCCCCCGACCGGATCTCTAAGCTCCCGAGACATGCGCACCTCAGGCTTTCTCGATCAAGAGCTCTACACCCTGGACAATCGGATCCGAGTCGCACTTGAGCATATCCGGCGTAGTTCGACCTTCCGTGAAGTCGTCGCCGGACTTGGCGTCCCAATTCCCTCTGTGCTCCGCGGACTCCATGGCCCGGAATCGTCGCTCGCACGTGTCCAGCGTGCGGCGCATGCCCGTGCCGCAAGCCTCCTTCGCGTTCAACTGAACTCGCTGGCCGCCGAACCGGACGAGAGTTGTTTTCAGCAGCATCTCGATCGACTCGCTACCGAGTGGCGCCTACTGGAACGGCGGTTTCCACGTCTCGCAGCTGTCGCCCACAAGGAAAGCGCACGACTGCGTCGGTCGTATTCACGCCAGACGTTGCGTCCCTTCCCCGTCCAGACCCCCGCTCATCCCAAAGGAGTTCCATGGCTATCGTGATCCAGGCCTTCGTGCTGTGTGCTACCGACGACCCGGCCGCCGCCGAGAACGCAGTCTTCGCTGCCCTCAATTCCGGAGTCTTCGAGTCCTCCAGCCCCATTCTGGACTTTGCCACCGGTGTTGAGCAGGCCCTGCCGGTCACGACACCGTATGAGGACGGCACATTCATTTACCGGGTGCCGTCGGCGGCCTTTCTCCGGACAGCGAATCCAATCGAGCGCCCGTTTTGAACGAAATGCCCAGCGCGCAATCGCTGCGTCCGCAACCGTACGCTGACCCAGGGAAACCCGATGCTTCTACGTAAGCTGCTGTCCCAGGCGCTTTCTCCGGTTCGCAGGCGCCCGGCGACGAATCCCGACTACACCGCTTTCCGCAAAGCAGTACGGCGGTACCAATTGGTGTATCGCATCACCCACGACCAATTCATCGAGATCGAGCCGTGTGCCGCACTGCCCCTCGGCCTCACCACGGCACACCATGGTTGGCGCGAAACCCTGGATCGCCTCGAGCACTGTATCGAGAACCCGGATGCCATCGGCGTCGGGGGGCACTTTGCCGAATAGCCGCTCTTTTCCAGAAGTGCCCCCCCCGGTTCTGTAGCCTGGGATCGGGCTGAAACAATTCTGAGCTAAACCATGCTGAACGAAGAGACCAAGCAAGAAATCCGGGACAAACTGGCGGCGATTGCCCAGGCGATTCCTGGGTTTCGATCGCGGCCGGCGCAGCGGGTGATGATCGCGGAGGTGGCGCGTACCCTCTCCCGCTCCCCCGACCCCGGTACCACGTCGGCAAAGGCCGCGCCTGGCGAAGCCATCATTGTCATTCAAGGGGGTACCGGCACGGGCAAGTCCTTGGGGTACGGTCTCGCCGGGCTGGTCATGGCGCAGCGCAAGGGCAAGAAACTGGTCATCTCCTCGTCTACCATCGCGCTGCAAGAGCAATTGACCAGCCGTGATCTCCCGCTGTTCAGCAGCGCCGCCGGCATTGACGTACCGATCGAGCTCGCCAAGGGCCGTACCCGATACGTTTGCCAGTACCGCCTCAATCAGATGGCCGACGCTGGCGAGTCCCGCGACTTGTTTGGGCAAGCAGATCCCTCTCGCGACGACGGGGATTCGCCATCGCAATGGCACGAGATCGACAGCATCGTCCGTGCCCTGGCTGAGGGACGCTGGGACGGCGACCGCGATACCCTAGACGGCGTCTCCGACGAAGTGTGGCGATCCGTGACCACCGATCGCCACGGCTGCCTGAATCGCGGGTGCCCTTCCTACAAGTCCTGTGCGCAGATGGCCGCCCGCCGGCGGGTGCGGGATGCATCGGTGATCGTGGTCAATCATGACCTTCTCCTTGCCGATCTCGCGATGGGGGGCGGGAAGATACTTCCCCCTCCCGAGGAGTGCTTCTATGTCATCGACGAGGCTCATAGCCTCCCCGAGAAGGCCGTGTCCAGTTTCGCGTCGAGTCACCTCGTCGGCGCCGACCGCCGATCCGCCGAAAAGCTGGCCAAGCTCTCCGACGGTCTCCGGGACGCCCTGGACAACGGCCAGTTGAGCACCTGCAAGCGTATCCACGACGAAGCAGAACGGCTTCGTGACTATCTCAGCGATGCGTTTGGCTTTCTGAGTAGCCTGGGGCAGCTCCAGCCCAGCCCGACCTGCCCCCGGCCCACACTGGAATTCGAAGATTCCTGCCTGCCCCTGGAGTTCTTTGAGATCGGCGGAAACATTCGGGCGCTGACGAACAGTCTGTGTGGTCTATTGACCGAGTGCCAGGACTCGCTCAACGGCCTCATCGGCGCAGACGGATCCCGACAGGCGCTCATTGAGACGCTGCTGGCCGACACCGGATTCTTACGGGGGCGGATGGAGGATATCAGTACTACCTGGGCGCTCTTCCTCGAGGAGCCCGATGATGGCGCTCCCCCGGTGGCCAAGTGGATCGAGACTCGCCCGCTCAAAAATGGGGATCTGGATTTCCAGATCAACGCATCGCCAGTGATGGCCGATGGCTATCTTCGCAGTCTGCTCTGGGAGAAGGCTGCCGGCGTGGTGCTGACTTCCGCCACCTTGACCACACTGGGGACCTTCGACAATTTTCTTGGCCGGACCGGTCTGGCGTCCTACGGCGTGACTTGCGTGGACCTCCCGAGTCCATTCGACTATGTGGCGCAGGGCCGGATCGAGATCCCCCGGATGCCGAGTCCGAAGCACTACGATGCCCACACAGCGGCTGTGGCCGATCGCGTCATTGCCGATATGGCAGCCCAGGGCCCGGAAGGCATGCTGGTGCTCTTCACCAGTCGTAGGCAAATGGAGGATGTGGCCAACCGCCTTCCCCGGGAGCTCCGTACCCGGGTCCTGATTCAGGGGGAGCAGCCAAAGAGCGCGATTCTCGCGACCCATCGCGCCACCATCGACGCTGGTCGGCCCTCCACCCTCTTCGGCCTCGCATCCTTCACTGAGGGCGTCGATTTGCCATCGACCTACTGCACCCAAGTGACGATCACCAAGCTGCCCTTCGCGGTGCCCGACAGTCCCGTGCAGCGTACCCTCTGCGGGTGGATCGAACGACGTGGTGGAAACGCCTTCATGGAGGTCTCGGTTCCCGACGCTGCCCGGAAGCTCGAGCAATCGGTGGGCCGGTTGATTCGAACCGAGACTGATTACGGCCAGGTTGTTGTAACCGACCCGCGTCTCTGGGAATCTCGCTATGGCCGCGCAATTCTGCGCGGCTTGCCGCCGTTCCGAGTGACAGCGATGGGTAAAGAGGTGACCCTGTGACTCTGGATGACGCCGTCGCATGGCGATTGCGCGAGCGCATGGATGCCGCGAATATCAAGTCGATCACCGAGTTGCACCGGCGTATTAGGGCTATTGCGCCCGATGCGATCAAGTACGCACGGCTGGCCAGGATCGTGGACACTCCTCCGGCCCGCCTCAGCCTCCGGACCCTGGCCGCGCTCACCCTGGTGCTGGACTGTCGTCCCGGCGACATTCTGGATCCACAAAAGGACGCCTGAAGGGGCGGCTATTCAGTGGCAATGCCAGGCCCTGTAGAGGTTGTTTGCCATGCGCCGGCCGTCAAAGTGCCAGTAAAAGAAGGCGTGGGCAGGCCAAAAGGACAGCACCACCCACTCGGCCTCGAACTCGGGTGCGTGCACCCCATGGACCAGGAGCAACCCAATGGTCAAAACCAACGGCGCAAGGAGGGCCGCAATCGCCGCTACCCAGAGCCAGAGGAGGAGCCGAGCTGCCAAAAAATAGGCGCGAAAGTACAACCCAAAGCAATATACGACCGCCCGTGGCACGGCGACAGTGATCTCGACAACGCCGCCCGCCATGGACTCCGCGCCAAGGGCGAAAATGCTTCGCAATGGCCGCAGGATGTCGCACACCGTACGGTTACCCATCCCCAACGTTGCGATGGCGAGGACGATGTGCAGGGCTACCAACAGCGCGAACACGCCCAGCGACTGTGAACCTATCGTCGCCCCATAGATGCTGTTGAGCTCGGCCCAAATCTGGTGAAGGAATCCGTAGATCATTCGAAGACGCGAAAAAAATCAAAACGGCCTCATGTGGTCTGCTAGGTTACGGGCATGGCAATGCAAAATGGTTGACGTAGGCCAAAATCGCCCCTCTTTGATCCCGACAGGGGCTAAACGAGGGGCACCCACTGGAGTCCAACATGTCTCGTGTTCTCAACGCCTTCCTTCCTGGCTACGCGTCTCACTTCGAAAGGGTTTCTCATCTTGAACCTCCTGGATAACTTCTTCGGGCGTGCCCCGTCCCAAATGGATGCTGGTCCTCCCGCCTAT
>SSTB01000256.1 GCA_009469665.1 Azonexaceae bacterium | reverse complement strand
CACCTGAACTACGTTCCAATGCTCCGGCACCTCCCCAATCCACTCCACGCTTGAATCCTTCATCGTTGCCTTGGGGTTCAGCCCCTTGGTGACGGCATGCGTGATGAGCGCTTGGCGCTTCTTGGCCAGTAGTTCGATGAATTCGGTCTTCTTGGCGATTAGGGCGTCGATGCGGGCGGTTTCGCGATCAAGAACCTTGACGATGGCCCGCTGCTCCTCATGCGGGGGAAGAGGTACGCGTCGCACGCTCGCTAATTCCAAATTCAAGCGATCACGGGTAGCCCCTGTTGCCATAGACCCGCACTCTGCCGTGGCAGTGGCTGAGAGTGCCAGAGCAACGAACTGCGGCACTACTCGATTCCGATGCAATCGAAATCGATAGCAGTCAGCCTTAACCAAGGCATCGCCGAGATCGGTGGGTGCGACACATGCACGCCCAAGAGGGTTATTCTGGTCGCCGAGTCCGGCGATCAGAACGTCATTGGGCTTTACGGCGTGCCCGCTTCTGAGCGTTTTCGACCAATGGTCATGCGAAATGAAGACGGCATCGTCGCCTTTGAACGAAGCCCAGCCGATGTTTTGAAGTCGGATGACTCGAACACCATCAGTTTCGTAATGCTCCGATTTCAGGCCGCTGCCAAATGGACCGTCGCACCTGTCGGTGGCGAGTTTGCCGAGATGCATTACCGCCCAATGTTGTGGAACGTTTCCAATCCACTCGACGCCGGATTCCTTGTAGGCCGGATAGGGCTTGTAGTGGCTCATCTCAGCCCCTCATCGTCCTGAAGCCATGATCCGCTTCAGCATCGGCAGCTTTCAGCCAGGACAGAAACTCCGAGGCAACCGCGCTGCTGTTAAAGACAACCACGGTCTTCCCCCCGGATTGATGAAACAGGTCCGGTGGAGGCTCTTGGATATGAACAATTCTTTGGAGCCAGTCATCTCCAATCGGGCGAGCCATTGAAAATGCCCCGCTAGCAGGTTCATACCTCAGTTCACGCACTTCAGCACTCAGCGGCTGATCGGGATGCTCAAGGTTCAGAATCCAAACTGTCACTCCGTGACCTCACCCAGTAGCGCCGCAATCTCGGCCTCGACGCGCTTCAACTCGCGGTCAATGTCTTCCAGTTTCGGCGGTGCCTTGTACTTGTAGAAGAAGCGGTTGAAATTAATCTCGCAGCCAACAATGCCGACACCCTTGTCTTTCTTGTCGACGTAGGACTCGTCTATCCATGCGTCCGGAACGTGGGGCAGCACCTCGCGAGCGAAATAGTCGTTGATGTCCTCAAGGAACGGCACGTTTTCGTAGTCCGTCAGATCACTGTCCGCAACCACGTTGCCATCCGCATCAATAACCGGTTCGCCTTCCGGATCGCGAATACCGAAGGCACTGATCAGCGCCTTGATGAACGGCTTGCCAACCTTTCCGATGGCGGCATTCTTCTTGGCGGTCTCGTCCGCAAAGGATTCGGCCCAGGCAAACGGGTGTGTCGAATCCATGTGCGGCTTCAAGGCCCGTTGCCACGCGGCCTGGCTTTCCGGCGTGAGCTTGGCCCAAGCCTTTTCTTCTATGAGCCGGGCCATCGTTTCGGCGTTGACGTGCAGAGACATGCGCAAAGGACGCAGTGCGCGGATACGGCGATAGCCGAACCGGCGGTAGTCGAGCATGCGACTGATTTCGCCATCTTCAGCAGCAGCATAGACATCGACGATCTGCCGCATCTGGTCATCGCTGATGATTCGGCGCTTGTTGCCTTCGTTCTTGATCGAGGTCCAAAGGTCCGTGGCGTTGATCAGTTGAACCTTGCCCCGGCGGTTTTTCGGCTTCTTGTTCGATAGCACCCAGAGATAGGTGCCGATGCCGGTACGGAAGAAGATTTCGGCTGGCAGAGCGACGATGGCGTCCACCAAGTCTTGTTCCAGCAGCCAGCGGCGGATTTCGGATTCTCCGGAACCTGCACCACCGTTGAACAAGGGGGAGCCAGACAGGACGATGGCGGCACGACCGCCTCCATGCTCTGGAAGCTCCAGCTTGCTGGCCAGGTGCAGCAGGAACAGCATCGAGCCGTCGTTGATGCGCGGCAGGCCGGGGCCAAAGCGACCGTCGTAGCCTTTCTCGGTGTATTCGGTATTGACGGCCTCCGAGTCCTTCTCCCACTTCTTGCCGAAGGGAGGATTGGAAAGGCCGTAGTGGAATCGGTCGTTTGGGAACTGGTCATTGGACAGGGTGCTGCCCAATTTGATGTTCTTCGACAGATCGCGCCCCGGATCGGATTCGAGTGTCCGCAACAGCATGCCGGTCAAACAGACGGCATGGGTTTCAGGTTCAAGTTCCTGTCCATGAGGAATGAGAACCGGGGGCACCTTGAAGCGGTTGCCGTAGTCGGCCACATGATTCATCGCATCACTGAGGAAACCGCCCGTGCCGCAGGTTGGGTCGTACAGGGTTCGAATCAGGCCGGGATTGGCCTCGAACAGTTCGTCGTCAGGGTCGAGCAGCAGCGACGTGGCCAGATGCACCACGTCGCGTGGCGTCATGAAGTCCTCGGCACCCTCATTGACCGCGGCCCCGAAACGACGGATCAGATGCTCATAGAGGTTGCTCATTACGCGGTCCGGCACTACGTTCGGATGCAGGTCGACCGCCGCGAAGTTCTTGCAAATCTTGAATAGCACGCCAGCCTTGTCGAGGCGAATGACGGTATTCGTGAAGTCGAATTGCTCGAAGATGATTCGCGCGTTGTCGGAGAAGTGCGCGATGTAGTCCTGAAGGTTCTGGCGGGTTTTGGTGCCGCCCAATGTTGCGAGTTCGTATTCCGACGTGTTGTAGAAGGGGTAGCGCGTGGTCTGGCGAAGGATCAGATCGAGATCGATGCCGGACTCCTTGTGTGCGGCATGCGCGTCGCGCACTTCCTGGCGTGATTTCTCAAGGACGCATTCGAGTCGGCGAAGCAACGTGAAGGGCAAGATGACCTTGCCAAAGTCCGTGTGCCTGAAGTCGCCCCACAAGTCCTCGGCGTTCTTCCAAATGAAGTCCGCCAGCGATGCTCCTGATCCTGCCAGTTCTGCCATATCGTGCTCCAACCTTAGTTTGCACGAAACAGCATATCACACCGAAAAACGGTTTCAACCAGTTCTTGCACAAAACGGCTTACTCTCTCTACACTGTTGCTGAGAGGCATCCAACCTCAGAATGCAGATAGCCGAACTTTTCCACGGCCGGGCGGCGTGCGGCAATTCTTTTCAGCGGTTCGATCTTCGCCTGTCGGCACTGTAACAAGGTGGCCTTTCAGTGCCAGCGGGAAACGGAAGATGATCGAGCGATGCGGCGGGCTGACACCATCAGACAGCGGCTCGGATGGGAAGCCGGGATAGCGAATCCGGAAGGGGGCAAACCCAAGGGGATGCAATGGCGCATTTTTGCGCGGCTGAAAGCCGACCATGATGATGCTCTCGCCAGTGCGTCATGGGCGGGCATGGCCGAAAGAATGCGGCGGGTGAATCGGAGGCTAGACAAGTTGTGCCTTGATCCGCTTGGTGATATGGGCCGGGAAAGCTGAATCTGTTTCGCAAAATAGGTATTCCGAATTGACCGCGGCTGCCGTTCGGGAGTACCTTGGCTGCGCGCCCAGAACCGGAAGCGCCCCTGCCTTGTGGAAGTTCCTTTGGTAGTCAGCGGGACGGGCACTGGGCGTATTCATTGCGCTTTGCCCGCACCCACGGTGACAGCCCGTCCGCTCCAGGCTTATCCGTGCGAACCCCATCGGTCAAGGAGCCAGGACTACGACCTTTGGCGACCGGGCGCATTACCGTTGATAATCCTTGCTGCCTCAAGCCGCAAGACCCCGGTCAGGCTATCCGCCTGTCAGCCGGCGTTCAATTGCTTCCGCCTCCGTCTCCGAATCGTCTAGCGGAGGGAGCAAGTCAGATGGTAGTCCGTACCGTGCGAGAAGTGCATCTAGCATCTAAACTTCGTTGTCGCAGTCGATTGCTACGCCAATCCGCGCCAATTCTTCGGCATAGGCTTCATCTTGTTTTAGACGGAATGAGCAGCAGAATGCCATGCACCCGATTCGAACCGCTAAACATTTAGGGGGGTACATTGGGGGGTAATACAAATAAGCGCCTCGGTAGGCGCTTATTTGCTTGTTGTCTGGCGGAGAGGAAGGGATTCGAACCCTTGTGCCGGTTTTACCCGACCATCCGATTTCGAGTCGGCGCCGTTATGACCACTTCGGTACCTCTCCGGGAAGGGCGCGATAATAGCACAGCCCCCATGCCCCTGTCCCTCCGCCGCCTCGCCGTCTTCACCGCCTTCTGGCTCGCTGCCTGCGGGGAGGAGCCCCGCGCGCTGCCCCTCCCCACCCCGGCCCGGAGCGAGCTGGTGGTTCTGGTCGCTCCGGGGCCCCTGACCTACATCGAAGGAGAGGGCGACAAGCCAACGGGCCTGGAAGTCGACCTCATCCGCGCCTTTGCCGCCGACCTGGGGGTCGAGGCACGCTTCATCCCGGTGGCTGCCGGAGAAATTCCCGCCCGCCTCGACCAGGGGCAGGCTCATTTCGCTGCCGCCTGGTACTCGCCCGGCCTGGAGGCCGAAGCGCCCGCCGCGACCGCCTTCGCCTCCAGCCGAGACCTCATCGTCCAGCACGAGGCCTCGCTGCCCCTGGCAGCGCTGGCCGACTTGGCTGGAAGACGGCTACACGTCCTCGCGGGAACCCGCCAGGCACGGACGGCTCGCCGCCTGAGCGAGAGCGTTCACGGCCTGGAGGTGGTCGAGTACGACGCCGGAGGAGCCTTCGACTTACTGGAAGCGGTCGCCGGGCGCCGGGTCGACATGGCCCTCGTCGATAGCGCGACCCTCTCGGTAGCCCTCCAGATCGTGCCCTCCATCGAGGCCACCCTGGAATTCCCCGACGAATATCCTGTCGCCTGGCAGTTCGGCAAACGCTTCAACCCCGAGTTGAAAGCCCGTAGCGCCGCTTTCCTGGAGCGGGCCCGGCAGGACGGCAGCCTGGCCCGCATCATGGACCGCTATCTCGGCCATGTCCGCCGCCTGAAGAACGGCGACGTGGTTCGTTTTCTGGAGCGCAGGGAATCCGTTCTGCCCCGCCTGCGGCGCCACTTCCTGGCGGCCCAGAACACTAGCGGCATCGACTGGCGGCTCCTTGCCGCCCTCGCCTATCACGAGTCCCAGTGGGATCCGGAGGCGGTCAGTCCCACCGGGGTGCGGGGCATCATGATGCTCACGGAGGAAACCGCCGATCATCTGGGTGTGGGCAATCGCCTCGACCCGCGGGAAAGCATCGAGGCCGGCGCCCGCTATCTCGCCACCCTGCGCGACCAGCTCCCGGCCTCAATTGCGGAACCCGACCGCAGCTGGATGGCCCTAGCCGCCTACAACCTGGGGCCAGGCCACTTCAACGCCGGCCGTACCCTGGCGCGGCAACTGAAGGTCGACCCGGATTCCTGGTACGAATTGAAGCGCATCCTGCCCCTGCTCGCCCAACCCAAATACTACGAGCGGCTGAAATCCGGCCGTGCCCGGGGCGGCGAAGCGGTGATCCTGGTGGAAAACATCCGCAGCTACTACGACATCCTGGTCCGCCACGAACCGGCCCGCTTCCTCGTTGCGGAAACTCAGGAATCCGACCGGAAACGGCTCAGCCCAGCGGCTCGATGAGTTCCAGGCCGCCCATGTAGCGGCGCAGCGCTACCGGCACATCCACACTGCCGTCGGCACGCTGGTAATTCTCCAGGATCGCCACCAGGGTACGGCCCACGGCAAGGCCGGAGCCGTTGAGGGTATGCACCAGTTCCGGCTTGTTTTTCTCGTTACGGAAGCGGGCCTGCATGCGGCGGGCCTGGAAGGCGCCGAAATTGGAGCAGGACGAAATCTCGCGGTAGGTTTTCTGGGCCGGCAGCCAGACTTCCAGATCGTAGGTCATCTGGCTGGAGAAGCCCATATCGCCGGTGCACAGCACCATACGGCGGTAGGGCAGCTCCAGCTTTTCCAGGATGGCCTCGGCGTGGGTGGTCAATTCCTCGTGGGCCAGGGACGACTGGTCGGGATGGACGATCTGCACCAGCTCGACCTTGTCGAACTGATGCTGGCGGATCATACCGCGCACGTCGCGGCCGCCGGAACCGGCTTCCGAACGGAAACAGGGCGTGTGGCAGACCAGTTTCAGCGGCAGCGCCTCGGCGGCGAGGATCTCGTCGCGAACGATGTTGGTCACCGGCACCTCGGCGGTAGGGATCAGGTACAGAGGATCAGCCTCGCCCCGGAGCACCTTGAATAGGTCTTCCTCGAACTTGGGCAACTGGCCGGTACCGAAGAGGCTGGCGGCATTGACCAGATAGGGGGCGTAGACCTCGGTGTAGCCGTGCTCGCCGGTATGCACGTCGAGCATGAACTGGGCGAGGACCCGATGCAGGCGGGCAAGGCCGCCCTTCAGCAGCGAGAAGCGCGACCCGGAAATCTTGGCGGCAATACCGAAGTCGAGTTGCCCCAGAGCCTCGCCCACGTCGGAGTGGTCCCGGACCGGGAATTCGAAGCGACGCGGTGCCCCCCAGCGCTTCTGCTCGACATTGCCGGTTTCGTCGGCACCCACCGGCGCCGACGCATCCGGCACGTTGGGCAGGGTGGCGAGGATGGCGTTGAAGGTGTCGAGCAACTCGGCGAGACGGGCTTCCGAGGCCTTCAACTCGTCGCCCAAAGCGCCCACCTGGGCCATCACGGCGGAAGCGTCCTCGCCCTTGCCCTTCAGCATGCCGATCTGCTTCGACAGGCTGTTGCGCTGGGCCTGCAGTTCCTGGGTGCGGGTCTGCAGGGTCTTGCGCTCGGCCTCTAGGGCCTTGAATTCGGAAAAATCGATGGGCTTGCCCCGACTGGCGAGGCCAGCCTCGACGGCATCGAGATTGGAGCGGAGGAGCTGGATGTCGAGCATGATGCACCTGGCTTGGAGTGAGGCGGCAATTATACGCGAGCCCCCGCAGGCCCGAGGGGACGGGCAAATTGACCGATCCGCACCCCGCGAGCGCCCTCGGCCGGGGCCTGAATTACAATTCAAGGAAACATCCGGCCGTCGACCCACGGCCGCCACGACGGAGACAAGCATGTGCACGCGGCCCCCCCTCCCCTGCCCGCAACGATCCTGGCGAGCGCGCTTCGGGCGCCTTCTGGTTCCCCTGGTCGCCGCCGTCGGCATATTGGCCGCAGACGCCGTCCAGGCCGGCGATCTCAAGAAAACCGACATCGAGCGCCGTTTCGGCCCGCCCCTTCATGTCCAGGAGAAACTCAGCGACGTTCCCGTCTGGCCGCTGACCAGCGAACTCGAACCGGAAGCCGGCCCCGTCGGCTATGCCTTCGAATCCATCGACCTGGCACCCATCCCCGGCTTCGAGGGTACCCCCATGAACTTCCTGGTGGCCATCGACAGAAAGGGCAACTTCCTGGGCGTCGAACTCCTTCGCCAGCACGAACCCGTCTTCCTGGGTGGCCTGGGCGAAGCCCCCCTGAAGGAGTTCATCACCCAGTACGAGGGACGCAACATCAAGCAGCAGTTCCTCATCACGCTGAACGCCGCCCGCAACCGCACCGGCGCCAGCGCCAACCGTAGCGGCCAGACCACCCTGGACGGCGTGGCCAAGGCCACCGCCTCGGTGCGCATCGTGAACCAGACCGTCCTCGGCGCCGCCCTGGAGGTGGCCCGGGCCAAGCTGGGTTATGCCAAGAAACGCAAGGAAGGCCCCGCCGCCCAGGCGCGACCCGAAGTCTACGACCCGGTGGCCTTCGAGCAGATGCTCAAGAACGGCATGGTGGGGCGCCTGCGCCTAAGCAACGCCGAGGTGGAAAAGCTCTTTGCCGGCAGCGACGGCGCCGGGGTGGATGAGGAGGCCCTGGCCCATCCCGACGACGTTTTCCT
>SSTB01000255.1 GCA_009469665.1 Azonexaceae bacterium | reverse complement strand
GCGCGAGCGCGTGCTGCTCGACGCCCCCCACCGCGATTTCGACCCGGCCTGGCTGCACCGCCTGGCCGCACGAAGCGTGGAAAAAAGCCTCCTCCCCCTGGCAGGCCCTGTCCATCTCAATCAGCCCTTTCGCGAACCTCTAGTGCCTTCCGGAGAAGTCCCGCCACCCGCGGCCCTGCCGGCGGTGCCCGTGTTCCCTCCGGCCCCGGCCGACCCGACACCGGAAGCCCTGGTAGCCATCGCGGCCGCCCAGGCCAGCGGCCCCGGCATCATCGTCTGCGGACCGGCCCGCAATCCCACCCGCCCGGACTTCCCTCCCGCCGTCGCCGCCCTGGCGCTGCACCTGGATTGCCCGATCCTGGCGGAGCCCCTATCCGGCCTGCGCTTCGGCCCGTGGGACCGCAGCCGCGTCTTCTGTCGCCAGGACCGCTGGCTGCGGAGCACGGATTTCGTCACTACCCACCGGCCAAGCTGGGTTCTGCGCTTTGGCGACACCCCTGTCGGCCGCCCCCTGCAGGACTATGCGGCCCACGCGCCCATAGTCATCCTGGCGGAACCCGCCCCGTGCTGGAACGACCCCGCCCAGACCGCCAGTGCGCTGGTCAGGGCCGACCCCACCCGCCTGTGCCGCGCACTCTTGGAGCACCTGCCCCCCCTGGCCCGGGCCGGCTGGCTGGCTGCCTTCCAGGCCGCGGAAGAAGAGGCCGACGCCGCCCTGAACCGCCTCGCCCTTCCGGCCGAAGCACGGCTCATCGCGGCCCTTCTTGCCGCTGCCCCCCCCGGCGCCGCAGTCTTCGTCGGCAATTCCCTGCCCATCCGTGATGTGGACAGCTTTTCCGGCTGCGGCGCCAAAGCGCTCGAATTCTTCGCCAACCGGGGCGCCAGCGGCATCGACGGCAATCTTTCCACCGCCGCCGGAATCGCCGCGGCACGCGGCCCCACCCTCGCCCTTCTGGGCGATCTCGCCGCCCAGCACGACATCGGAGGCCTGGCAGCCCTGCGGGGACTTCCCCTGGTGGTGGTGGTCATCAAGAATGGCGGCGGCGGCATTTTCGAGCACTTGTCCCAGGCCCGGCTGCCCGAGTTCGAGGCCGCCTGGCTCACCCCCCAGGACATCGACCTGCCGAGCACCGCAAGGGCCTTCGGCCTCAAGGGCCTGACCCTGTCCGACCCGGAGGCATTCCCCTCCGTCCTGGCCCAGGCCCTCGCCGCCGGCAAGCCCTGCCTGATCGAAGTTCAGGTGGACCGGGCTGCAAGCCGGGCAGCCCGGGAAGCCTGGTGGTCCGGGGGTAGCGCCCCCGTTTCCTCGTAAAACCTGGGAAATTCTTGATCGCGCCCTTGCAGCGTAAACAGAGGGCATGATCGAGACGCATCACCACCAAGGGTCGGCCCCTGGGCCACCATAGGCAAGGCGAATCGGCTCCGCATCGGCTTGAAGAACTGGGTGATCGGATTTCTACACCCAGGCGATCCGAAGCCGCCATGCCACCCCCTCGAATTCATCCTCGGGGCTTTTGCACACAAGTCAGCACACTACCCAGCCGCATTACCCCACCGGGCAATTTGCCCTCCCGCCCCCGGGGACTTTGCTCATGCCCGCGCCTGGGCGGCCACGTACTCTCCCTCTATCCTCATTGCGCCGGGAGAACGCGATGCCCCCCACCCTCAGAGCCCTGCTGCCCTGGCTGAGCGCAGCCCTGGTCGCCGCGGCGCCCCCCGCTTTGGCCGAGGGGCCGGGCCGCTTCTGCGGCGGCGCGGCGACTCCGGGGGACCCCAGCGACCTGGCCAACGTGGTGGGCGACCAGACCCTGGAATACACCGCCGAGCTTCCCGCCAGCCTCGTCACCTGCGCCCGGGGCTATCTGCTGGAGAAATGCGGCGACCACGAGAGCGCCCACAAGGTCTTTGACAAGTGCATTGCCGCCGGCTACGTCGGGGCCATGATCTGGAAGGCCCTTCTGCTGGAGGACGGGACGGGAACCCCGCGGGATTCCGTGCGGGCGGCGGAGCTGATGCGTCGTGCCGCGACCAGCGACGATCCGCACTATGCGCCCTTGGGCAAGCTGCATTACGCCACGGCGCTCTATTTGGGCCGGGGCGTGGCGAAGAACGAGGCCGAGGCGATGACCTGGTTCCGTGCCGCCGCCGAGGAGGGCAACGAGGAGGCCCGGGAATTCCTGCGCAGCGGCTACCACACCGGCTCCCGGGATCAATCCGGTCTGGGGGCGGGACGGCCGACGGCCGCCGCCCTGGCGGGACCGCCCCGGGGCGAGAATACGAGCCTGCCCCAGGTGCCGGCGCTGCGCATAAACCAGGCCGGCGAGCAGGCCCCCGGCGCTCCGCAACTCCGCTCCAGCAAAGCGCCCGTCTCACCGCCTCCGGCCGAATTTTCTCCGGCCGCCGGCCAGCGGCTGATCCCTCAGCAGCCTATGCCACTGCCCGCGGGGCCGGCTGCCTCCTGGGGGATCGCCTTGCTCATCGCCGCTGCCTTCGTGGCCGGCATCCTGCGCCAGCGCTTCCTGCCCCGCGGACCCGCCCTCGATCTCTCTCCTCGCCCATGAACGCCATTTTTCTTTCCGGCCCGGGAGCCTCGTTGGAGGGGCTGATGTACGACCTGAGCCAGGTCTTCCTCGTCCCCGTCCTGCTGGTGATCGCCCTGCTCTTCCTGTACGCCTTTTACGCCCTGGGGGCCTTCCTGTGGCAGGCGGTGCAGCGTCGGCGAGGCGTGCCCGAGGCGTTCGAGTTGTGCCACCTCAGCCGCATCGCCCCCTTCCTGGATCGTTCCGCCCTGGAGGCCGAAGCGGTTGCCAGGCTGGAACTGGTACGCATCGCCACCCGGGTGGCGCCCATGCTGGGCCTGGTGGCGACCATGATCCCCATGGGCCCTGCACTGCGCGCCCTGGGCGAAGGACAGCTTCCGGAAGTAGCCACGCGCCTCACGGTGGCCTTTTCGGCGGTCATCCTGGCCCTGATCGCCGCGGCACTGACCTACGCGGTCGCCCATGTACGGCGCCGCTGGTATGCGAGCGACCTGCTGGCCCTGGAGCGCAAGGCAAGGGAGAAAGCGTGCGCCTGACCCTAGACGACGACCCCGACGGCGACGATCCCCTGCTGTCGGTGGTCAATCTCATCGATGTTTTTCTGGTGCTCATCGCCGCGCTGCTTCTCGCGGTGGCGGCCAATCCGATGAACGCCTTCGGCGTGGATAAGGTGACGGTCATCCGCAACGCGGGGCGGGGGGACATGGAAATCGTCACCCGCGACGGCAAGAAGATCGAACGCTTCCGCGCCGACGGCAGCGCTGGCCAGGGCCGGGGCGTCAAGGCCGGCGTCGCCTACCGCCTGGAGGACGGCTCCCTGGTCTATGTGCCGGAGTAGTCGCCGCGGGCCATGCCTTACCATAGGCGCTTCTCCCCCGTCGGCCCCCTGCCCGCCATGGATCTCAAACGCAGTCTCCTGATCCGCATCACCCTCTTCGCCCTGGTCATCTTTCTCGCGGCGGTCGGGGTGATCCTGGAGCAATCCCGCACCCGGGTGCGCGCCCAGATCGAGCGCACCGGTAGCACCATCCAGCAGCTCATCACCGACGAGGTGGCGCGCAGTTCCGACGCCTTCCACCGCAGCATCGAGGATATCGACCTCTCCAGCCTGGCCGCCATCGGCGAACTCATTCATTTCTGCGTCGAAATCGAAGACCTCTATCTAAGGCCGATCACTGCGCGCTGCTTCGAGGAACCGGGCTACTCCCCCGGGCTCCTCTCCTGGGCCATGCACCGCCTGATCGGTTCCGACGTGGTTTACCTCAGCCACGTCGGCCACTACCCCGGCGTCAAGGTGGGCGCCCTGACGGTGCGCCCCGACATCGCCAGCGAGGCGGCCGACGCCTGGCGCCAGATTCGCACCGTACTGGGCATCACCCTGGGCATCCTGTTCCTCAATTTTCTGGTTTATCGCCCGGTGCGCCGGGCCCTGCGTCCGACGGAGGAGATTCTCGACGCCCTGGGGCGCATGGAAAAAGGCGATCTCACCGTGCGCCTGCCCCGCTGCGAATTGATCGAGCTGCAACGCATCAGCTCGGTCTTCAACCATCTGGCCGACCGCCTGCAAAACACCATCGGCGAGCAGCAGCGCCTGGCCGAACGACTGCTCACCGTCCGCGAAGAAGAAAGGCGGCACCTGGCCCGGGAACTGCATGACGAATTCGGCCAGTGCCTTACTTCCATCAACGCCGAAGCCGCCTTCGCCAACGAACTGGCTCGGGACGGCCTGCCCGAACTCGCCCCCTGCGCCCAGGCCATCGCCCGCACCTCGGGCCATATGCTGGAATCCCTGCAACAAATCCTGCGTCAGCTCCGGCCGGTCGGCCTGGACGCCTTCGGCCTCGCCGCGGGCCTGGACGACCTGGTGCGGGGCTGGAACCAGCGCAGCCGGGGACGCTGCCTCTATCGCCTGGAAATCGACGGCGACTGCGGCGACTTCCCGGACAACCTCAACATCAACCTCTACCGCATCGTCCAGGAAAGCCTCACCAACGCCACCCGCCACGGCGAAGCGAGCGAGGTGGTGGTGCGCCTCTCCCGCGGCCTGGATGTCGAACTCACCGTCAGCGACGACGGCCACGGCGAAGTTCCGCTGCCCTCCGAACGGGGCCTGGGCGTGCTCGGCATGCACGAGCGGGTGCAGGCCTTGGGCGGCCGTTTCAGCCTGGAGTCCCGCCAGCCCCGGGGAACCCTGGTGCGGGTGCGCATTCCCCTCGCCTCCCGCCCGGAGAGCAATGCATGAGGGAAATCCTGGGTCTCCTGCTGGTGGACGACCACGCCGTGGTGCGGGAAGGCTACCGCCGGCTGCTGGAGCGGCGCAGCGACCTGCGCATCGTCGGCGAGGCGAGCAACGCCGCGGACGGCTACCGCCTGTACAAGGAATGCGGCCCCGACGTGGCCATCCTCGATCTTTCGCTGCCCGACATGGGCGGCATCGAACTCATCAAGCGCCTCATCCAGCGCGATCCCCAGGCCCGCATTCTCGCCTTCAGCATGCACCGCGACCCTCTGTTCGCCACCCAGGCCCTGCGGGCCGGTGCCTTGGGCTACGTCACCAAGAGTTCTTCGCCCGAGATCCTCATCCAGGCGGTCTATCAGGTCGCCGCCCGGCAGCGCGTATTGAGCCCGGATATCGCGCCGGACATGGCCCTGACCCTCCTGGACGGCGCCGCCGACCCCTTCCGCGATCTCACTCCCCGGGAATTCGAAGTCCTGCGCCTGGTTCTCGACGGCCACAACGCCGAGGAGATCGGCGAGGCCCTGCACATCAGCCCCAAGACGGCCCAGAACATCCATTACCAGGTGAAGGCCAAGCTGGGGGTGCGGACCGACATCGAACTCATGCGCCTCGCCCTGCGCCAGAATCTGGTGCAGTGACCCGGCGGCGCCGCGGGCACCACGCCGCCTGGCCGGATGCGATTACTTGCCGGCACCTTCCTCCAGGCGCGCCCGCAGGCCATCGAAGCCCGCCTTGTAGATATCCGAGAACAGAGCCCTGGCCTTGTCCCGCGCCTCCTGCCCCTCGCCGGTGGCCTCGAAACGCCCAACCCACACCACCCGGCTGCCCTTGCCCTCCGGCAGGACGCGCAAAGTCGCGCTGTAGTTCTTCACCGGGATGGGCGATTCGACGATGCGGTAGCGCATCGAACGCCCCTTGCCGTCGTAGGCCAGCAGTTCCTCGACGATATGGGTGCCGTCCTTGACCGTGATGTCGCGCAGGGCCCCGGGAACGTTGTCCTTGCCGCGGGAAATGCGGGTATCGGCCACTGCCGGGTGCCAGCCGTGGAGGCCGCCGTAGCGGCCGATCAACTTCCATACCGCCGTGGGGGAAGTCGCCAGGGAGGCTGTCTCGCGCACCTCCAGCGGTGGGGCGGCCCGGACCGAAATACAGGCCAGGGCAGCCCCCAGGGCGACGGCGTGGCGGAACGAAAGAGATGAAAGCATGGGCGTCTCCAGAAATGAAAAGGACATGGCGAAATGCCATGTCCGATTCTAGAGACGCCCTATCGAAGCGAAAGGCCAGGGACGATGCCCGGGCAACTGCATCGCCTAGCCAGGGCAAAATACCCGGCCGGCCCGCTCCGGATTACTCGGGGTAGAAATGCACGTCGTAGGGGTAAGGTTTCTGAGGCACCTTGGACCCGGTCTGCCGGGCCACCGCCTCGGCGTCCTGCTTCTTGTCCCACCATAGGGCTCGGCCGGCCTTCTGGTCGGCGGCCCACTCGGGATTCTTTTCCATCAGCTCATCGATCCACTTGGTGTGGTCGGACACGTAGCTGCTATTGACGTCGCCCATTTGCCGCAATCCTCGCAAGGGTTGAAATGGCGGCCATTTTAACACGTCAGGACCCGTGAATTCTTCGCGCACGCCTGAGCGGGAGCGACAGGAGCTTTCCCAGGGCCTCAGTGGAAGACGATGGGCCGGGCGGAATCCCCGCAGTAGTCTTCGAGGAAGGCGTCTATGGTTTCCTCGTCGCGCTCGTTTTCGGGAATTTCCTCGATGGCGGCGCGGAAGTGCAGTGCCCGGGGCCCCTGGAGGAAAAGCATGCGGCCGGCGGTCTTGTCCACCAGTTCGAACCCGTCCTGGGCTGGATAGGCGAGGACCGAGTAGTGATCACTGTTGTAGACGACGTTCATGGACTTCTCCTTTACACGACTTCCACGACTTCAATTACGGCCAAGCTACTCCTTTTTCAAGGGCCGGACCGTGACCTTTTTCACACGGCCTAGCTCCGACGGCGGATGGTCCCGGCCATGCCGCCGCCCTACCATGGGCCCATCATCGGAGAACTCCCATGGCGTCCTGGGGCTGCCCCCACGAAATCGACGGCCGCTGCACCCGCATCAACGATCTGCCCTGTGATCCGGGCATGAAGGGCTGCGTCCTCGCGGGCCGTTATGTCTTCGCGAGCGAGGACAAGAACCGGCGTCTGCGGGAAAAGGCCGCCCGTGGCGAGGCAGACTCCGGCGCCCCCTCCCGCAAGGATCAGGGATAAAGCCCTCGGATCGCCCGGGCTTCGAGAACCCGGCTGCACGCGATGACGAAGGCCGCAGTGCGCAGCGGCAGGCCCCGTTCCTCGGCCAGTTGCCAGATGGCGGCGAAGGCCTCGCCCATGACCCGCTCCAGGCGCTGGTTGATTTCCTCCTCGCTCCAGAAAAAGCTGGAGAAATCCTGCACCCACTCGAAGTAACTCACCGTCACGCCGCCGGCGTTGGCGATCACGTCGGGAACGATGAGCACCTGGCGCTCGGCGAGGATGGCTTCGGCTTCCGGCGTGGTGGGGCCATTGGCGCCTTCCACGATGACCCGCGCGCTGATGGCCGCGGCGTTGTGCTTGTTGATCTGGGCTTCCAGGGCGGCGGGCACCAGAAAGTCGCAGGGCACCCCCCAGAAGGCTTCCTGTTCCAGGGCGATGCTCCCCGGCGCGCCGACCAGCGACCCCGTGGCGGCCCGGTGCCGGCGTAGCGCCTCCAGGTCCAGGCCGGCGTCGCAATGGACCGTGCCGGAAACGTCCTGCACCGCCACCACCCGCGCCCCGGCCTGGGCGAAGAGGCGGGCCGCCGCTTCACCCACGTTGCCGAAGCCCTGCACCGCCACCCGGGTGCCGGCGAGGGAAATCCCCAGGCGGCGCGCCGTTTCCCGCGCCACCACGAAGACCCCGCGGCCGGTGGCATCGGGCCGCCCGAGGGAACCGCCCAGGGACACCGGCTTGCCGGTCACTACGCCGGTCACCGTACGGCCTTCGCCCATGGAATAGGTATCCATCATCCAGGCCATGACCTGGGCGTTGGTGTTCATGTCCGGCGCCGGGATGTCCTTGTCGGGACCGATCATGGCGCTGATTTCGCTGGTATAGCGCCGCGTCACCCGCTCCAGTTCGGCCAGGGAGAGCTGGCGCGGATCGACCCGGATGCCGCCCTTGGCGCCGCCGAAGGGCACGTTGACCACCGCATTCTTGATGGTCATCCAGCCGGCCAGGGCCATGACCTCGGAAAGAGTCACGTCCTGGTGGAAGCGCACCCCGCCCTTGCCCGGCCCGCGCGAGGTGTTGTGATGCACCCGATAGCCCTCGAAATGGGCCACTTCGCCGCTGTCCAGCCGGATGGGCACATCGACGATCAGCGAGCGCTTGGGCCGCCGCAGGGTCTCCACCCAGGGCCAGAGGCGCCGCTCCAGGAGGGGCGCCACCTGCTCCACCTGCTGCAGGAAGATGTGCCACGGCCCGACGTTTTCGCGGGAGATGTAGGAAGGCAGTTGCGGGGCGTTCATCGCGATTTCCTCCAGAGCCGCTGTGCGCGACAGCCTAGCCCCGCCGACCAAGCTCTGGCAAGGGGTACAGGCCGTCGGCGACTAGCCGGATTCGTCCTCTTGCGGTTATCCTGAGCCGCTGAACCCAATCCCCGGAGACTTCCCGTGCCTGCCCTGCTGCCCCAGCCCGATCCCCTGGGCTTTCTCGAATATTCCGTGGTCTATACCGACCGCGCCCTGAATCACATGTCCCAGCGCTTCCAGGGCGTCATGCGCGACATTTCCCGCATCCTCAAGGCGGTCTACAACGGCAGGAGCGCCATCATCGTCCCCGGCAGCGGCACCTTCGGCATGGAAGCCGTGGCCCGTCAGTTCGCCACCGACAAGAAATGCCTGGTGATCAGGAATGGCTGGTTCAGCTACCGCTGGACGCAGATTTTCGACATGGGCCGCATCCCGGCCGAGAGCATCGTCCTCAAGGC
>SSTB01000254.1 GCA_009469665.1 Azonexaceae bacterium | reverse complement strand
TCCTTCCAGGAGAAGAAATCCAGCGGCTCCTCGGGCTATGCCCTGGCCCTGGGCGCCCTCATGGTCTTCCTCATCCTCGCCGCCCAGTACGAGCGCTGGTCCCTGCCCCTGGCCGTGCTGCTGGCCCTGCCCTTCGGAACCTTCGGGGCGCTCGCCGCCGTCTGGCTGCGGGGCATGAGCAACGACGTGTATTTCCAGATCGGCCTGGTGACGCTCCTTGGGCTTGCCGCCAAGAACGCCATCCTGATCGTCGAATACGCCATCTACAAACACCAGGAAGGCATGAGCGCAGCGGCGGCGGCCATCGAGGCAGCACGCCTCAGGTTCCGCCCCATCCTGATGACCTCCCTGGCCTTCATCCTCGGCGTGCTGCCGCTGGCCATCTCCCACGGCGCCGGCGCCGGGGCGCGCCAGGCGGTGGGCACCGGGGTCATGGGCGGCATGCTGGCCGCCACCTTCCTTGCCGTCTTCTTCGTCCCCCTCTTCTACCGCCTCATCGCCGACCGCAAACTGTCCGAAGCCCGCAGTACCGAAGCCATGTTCGACGAAATCAAGGAATCCCATGCCCGGACCCACGAGGAACTGCTCGAACGCGCCCGTCAGGACGAAGCCGCCGAGGGAGGCCGTCATGGGCACTGAAATGATTCACCGCCACCCGGTCGCCCCGCTCCCGTTGAGCGGGCTCAGGACAGGCCCTTCGACGGCGCCTGGAGCGGACCCGGCAATGACTGCCTCCCCGGGGGCCTCGCTTGGCTTAGGCCGAACGGAGCCGGGGCGCTGGCCGGCGCTGGGCGAGTGGTTTGCCCGCTGCCTGCTGCCCCTGGGCGCCGCTTTCCTCGTTTCCGCCTGCGCCCTCGGCCCGGACTACGGCCGGCCGGAACTCGACCTGCCCGGCGCTTGGTCGGCTCCCGGCACACCGGCCAGCACCGCCGGGGAAAGGTGGTGGACCCTGTACAGCGACGCCGTGCTCGACCGCCTGATGGAAGAGGCCCTGGCCCACAACGCCGATCTGGCCATCGCCGCCGCCCGGGTGGCCGAAGCCCGCGCCGCCGCCGGCATCGCCAGCGCCGACCGTTGGCCCACGGTGACCGCCCAGATCGGTGCTGACCGTAGCAAGAGTTCCCGCCTGGGCACTTTCCCCCTGCCCGCCGACCAGCCCCTGGTCCAGACCAGCCACCGTGCCACCCTGGAAGCGAGTTACGAGGTCGACCTCTGGGGCCGCTACCGCCGCGCCGACGAGGCCGCCCGAGCTGATCTTCTGGCCAGCGAAGCCGCCCGGGAGACGGTGCGCCTTTCCCTCACCGCCTCGGTCGCCCAGCAGTACTTCGGCCTGCTCGCCGCGGCTTCGCGGGAGGCGGTCGCGCGCCGCACCGCCGAAACCCGGGGCGAGACCCTGGAACTGCACCGCCGCCGCATGGAAGCCGGCTTGGTTTCCGAATACGACCTGCGCCAATCCGAGGCGGAAGAGGCCGCCGCTCGCGCACAATTGGCAGGCCTGGTGCGCGACCGCGAGCGGGCCGAAGGCACCCTCGCCCTACTCCTGGGCCAATCCCCCGCCCAGGTGCTGGCGGCCCGCAGCGAGCGGGGCACGCCCGGCCGTTTGCCGGAAGTGCTGGTCCCCTCCGGCCTGCCTTCCGAACTTCTCCTGCGGCGGCCCGACCTGCGCGAAGCGGAAGAAACCCTGGTCGCCGCCAACGCCCGCATCGGCGTGGCGCGCTCGGGCTATTTCCCCTCCGTCTCCCTGACGGCCTACGCCGGCAGCGAAAGCGCCGCCTTCTCTAAGCTGTTCAGCGGCCCGGCGGCGATCTTTTCCTTTGCCGCCGCCCTTACCCAGCCCATCTGGAACGCCGGCCGGGTCGGGCTGGGGGTCGATCGGGCCGAAGCCCGGCGCGATCAGGCCCTGGCCCGCTACCGCCAGGCCGTGGCCTCCGCCTTCAAGGACGTGCGCGACGCGCTGGCCGCCCAGACCGCTGCCCGCGAGGCCCTGGCTGCCGAGACCGTGCGGGCCGCCGCCCTGGAGCGCGCCCTGCACGCCGCCCGCCAGCGCTTCGATGCCGGCATCGCCAGCCGCCTGGAAGTCCTCGACGTCGAGCGCAACCTGCTGGCCGCCGAACTCGCGCGTATCGACGCCGAGTACAGCCGGCGTAGCGCCCTGGCCGACCTCTTCCGCGCTCTGGGCGGCGGCTGGACCCCCGGCCAGTCTCCCGACCCCGACCTCTCCATCCGCTACCTGGGCAACCCCCGCTAGTAGCTTGATCCACAGGTTGCGGAACAAGATGAAAGCGAAAGATTTGCTTCTCTGGCTAGGCGCCGAAGTTGCAAACCCCGGCAGCAATAGCCGGAGCTATTGCGAGCATGAGCAACTACGCCGGGGAGGCAAAGACAAGCTTTCATGTAGCGTTATCTGTGGGTCGGGCTACTAGGCCCTCACTGCCCCCAATGAAACGCCGTAAGCGCCTGGCTCGCCCCCGGCCTCCCCGCAATCCTCTCGTCCTCGCCGCCGCCCAGCGCAAGGCGGGCCCCCACGGCCCCTCGGAGAAGGCTCAGCGCCGCCGCGCCCGCGTGGCGCTGAAAAAAGGCGAGGAATGAGCCCGGGGCGCCTCATGAAGCGCTTCACAAATCCCTGATCGAAAAAAGATTTTCGCGCCCCGCGCGAGGAAATATTTGGCTTCCGGCGCGGGTTTCTTTTAGCAGACATCAAAGCCCCCCCTCGTGGCCCGGAACTACCATCGGTCCGCCAAACAATTTCCGAAAGGGGGATACATAATGAGTGGCGCTTTCACTAAATCGATGGCGCGCAATATTTTCTACGGGGGGACCGTCTTTTTCTTTCTCCTGTTCCTTGCGCTTTCCTTCGACACGCACTCCCAGCTTCCCAAGCGCGACATGCGGCAGAACATCACGCCGCAAATCGCCGAGGGCAAGAAGCTGTGGGAGGTCAATAACTGCATCGGTTGCCACACCCTGATGGGCGAAGGCGCCTACTTCGCTCCGGAACTGGCCAACGTGGTCGTCCGCTATGGCGAAGAGGGCACCAAGGCCTTCATCAAGAGCCGTCCCAAGGAAGGCATCGAAGGCCGCCGCAGCATGCCGCAGTTCAACTTCACCGACGAGCAGCTCGACGCCATCGTGGCCTTCCTGAAGCACGTCAATTCGATCAACGATGCCAACTGGCCGCCCAACGTCCAGGGCTGATCGAAAGGAGAACTGAATATGCAATACAAATCCCAAGCGGTCGCCAAACCTTATTTCATCGCGGCCATCGCCCTCTTCGTCGCCCAGATCCTGTTCGGCCTCATCCTGGGCCTGCAGTACGTCTGGGGTGATTTCCTCTTCCCGGAAATTCCCTTCAACGTGGCCCGCATGGTCCACACCAACTCGCTCATCGTCTGGCTGCTCATGGGCTTCATGGGCGGCGCCTACTACATCATCCCCGAAGAAGCGGAAACCGAACTAGCCAGCCCGAAGCTGGCGCTCGCCATGTTCTGGATCTTCCTCGTCGCCGCGGGTCTGACCGTGGTGGGCTACCTGACGGTTCCCTACGCCACCCTGGCGGAAATGACCGGCAACAGCCTGATCGAGACCATGGGCCGCGAGTTCCTGGAGCAGCCCCTGCCCACCAAGCTGGGCATCGTGGTGGTGGCCCTGGCCTTCCTGTTCAACATCACCCTCACGGTGCTGAAGGGCAAGAAGACCTCCATCTCCATCGTCCTGCTGCTGGGCCTGTGGGGTCTCGCCGTCTTCTTCCTGTTTTCCTTCTATAACCCGGTGAACGTCGTCCTCGACAAGTTCTTCTGGTGGTGGACGGTGCACCTCTGGGTCGAAGGCGTGTGGGAACTGATCCTCGGTGCTTTCCTGGCCTTCGTGCTGATCAAGACCACCGGCGTCGACCGCGAAGTGATCGAGAAGTGGCTGTACGTCATCGTCACCCTGACGCTGATCACCGGCATCATCGGCACCGGTCACCACTACTACTGGATCGGCACGCCGGAATACTGGCAGTGGTGGGGTTCCATCTTCTCCGCTCTGGAGCCGATCCCCTTCTTCGCCATGACCGTCTTTGCCTTCAACATGGTGAACCGTCGTCGTCGCGAGCATCCCAACAAGGCTGCCGTGCTATGGGCTCTCGGTACCGGCGTGATGGCCTTCCTGGGTGCCGGCGTGTGGGGCTTCCTGCACACCCTGGCTCCGGTGAACTACTACACCCACGGTACGCAGATCACCGCAGCCCACGGTCACATGGCCTTCTACGGTGCCTACGTCATGGTCAACCTGACCATCATCTCCTACGCCATGCCCATCCTGCGCGGCCGTGCTGCCAACAGCAACGCCTCGCAAGTCTTGGAGATGTGGAGCTTCTGGCTGATGACCATCGCCATCACCTTCATCACCCTGTTCCTCACCGCCGCGGGCATCCTGCAGGTCTGGCTGCAGCGGGCCTCGGAAAACCCGATGCCCTTCATGGTGGCCCAGGAGAAGATCGCCCTCTTCTACTGGATGCGTGAATGGACCGGCGTGGCCTTCCTGGTCGGCCTGCTGATCTACATCGCCAGCTTCTTCGTCGGCGGCAAGGAAGAGACCGCCTGATCGACGGCTGCAATACGGCAAAACGGCGCGAATCACTTCGCGCCGTTTTTTTTGGCCAGGATTGCCAGTAGTCAGTCAGAGAGGTTTGCGTTGATGCCGAGGGAGCCCGGCATCCGCGGAACGCCTTCCGGAATCAGTCCCGCGGCAGCAGGGGCTCGATCTGCTCCCAGAAGGCCAGGGCGCGCCGCTTGCGGCCGGCTTCCACCAGGACGGTGCGGTATTTCTCGGCCAGACGGCGCATTTCCACCAGATTGCGGGTGGCGGCGATCTTGCCGCTCAGGAGCCCGGCGTCGGGCCCCAGGACATCCTCGACGCTCTCCAGCATGACCCGCCGGGCCTCGACCAGTTCGAGGGGATCGGGCGGTGGTGGCACCTGGGGCTCCGGTTCCGGCTCGAAATGGGGCAACGAGGGGATGGAGAGCGAGACTCCGGTGAAATCGATTTCACCGGGTTGGGGCGCCACGGAATGGATTTCTTCGACAGCGGACCCGGGTTCCGCAAGCGCTTCGGGTTCCGGTTCGGGGACTGGCTCAGGCTCAGGCTCCGGTTCGGCTGCAATATACCCCTGGGTCAGCAGGAGTTCGAAAAGCTCTTCCCGGTTCTCGAATCCCACCTTGGACAACAGTTCCCCGCCCGTCGTATGGCCATCCACCAGAAGCAGCAGGGTCCGCGCCCGGGCGGGGATGTCCTTGCTGCGGTGGGCCAGTTCGGCCAGGCCTTTTTCGGTGCGGAGGAAGATGCGGGTCAACATGATGAGAGTTCTTTGGCAGCCCATCCGACGCGGGGTTCCCGTTCCAGGGACATCCCATGTCGTCAAGCCCTGCGATCATACCATCGCAGCATATTGGCGATAAGCCCTGATAAAACGCCTCGGCCTCCCCCGCTCCGGGAAAGCTCCGATCTCCCGCTTCTTGGGTCATATCAAGTCCCTCCCACGATGCGCCGGCTATCATCCGCCCCCATGACTGCCCTCGCCTCCCCCGTCAAGCGCCTGCCCGGCGACCTCGCCATCTGGGTCTTCATCCTGGCCGAGATGCTGGCCTTCGCCGTCTTCTTCGCCTCCTACGCCTTCGCCCGCACGAAAAACGTGGAGATGTTCAACCTCTACCAGCAGACCCTGGACCGCAATGCCGGGGCCTTGAACACCGTCCTGCTGGTGACCGGCTCCTGGTTCGTGGTGCTGGCCGTTCAGGCCGCTCATCGCGACGACAGGGCCGGCGTGCCGCGCAACATCCTGCTCGGCTTTCTCTGCGGCGGCTGCTTCCTGGCGGTGAAGATCTTCGAGTACGCGGAAAAGTTCGGGGCCGGCATCTCGCTGTCCACCAACACTTTCTACATGTTCTACATCTCGCTCACCTTCTTCCACTTCATGCACGTCATTCTCGGCATGGTGATCCTCGCCATCCTCTGGGTGCAGGCCAGGAAAGGCGCCTATGGCAGCCACGACGCCCATGGCCTGGAGAGCGGCGCTGCCTACTGGCACATGGTCGATCTGCTGTGGATCGTGCTATTCCCCCTGGTTTACGTGATGCGATGAACGCCTTCCTCAAAAACCCCGCCCACCGCGCCTGGCTGGTGCTCCTCGTTGCCACCGGCATCACCTGGTACCTCGGCGAAGCCGGCGCCGCCGGCACCGGCGCCATCGTGGCCATGCTGGCCATCGCTTTCGTCAAGGGGCGCCTGGTGATCCTCGACTTCATGGAACTGCGCGGCGCCCCCCTGCTGTGGCGCGTCGTGCTGGAGGGCTGGCTTATACTGGTTTCCAGCCTCATCCTTCTCGCCTATTGGCTCAGCCTCAAATAACCGATGACCGACCATTCCCTGCCCTTCTACGAACCCTCCGGCAACGAGATCGCCCTTTTCGAGCACGCCTACCGGGAACGCCTGCCGCTCCTCATCAAGGGGCCTACCGGCTGCGGCAAGACCCGCTTCGTCTCCCACATGGCAGCGCGCCTGGGCCTGCCGCTCTACACCGTGGCCTGCCACGACGACCTTACCGCCGCCGACCTGGTGGGCCGCCACCTGATCTCCGACCAGGGCACCTACTGGTGCGACGGTCCCCTCACCCGCGCCGTACGCGAAGGCGGCATCTGCTACCTGGACGAAGTGGTGGAAGCGCGCAAGGACACCACCGTGGTCCTGCACCCCCTGGCCGACGACCGCCGCATCCTGCCCATCGACCGTACCGGCGAAACCCTGGAAGCGCCGGACAACTTCATGCTGGTGGTTTCCTACAACCCCGGCTACCAGAACCTCCTCAAGGGCCTCAAGCCCTCCACCCGCCAGCGCTTCGTCTCCATGCGCTTCGACTTTCCCAGCGCCGAACGGGAGCAGTCCATCCTCATCGGCGAGACGGGCTGCGATGCCGACCTGGCCAAGCGCCTGGTGGGGATCGGCAAGGCCTTCCGCGCCCTCAAGGACCGCGACCTGGAAGAGGTCGCCAGCACGCGCCTGCTGGTCTATGCCGCCACCCTCATCAAATCGGGCTTCGACGTCACCGCCGCCTGCCGCGCCGCCCTGGTGGAAAGTCTCACCGACGACGAGGAAACGGTGGAAGCACTGATGGAAATCGTCAATGCCACTTTCGGGCGATAAGTTCTCGACCGCGCCGCGGGTCGATGGTCAGGGCCTGGCCGTAGTCGCCGAATCCCTCTACCTGACCAATCTGCTGCTGGCCCCAGGCATCGCCTTCGCGGTGCTGGCCTGGCTGTGGTTCAAGCGCGGCCCGACGGCACCGCCGCTGGCCCGCGCTCATCTGCGCCAGACCTTTTGGGTCAGCCTTTACGGCGGCATCCTCATCGTCAGCCTGTCGGCCTTGTTCATCGCCCTCGGTGGCCTGCACTGGGAATGGACCTGGGTGCTGGTGATTCTCTATTTCACCTGCTTCCACTCAACCCTGGTGCTCTTCGGCATGTTCGGCCTGTCCAAGGCCCTGGCCGGGCAAGCCTGGCGATTTCCGCTGATCGGCCCCCGCGATGCCTGAGGCGGCCGCCGCACCTCCCGCCGCCGCGACGACCGGAAAGCCCGCCCTGCAACGGTATCGCCTCTTGGCCCAGATGGCCTTCTTTACCCTGTTCACGGTGACGCCGGTCTTCGACCTCTTCCGCTACGACCTCACCGAGAATCACGCCTACTTCCTCGGTTACGTCTGGGATCTGGGCATGGACGATTTCATCGCCGGCCGCATCGGCTCCCTGCAGGCGGCGGGCAATATCGTCCTCTTCCTCTTCCTCCCGGTACTCGGCACTTTAGCCCTCATCATCGGCGTGGCCTGGAAGTGGGGCCGCCTCTATTGTGGCTGGCTGTGCCCCCATTTTTCCGTAGTCGAGACGATCAATCGCCTGATGCTCATGGCCAGCGGCAAGCACTCGATCTGGGACAAGCAGACCACCCCACCCTGGGAGCCGGACGGCCGTCCCACTCCCCGCGACTCCCGCTACTGGTTTGCCGTCGTCCCCGCCGCCGTGGCCTTCGCCTTCGCCTGGGCCTTGGTGGGTCTCACCTACCTGATGCCGCCCTTCCAGGTCTATCACGGGCTTTTCACCTTCAGCCTCTACCCCTACGAGGTGATCTTCCTGACGGCGGCCACCACCGTACTGAGCCTGGAATTCCTCTTCGCCCGCCACCTGTTCTGCCGCTATGCCTGTGCCATCGGCCTCTTCCAGAGCTTCGGCTGGATAGGCAACAAACAGGCCATGGTGGTCGGCTTCGAGCGGGAACGACTGAGCGATTGCGCCGATTGCCTTAGCGGGCAAGGAAGCGCGTGCGATGCGGTCTGCCCCATGCGCTTGAAACCCCGCAACGTCAAACGCTGGATGTTCGCCTGCACCCAGTGCGGCCAGTGCGTCTCCGCCTGCGGCACGGTCAATCGCGACAACCCCCGGGGCCAGCTCCTGCGTTGGGTCAGCGGCGACGAGGCCAAGCGCAACGAAGCGCGCTTCTCGGCCCTCTCCCGCACCGACGAAGACGCCGGAGGTCGCGCCTGATGGAAGAATTCATCGGCAAACTCTGGCACAACTGGGTGACCAAGGCCGCCGGCGGCCACCACCCGGAAGCGGCGGTCAAGCTCGCCGAGGTGGAGAAGACTGTCGGCATTCTCTTCCGCGCCTTCGGCGGCGACCCCGGCCTGAAGGTGGCCGCCGCCACCGCCGAAAGCCACGGTGCCCGCCGCCGCTGGCTGCAACGGGTGGCTGGCAGCGGCGAGCGGGTGGCCCAGGCGCGCCGGGATGACGAGACCCTGCGGCTGCCGCCTGAGATCGCCGCCTTCCCCGACAAGACCCTCAACCGCGACCTCTATCTGTGGCTGGCCGCGCTGGCCGCCAGCGACGAGGCGCCTGAAAGAGCCTGGCTGGTGCGCAACCAGCGGGCAACCTTGGCGGCGCTGCGCGACTATCCCGGCCTTCGGCCCCGCTATGAACGCCTGGTGGCGGCCCATCTCACCGGCCGTATGGCACCCGGCGAGATGCAGGCCGACGAAGCTGCCCAGGAAAATGCCCTGCGCCATGCCTTGACCGACCCCGGCAGCGTCGTGGGCCTTCCCCCGCTCACCTCGCGCAAATCCCGCCCTCCCCAGCCGGTGCTGCTCTGGCTCATCGACGCCCCTAGCGCTGCCTTGCCGGGCCACACGCCGGAAGGGGACGGCCCGCCGCCCCCGGAGGGCAGCGGCAGTTCCGAAACGGAAAAGGAAGCGCACAAGGCCGAACAAGTGGCGAAGCCGGAAAACAAGAACGCCTTCGTCTTCAGCTTCCGTGCCGAAAGCCTGCCCACCTGGACCGAATACGTGCGGGTCAATCGCGCCTACGACGACGACCTCGACCCCAACGCAAAGGATGCCGCCAAGGATCTCGACAAGCTCTCCCTCACCCGGGATGGGGAAACCAGCGTCTCCCGGGTCAAGTTCGACCTGGACCTACCCTCCGCCGCCGAGGACGACGCGCCGCTCGGCCCCGGCCTGCCGCTGCCGGAGTGGGACTACCGGAGCGCGCTCCTGCTCCCCGACCATTGCCGGGTACAACCCATGATCGCCCGGGACGCCACCCCCGCGGCGCTCCCCGCCGACCTCGCCGCCACCGCCAAGAAACTGCGCGGCCAGTTCGCCGCCCTCGCCCCCCAGCGCCGCTGGATGAAGGCCCAGCCCGACGGACCCGAACTAGATGTGGATGCCTGCGTACGCAACGTGGCCGACCGAGCCTCGGGGCATACGCCGGACATTGGCAGCTATCTCGCCCAGGCCCGCTGCGAACGGGATCTGGCCTGCCTGCTGCTGGCCGATCTTTCCATGTCCACCGATGCCTGGATCTCCGACAGCCACCGCATCGTAGACGTCATCCGCGATTCGCTGCTGCTCTTCGCCGAAGCGATGTCGGCCACCGGCGACCGTTTCGGCATCTACGGCTTCTCGTCCCTGCGCCGGCAGAACATCCGCTTCCACCTGCTCAAGGATTTCGCTTCCCGCTACGACGGCCTGGCCCGGGGCCGCATCCTGGCCATCAAGCCCGGCTACTACACCCGGATGGGCGCGGCGCTGCGTCAGGCCAGCACCATCCTGGCCGAGCAGCCGGCCGGCCGGCGCTTGTTGCTCATCATCACCGACGGCAAACCGAACGACCTGGACCTCTACGATTCCCGCTACGGCATCGAGGACACCCGCATGGCCGTCTTCGAAGCCCGCCGCCTGGGGCTCACCCCCTTCTGCGTCACCATCGACCGGGAAGCCGGCGCGTACCTGCCCTACCTCTTCGGCCCCGCGGGGTTCTGCGTCATCAGGAAGCCGGAGGAATTGCCGCGGCGCCTGCCGCTCCTTTACGCCCAGCTCACCCGTCAATAGGCCCTCGGGCGTATTGCCTTCAGGCTAATCAGGTGCCAAGATGCTTCGATTTCCCTTGGCCGAGCCGATCATGCAAGGAAGCCACCCCATCAACATCGAGGCGCTGCTCTCCCACGTCCCGCTCTTCAACGGCCTCGCCCCCCAGGAAATCGCCAAGGTCGCCCGCGGAACCCGGGAAATCCATTCCAGCAAGGGGGATATCCTGTTCCACAAGGGGGACCCGTGCAACGGCTTCCATCTGGTGGTCTATGGCCAGATCAAGCTCGGCTTCACCTCCCCCCAGGGCAGCGAAAAGGTGGTCGAAATCATCGGCCAGGGCGCCAGCTTCGGCGAGGCCATCATGTTCATGGACAAGCCCTACATCGTCTTCGCCCAGGCGCTGACCGATTCGCTTCTCCTGCACATTTCCAAAACGGTGATCTTCGACGAACTGGAGCGCGACCCCACCCTCTGCCGCAAGATGATCGCCGGCATGGCCATGCGCCTGCATCAGTTGATGACCGACGTGGAGTCCTACTCGCTCCATTCGGGCAAGCAGCGCATTGTCGGCTACCTCATCCGCGAAGTGCCGACCACCGAGCACGGCAAGAACCTCACCGTCACCCTGCCGACCAACAAGGGCATCATCGCCTCCCGGCTCAATCTCACCCAGGAGCACTTTTCCCGCATCCTGCACGAGCTGACCGAACTGGGCCTCATCGTCGTCGAAGGCCGCAAGATCCACATTCCCGATATCGACCGGCTGCGCGCCCACGATCGCTGAGTCTCTCGGCGCCATGGCGACGGAAATCGAGCTGAAACTGGCGCTGCCGCGCTCCGCCGCTCCGCACCTGGGCCGCCACCGCCTGCTGGCCCCTCTCCCCGCGGTCAGCCACACCCTGCAGAACACCTACTACGACACGCCGGATTTCGCCCTCCAAAGGCGTGGCGTGGCCCTGCGCTTGCGCCGCCGCGGCAAGACCTGGCTGCTCACGGTCAAGTCCACCGAACCGGCAGTCGGCGGGCTGGCCGCCCGCAGCGAATGGGAAGCCGCGGCCCAGCCCGGAGTCTGGGATTTTGGCCACGTCGATGACCCCAAGCTGCGTCAGGATCTGGAAGGTATCGCCCCCCGCCTTACCGCCCTCTTCACCACCCACTTCCGCCGCCGTGCCTGGACCCTGAGCTACGGCCGCTCCCGGGTGGAGGTCGCCCTCGACCTGGGGACCATCGCCAGCGGTGAGCGCAGCGAAGCCCTGGCCGAAGTCGAACTCGAACTGCTCGCAGGCGAGCGCTGCGACCTCTTCGCCCTCGCCCGGGAGCTCCAGGCGACCCTCCCCCTCTGCCCTGCCTCCGCCTCCAAGGCGGAACGGGGCTACCGCCTCTTCCTCGGCGAGCCGAAGCAGCCCTGCAAAGCGAAAATCCCGCCCCTCTCCCGGGATCTGACTCCCATCGCCGCCTTCCAGCACATCGCCTCGGCCTGCCTGGACCAGTTGCAGCGCAATCTGGGCGGCCTCGCACCGCAGTGCGACCCCGAGTACCTGCACCAGGCCCGCATCGCTTTGCGCCGCCTGCGCTCAGCCCTCAAAATCTTCGCCCGGACCCTGCCTCAGGGCTTTGCCGCCCCCTGGTCCGCCGCTTTTCGCCCCCTTGCCGCAGCGCTTGGAGACGCCCGCGACTGGGACGTCTTCTTTGGCGAAACCTTGCCCCCCATCGTTGCGGCATTCCCACAAGACCACGGCGCGGGGCATCTCCCCGCCGCCGCGGGCCGCTGCGCCACCCGGGCCGCCAACGCGCTCCGCCGCCAGCTTGCCGGTCCCGACCATCCCCGCCTTCTACTGGATTTCACCGCTGCCCTCGCGAGCCTGCCGTCCGCTTCAGCCGACCTGGAGGCGTTCGCCCGCGCAGCCCTCAATCGCCAGTCCCGCCAAACCCGTCGCCTCGCCAGGCGCCACGCCGTCCTGAGCGACGCCGAGCGTCACCGTCTGCGCATCCGCATCAAGAAATTGCGTTACACCCTGGAGTGCTTCGCCACCCTGCTGCCCCGCCGGCGCCTGAAGCCCTACCTCGCGGCCTTGGCCCAGCTACAGGACGAACTGGGCCTCGCCAACGACCACGTCACTGCCCTGGAACTCCTCCACCGCCTTCCCGCCCGCCACCGCAGCGGCCCCGTTCTCGGTTGGCTCCACGGTCGCCACGCCCTCCTGCTCGCCGAACAAGCCGAGGCCCTGGAGACCTGGCTGGCTCAATCGAAACCCTGGAAAAGGAAGTAGCGACGATGGACTTGCTGTTGTGGCGTCATGC
>SSTB01000253.1 GCA_009469665.1 Azonexaceae bacterium | reverse complement strand
GCAGGCTCGCCGTCTGTATGGCGAAACAACGGCGACACCGGCCGAAATGTGGGCCAAGATGATGAGCGGGCAGGGTGCCGGGGTGCAAAACCTGATGGCCTCCTTTCTCGACCAAAGCCGCACCATGGCCCAACAGATGCAAGAGCGCGTGCAACAGCAAACACGCTCGATGTTCGGCAGCCTTTACCCTGGCAAAGACAACGACGACGGGAAGGCGCGTTGACATCCGCGCCTCGCCGCAAGCCGGGCACGCAGGCCAAGCAGAAAAGAGCGAAGCCTCCAACGGTTGGCTTTGTGTCGCTCGGCTGCCCGAAAGCGGCCTCCGATGCCGAACAGATCCTGACCCGGCTGCGTGCGGAAGGCTATGCCATCAGTGGCGGTTACGACGACGCCGATTTGGTGATGGTCAATACCTGTGGCTTCATTGATGCAGCAGTAGAGGAATCGCTCGATGCCATCGGTGAAGCCATCGCAGAAAATGGCCGCGTGATCGTAACGGGTTGCCTGGGCGCAAAAAAAGGTGCGGACGGCGGTGATCTGGTAACCCAGGTGCATCCGAAGGTGCTCGCGGTCACCGGCCCGCATGCGACACAGGAAGTCATGGCAGCGGTGCATGCGCATTTGCCGCCAAGCCACGATCCGCACATCGATCTGGTGCCGCCACAAGGGATTCGACTGACGCCGGATCACTATGCCTATCTGAAAATTTCGGAAGGCTGCAATCATCGGTGCACGTTTTGCATCATTCCGGCGCTGCGCGGCGATCTGGTTTCACGACCCATTGGCGACATTCTGAAAGAAGCCGAGGTGCTGGCCAATGCAGGCGTCAAAGAGTTGTTGGTGATATCGCAAGACACCAGTGCCTATGGCGTCGACGTGAAATATCGTACCGGCTTCGCGGGCGGTCGCCCCGTGCGCACGCGGCTATACGATTTGTGCAACGAGCTGGGCAAACTTGGTTTGTGGGTGCGGTTGCACTATGTGTATCCGTACCCCAGTGTCGACGACCTGATTCCGCTCATGGCCGAAGGCAAACTGCTGCCGTATCTCGACATTCCGTTTCAACATGCCAGCAGCCGCATCCTCAAACTGATGAAACGCCCGGCGTCGAGCGAAAAAGTGCTCGACCGAATTGCCGCGTGGCGAAGCGAAGTGCCCGATCTCGTCATTCGCAGCACCTTCATTACCGGATTCCCGGGCGAAACCGAAGCCGAGTTCAACGAACTGCTGGATTTTCTGGACGCCGCGCAGCTTGATCGTGTTGGCGCGTTTTCGTATTCGCCGGTCGAAGGCGCCACGGCAAACGAATTGCCCGGCGCATTGCCTGAAGGGTTGCGCGAAGAACGCAAGGCACGCCTGTTGCGGCATCAGGAAGACATTTCAACGCAGCGCCTTGAAGCAAAGATCGGCTGCCGTCTTACCGTGCTGGTCGACGACGTGGATGACGAAGGGGCCATTGCCCGCAGTACCGGCGATGCACCGGAAATAGACGGCTTGGTCTACATTGCCGACGGACACGATTTGCCGGTAGGCGAATTTGCCGAGGTGGAGATCACGGACTGCGATGTCCATGATCTGTTCGCCACCGTAGCCAACGACTGATTGCATGGCCACCAGAGCTGATCTGGTGCAACGGCTGGCCGAGGTTGTGGGCGAGGCCCATGTGCTGCACAACGAATCGGATTGGGCGCCGTTTGCGACGGATTGGCGCGGGCGGTTCCATGGCACACCGCTGTGCGTCGTTCGGCCGGGTGACACCGACTCGGTGGCAAGGGTCATTGTTGCCTGCCGTGACGCTGGCGTGCCGGTGGTGCCGCAAGGTGGCAACACCGGTTTGTGTGGCGGCGCGACGCCGACTGGTGGCGAGGTGGTCGTTAGTCTAGGGCGCTTGAATCGCGTTCGTCACGTCGACGCTGTGGACAATGCGATCATCGTTGAAGCTGGCTGCACGCTGGCGGCAGTACAGGCGGAGGCAGCCAAAGTCGATCGTTTGTTCCCGTTGTCACTCGCCGCCGAAGGATCGGCGACGATAGGCGGTAATTTGTCGACTAATGCAGGCGGCGTGCACGTTTTGCGCTATGGCACCACGCGCGATCTGGTACTTGGATTGGAAGTCGTTCTGGCCGATGGCAACGTCTGGCATGGCCTGCGAACGCTGCGTAAGGACAACACCGGCTACGATTTGCGTCACCTGTTTGTTGGTGCTGAGGGCACGTTGGGCGTTATCACTGCGGCGTCGCTGAAATTGTTTGCACGACCACGTCATCGGGCAGTTGCATGGGTTGGCATTGAGTCTCCGGCACGCGCGGTGGAATTGCTAGCCTTGATGCGTGACAGTGCCGGTGAGGCAGTGAACGCATTTGAGCTCGTTGGCGAATCTGCACTTGAGCTGGTTGAGCAACATATTCCTGGCAGTCGCTCGCCCATGCCCGAGCGGTATCCGTGGTACCTGCTGGTGGAATTGGCAAGCGCAACGATGGTCGACGAGTCGCTGGAGTCAGCCATGTCGATTGCGATGGAGCGTGCCATTGTGACCGATGCGGTGATCGCCACGACCGAGGCGCAGGCCAACGCCTTGTGGGCCTTGCGCGAAAATATTTCAGAAGCGCAGAAGCGCGAGGGGTTTTCGATCAAGCACGATGTGGCGGTGCCTGTTTCGATGCTTGCCGAATTTCTGTTCCGCGCTGATGATGCCGTAACCACCGGTTGGCCAGGTTTGCGCATCGTATGCTTTGGTCATGTGGGTGATGGGAACTTGCACTACAACCTGTCAATGCGCGACGCGAGCGCCAATGCCGAGCTCATTGCCTCCAGCTTGCCGCTGACACGGGCGATTCATGATCTTGTCATGTTCATGGGCGGCTCGTTTTCTGCGGAACATGGCATCGGACAACTCAAGCGTGACGAGCTGGCACGATACAAGCCGGCACTTGATCTCGAACTGATGCAGCGAATCAAGCAGGTTTTTGATCCGCAGGGCACAATGAATCCTTGCAAGGTACTGCCGGAATAAATTTCGCATTCAGCCCTTTACAGAATCGAAACGGTGGCTATAATTCGCGCTCTCTTTTGGGGGTATAGCTCAGCTGGGAGAGCGCTTGCATGGCATGCAAGAGGTCAGCGGTTCGATCCCGCTTACCTCCACCAAGGACGAAGTCCCTATCGTCTAGAGGCCTAGGACAACACCCTTTCACGGTGTGAACCGGGGTTC
>SSTB01000032.1 GCA_009469665.1 Azonexaceae bacterium | reverse complement strand
CGCAGCACCCAGTCGGCGTACTCGCGGGCCGCCTTGGCGTCGGCGGCCGGCCCGGCGATCGGGATGGCGACCAGCATGATCTCGCCCATGATCGACGACACCGGCCCCATGCGCGGCACACTGCCCGGCGGCAGGGCCGATTCCATCGCAGTGAGCCGCTCGCCGACCATCTGCCGGGCGCGGTAGATATCGATGCCCCAATCGAAGGCAATATAGTGAAAGGACAGCCCGGCGCTCGACACCGAGCGGATGCCGGCCACGCCGGGCAGGCCGCTCATCGCCGTTTCCAGCGGGAAGCTTATCAACTGCTCGACTTCCTCCGGTGCCATGCCGCCGGCCTCGATCATCAGCGTGACAGTCGGCTTGTTGAGGTCGGGGAAGACGTCCACCGGCAGGCGGGTCGCCTGCACGCCACCCCAGATCATCAGCGCCACTGCCCCCGCCCCCACGAAGAGCCGGCTGGCCAGGCTTTTTTCGACAAGCCACTGGAACATGGTCCGGTCCTCAGCGTATCTGCGCAATCAGGCTGGCGCCCTGCACCACCGCCCGTTCACCGGCTTTCAGGCCGCCGGTGACCACGACCCGCAGGCCGTCCAGCGGCTGGGTCTGCACCGCCCGCGCCTCGAAGCGCTCGGGAGCCGTCTTGACCCAGACGACCACCTGGTTGGCCGTGTTGCGGGTCAGCGCAGCCAGCGGGAGCGGCAGGCCGCGCAGCGTCGCCTTCAGGCCCACCTGCACCTTGACGGGCTGGCCAAGCGGCAAGCTCAGGCCGGCGCCGGTCGCATGGTTTTCGAACACCAGCGGCAAGGCCTGCTCGCGCAGTCGGCGGCTGGCGCCGATGTAGCTCAGGGGCACCGAGCGCTCACCGACCGCGACGCTCGCCGATACCACTTGGTCGAGGGGCAAGGGCTCGTAGGCGCTGGCCTCGATGTGCAGGCTGTCGGGGTCGATGACCTCGAAGATCAGTTCCTTCGGCTCGACCACCTGGCCGACCACGGCGTTGCTCGCCGCCAGCACGCCGGAGACCGGAGCCACCAGCGCCTCGCGCCCGGACAGGCCGGCGCCGACCGCGGCGATCCGACCGTGCAGGCTGGCCAGTTCGCTCTCGGCCGCCTCGATGTCCTTCTTGGGCACCGTGTCGGCCAGCTCCTGCAGGCGATGCAGGCGCTTTTCGGCTAGCCCGCGGCTGGCTTTCAGCTCGGCCAGCAGGGCCGACTGGTTGGAACGCTCTATGGCCCCGGACGACGGCATGACCCAGGCCAGCACCTCGCCCTTCCTGACCTTGCTGCCGGCGGCCGGCAAGCCATGCGGCCCGGCCGCCTCGATGCGTCCGGGAATCATCGCCTGGACACGCCCGCCGAGGTGCGGGTCCATGATCACCCGGCCGGTCAGTTCCAGGCTTTTCGGCAGGTCGGCTTCGGCCGTCCGCTCGGTCAGCACGCCCATACCACGCTGCGCCGACTTGGGCAGGAAGACGGCCCCATCGGGCAGGCGCTGCGGGGTGTTGCCAGGCACCACCATGGTTTTCTTCTCGTCGCCGTGGTCGTGCCCCTCATGGGCCGCCAGGGGCAGGCTCGGGCCGGCCAGAAGCAGGCTCAACAGATAAGCGTTCTTCATGCCTGGTCTCCCTTGCGCCCGCGACGCCAGAGCAGCAGGGCGACCAGCCCGCCGAGCAGAGCCAGCCCGGCAAGGATACGGCCGATCCCGGCCGTGCTCGCCGCCGCGCCGGGTGGCGCATGGACGTCGAAATCGGCAGTGAGCAGATCGCTCTCGGTGCCGGCCACCAGGGTCATCGCCAGCGGGTATTCGCCCGGCTGGCGCAGGGGCTTCAGCCAGTCGGGGTCGGCGATCAGGTAATCGCCGCGCTCGGCCCGGAACACCGCCTTGGCCGACTTGCCACCAACTTCGACCTCCAGCGTCGCGCCAAGCACCGGCGCATTGCTATCGGCCCGGTCAATGTAGAAAACAAAGCCTGCGTCCTCCAGCCGGCCGACCACCTCGAAGGCCTCGCTTTCCGCCACGGCGACCGGCACCGGCGCTGCTCCGTCTGCCCCAGCCACCGGTCCGGCCAGCGCAAAGGCCAAGCTCAATCCGAAAAGCCGTCCACAAAAATTGAACCTGGAAACCTCAGTTGGACGAGCCCGTTGGTGTGTTCGGGCGGGAGTCTGGCGCGAAGCGACGACGCGGCAGGCTGATGCCTGCAAGGAGGAGCGACAAAGCCAGGCGCCCGCCCGGATGCGCCAGCGGGCTCGGAGCGCTGCCCCCGGTGGGTGAGCGCTCCGAGTGGCGCCGAAGTCCGGGGAACGGGGCATACCGGGACTCGGCAAGCGGTCAACTGAGGTTTCCAGGTTGGAATTCATGCTGTTTACTCCGGCAACAAGCCAAGACTCTGGCGCCATTGCGATATGCCCTGGGCCAGCGCGATGCGTGCCCGGCCCAGGGCCCGTTCCGCCTCGAAGGCCTCGCTGTCGATGCGCAGGCGCGTCGGCAGGTCGCTTTCGCCGAGGCGGAAGGATTTCTCGTAGAAGCCGCGGTTTTCCCGCGCCAGACCGGCGCGCTGTTCGGCCGCCGCCAATTGGCGGCGGGCCGCCGCGACCTGGGCCCGCAGGGCGGCGGCCTCCAGGCCCAGGCGTTCCCGTTCCCGCTCGAGTTCGACACCAGCCTCGATGGCCTCGGCATTGGCCGTCGCCACCCGTGCGTCCTGGCGTGGCCCGGCGCCGAAGGGAACGCGCAGCGCCAGGGCCCAGGTCTGTTCGTTACGCTCCCCATGGGCGGCGCGATCGCTGCGCGTCGACAGCATCAATTCCGGATTGGCCCGCCCCTGCGCCCGGGCCAGATCGACTTGACGGCGCGCCACCTCGCTCTGCGCCGCCAGTTCCCGCAAGGCCGGATGCTCGGCCGGTGCGGCGGCCGGCTCCGGCTCGTACTGCACCTCGACATCGCCAACCGGCCGGCCGCTCAGGCTCTCCAGCCGATGCCGCAGGCCCAGTTCGACGGCCTGCGCTTCGGCCTGCTGGGCCTGGCTTTGGGCCAGCGCCCCGGCAACCTGGTTGAGATCGGCCCGCGACAGGTCGCCGGCGGCAAAGCGGCGGGCCACGTCATCGCGCAGGCGGGCCGCCGCGGCAAGCCGCTCGCCGGCCAGCGCCAACTCGTTGCGGGCGCTCTGCCAGCCCCACCAGTTCTCCCGCAGCACCTGGGCCAGGCGCAGGCGCTGCATCTCGCCGCGTCCGGCCGCCACGTCGGCCTCGGCAGCGGCCAGGGCCTGGCTGCCACTGCGTTCACCGGGCAGCCAGAGGGGAAGGACGAGGCCGATTTCATTTTCGCGGGCGCCGTTACGGCGGTTGAAGCGGTCGCTGCGGGTGCCGATCTCGACGCTGGGCGGCGCTGCCGTCCAGGCATCGGCGGCGGCACGCAGGGCGGCTGCTCCCCGCTGGCGCTCGTGCAGCGCAGCGGCGACTGGCTGGCGCTGCCAGGCTTCGGCAAAGGTACGGGCAAGGGCCGTCTCGCCCTGGGCCGAAGCGCTGGCGAAGAGGCCGTAAAACAGAATGGGCGCGAGGCCGCAAACGATTCGCATGGGGTTCCCTCCGGTTGCTGGATGACATCAACCGGCGGCATGCCGCACCGGCCCGCGTAGCGACGCGGACCTTCAGGGATTCAGGGACGAGGCAAGCCGCCGCGGATCAGGCGGCGACTCTGGGGGGGCGTTCGAGCCCTTCGGGGATGCGCGAGGAAAAGGGTCGCGGCGGGGTGTCGAACGCGGCATCGCCCCCGTCGACCAGCAGCAGACGAGGAGCGGCTGCCAGGCCGCCCGGCATGTGACCCAGGACATGGCCCGGACAACAATGATGCTGCGCTTCGTCGCAGTCTGCCTGGGCGTGGTCATCGCAGCCGGGACAAGCGTCGCCCGGCGCCGCGTGATCATGGTCATGGCCGTGGTCGTCGGCCAGCGCCACCGGGTGCTCGTGCGCGGCCATGCTGCCGGTCGCGTCCCAGCCGAAACTCGGCGAGAAGACGGTCAACAGCATGACCACAATCAACAGGCGGGAAACGAGGCGTGTCAGCATCAGGGCTCAACGATAGCGTAGACAATCTATACAATCACGCACCCAGCGCAAGAAGCTCTGATTTGCGCAAAAAATTCATAAAAATCAAGCTGCCATGCACTTCGAACTCCTCACCACCGACGGCGCTGCGCGCCGCGGCCGCCTTGACCTCGCCCACGGCAGCGTCGAGACCCCGGTCTTCATGCCCGTGGGCACCTACGGCACGGTCAAGGCCATGACGCCGCAGTCCCTCGCCGAAATCGGAGCGCAGATCTGCCTGGGCAACACTTTTCACCTCTGGCTGCGGCCAGGACTCGACGTGGTCCGCGCCCACGGGGGCCTGCATCGCTTCATGAACTGGGACAGGCCCATCCTCACCGATTCGGGAGGCTTCCAGGTCTTTTCCCTGGGCGCCCTGCGCAAGATCGGCGAGGAGGGCGTGAAGTTCTCTTCCCCCATCGACGGCGCCAAACTCTTCCTGACCCCGGAAGAATCGATGCGCATCCAGCACGGGCTCAATTCCGACATCGTCATGATTTTCGACGAGTGCACGCCCTACCCGGCCAGCCACGAGGAAGCCGCCAAGTCCATGCGGCTCTCGCTGCGTTGGGCGAGGCGCTCCAGGGACGAGCACGAACGTCTGGGCAATGGAAACGCCCTCTTCGGCATCGTGCAGGGGGGCATGTACGAGGATCTGCGCGAAGAATCCCTCGCCGGACTGGACGGGATCGGCTTCGACGGCATGGCCATCGGCGGCCTTTCGGTGGGCGAGCCGAAGGAAGACATGTCGCGCATCCTCGCCCACACGGCACCACGCCTGCCCGCCGGGAAGCCCCGCTACCTGATGGGGGTCGGCACGCCGGAAGACCTGCTGGAAGCCGTGACGGCCGGCATCGACATGTTCGACTGCGTGATGCCCACCCGCAACGCCAGGAACGGCCACCTGTTCACCCGCTTCGGCGACGTCAAGATCAAGAACGCCCGTTTCAGGAACGATACCGGCCCCCTCGACCCATCCTGCACCTGCAGCACCTGCACCCAATTCACCCGGGCCTATCTCCACCACCTTTTCCGGGCCGGGGAAATCCTGGGGTCCATGCTCAACACCATCCACAATCTGCATTACTACCAGACCCTCATGGCGGAAATGCGCGGGGCCATCGAGACCGGCCGTTTCGGGCCGTGGCAGGAAGCGTTCCGGCGGGACCGTCAAGGTGGCATTCCATGACCGGTGCTAGAATGCCGCCTTTCGTTTCGACCGCTTCGAGGAAAACCCCCCATGATCAGCCTTGCCCACGCCCAGGCCGCGGCCCCCGCCGGCGGCGCCGACTATACCGGCCTCATCATGATGGTGGCCATGTTCGCCATCGTCTGGCTGATGATGATCCGCCCCCAGATGAAGAAGGCCAAGGAGCACAAGACCATGGTCGAAGCCCTGCAGAAGGGCGACGAGATCGTCACCCAGGGGGGCCTGGCCGGCCGTGTCACCAAGGTGGGCGAAAATTTCCTGCACGTGGATGTCTCGGAAGGCAAGGACGGCGCCGTCGAAGTCATCGTGCAAAAGACCGCGGTGGCCAACCTGCTCCCCAAGGGCACCCTCAAGGGTCTGTGACCCGGGGAAGAGGGAAGCCTTAGGGGGAAGGGTCACCTTCCCGTCGCCCTTCCCTTCTCCTTTCCCCCTTTTCCCTTCCCGCTCGCACCATGAATCGCTACCCCCTCTGGAAATACATCGTCGTCGCCGTGGCGCTCGTGCTGGGCTTCGTCTATACCCTGCCCAATTTCTTCGGCGAGTCGCCCGCGGTGCAGGTCTCCAGCGCCAAGGCGACCCTGAAGACCGACGACAAGACCCTGGCCCGGGCCGAGGAGGCGCTCAAGGCGGCGGGCATCGTCCACGACGGCATTCAACTCGATTTCAATGGGGTCAAGGCCCGCTTCAAGGACACCGATACGCAGTTGAAGGCCAAGGACGCCCTGGAAAAGACCTTCAACCCGGACACCGCCGACCCCCATTACGTCATCGCCCTGAACCTGCTCACGGCCTCGCCGTCCTGGCTGACCGGCCTGCATGCCCTGCCCATGTACCTGGGCCTGGACCTGCGCGGGGGCGTGCACTTCCTGCTCCAGGTGGACATGAAGGGGGCCCTGACCAAGCGCCTCGACTCCGTCGGCGCCGATGTGCGCACCCTGATGCGCGACAAGAACGTCCGCCACGCCGGCGTGAGCCGCGAGGGCGAACGTCTGGTGATCCGCTTCCGCGACGCGGAGACCCGCGACAAGTCCCGCACGACCCTCACGGATGCCCAACCTGATCTCGCCCTTGTCGAACAGGGCGAAGGCAGCGACCTCCGTCTAGTCGCCACCCTGAAACCGGAAGCGCTCAAACGCCTGGGCGAATTCGCCCTCAAGCAGAACATCACCACCCTGCACAACCGCATCAATGAACTGGGCGTCGCCGAGCCGGTGATTCAGCAGCAGGGCAGCGACCGCATCGTCGTCCAGTTGCCCGGCGTGCAGGACACGGCCAAGGCCAAGGACATCCTGGGCCGCACCGCGACCCTGGAAATCCGCATGGTGGACGACGCTCCCGGCGTCCTGGAAGCCGCCCTGGCCGGCAACCCGCCATTCGGCACCGAACTCTATACCGAGCGGGGCGGCTCGCCCCTGGTGGTGAAAAAGCAGGTGGTCCTCACCGGCGACCGCCTGACCGACGCCCAGCCCGGCTTCGACAACCAGACCAACGAGCCTGCCGTCCACCTCAACCTCGACTCCGCCGGGGCGCGTATCTTCAAGGACATCACCCGGGAGAACGTGGGCAAGCGCATGGCCATCCTGCTCATCGAGAAGGGCAAGGGCGAGGTCATCACCGCCCCGGTCATCCGCACCGAAATCGGCGGCGGCAGGGTGCAGATTTCCGGCCGCATGAACACCGTCGAAGCCAACGACACGGCCCTGCTGCTGCGTGCCGGGTCCCTGGCCGCGCCCATGGACATCATCGAGGAACGCACCATAGGCCCCAGCCTCGGCGCCGAAAACATCAAAAAGGGCTTCCATTCGACCCTATGGGGCTTCGCGGCCATCGCCGTGTTCATGATTGCTTATTACCAGATGTTCGGCGTCATCTCGGTCATCGCCCTGGCTTCCAACCTGCTCTTCCTAGTCGCGCTCCTGTCCCTTCTTCAGGCGACCCTCACGCTGCCCGGTATCGCCGCCATCGCGCTCACCCTGGGCATGGCCATCGACGCCAACGTGCTGATCAACGAACGCATCCGCGAGGAACTGCGCAACGGAGTGCCCCCCCAAGGCGCCATCTCGGAAGGCTACGAACGGGCCTTCGGCACCATCCTGGATTCGAACATCACCACCCTCATCGCCGGCCTGGCGCTCCTCATTTTCGGCTCCGGCCCGGTGCGCGGCTTCGCGGTGGTCCATTGCCTGGGCATTCTGACCTCCATCTTCTCGTCGGTAGTCGTCTCCCGGGCCCTGGTCAATCTCGTCTACGGCCGCCAGAAGAAGCTGGCCAGGGTCGCCATCGGCTCGGTCTGGAAGCCGGGCCTCGCCGGCAACGGCACCAAGTAAGGGGAAACGGACATGGAATTTTTCCGCATCAGGAACGACATCCCCTTCATGCGCCACGCGCTGAAGTTCAACATCATCTCCCTGGTGACCTTCATCGTGGCGGTGCTCTTTCTGTTTGCCAAGGGCCTGCACCTGTCGGTGGAATTCACCGGCGGCACCCTGATCGAAGTTCAGTATCAACAGGCGGCCGACCTGGAGAAAATTCGCGGCGCCTTGGGCAAGTCCGGTTTCACCGACTACGCGGTGCAGAATTTCGGCTCCTCCCAGGACGTGATGATCCGCCTCCCCCTCAAGGCCGACCAGAACACGGCCCAGCTTGGGGAAGCCGTCATGAAATCCCTGGAAGCCGATGCGCCCGGCGCCCGCTTGAGTCGGGTCGAATTCGTCGGCCCCCAGGTAGGCAAGGAACTGGCGGAAAACGGTGCCATGGCCCTGCTGCTGGTCGTCATCGGCATCGTCGTCTACCTCGCCTTCCGCTTCGAATGGCGCTTCTCGGTTTCGGCCATCATCGCCAACCTGCACGACGTGGTCATCATCCTCGGCTTCTTCGCCGCCTTCCAGTGGGAATTCTCGCTTTCCGTTCTGGCCGCGGTGCTCGCGGTACTGGGCTATTCGGTCAACGAATCCGTGGTGGTCTTCGACCGGGTGCGGGAAACCTTCAAGAAAAAACGCGGCCTCTCCACCCCCCAGGTGCTGGACCACGCCATCACCAGCACTATCAGCCGCACCATCATCACCCACGGCTCGACCCAGTTGATGGTGCTGTCCATGCTCGTCTTCGGCGGGGAAACCCTTTACTACTTCTCCCTCGCCCTGACCATCGGCATCTGCTTCGGCATCTACTCCTCGGTCCTGGTGGCCAGCCCCCTGGTCATGTGGCTGGGGGTCTCCCGGGAACAGTTCATCACCCAGAAGAAGGTCATCGAAGGCGCCAACGAGGAGGGTGCCGTCGTCTGACCGGCGAGGGCTCCGCAAACGGGCGCCTGCGGGCGCCCGTTTTGCTTCGGCCACCCGGCGGCGCGCCGCCGGGTCACACGGCGAAGACGTGCTTGACCCGCAGCGCCGCTTCCCCGGCTTCGATCCTGAGCAGGCGGGCGATGTTGGGGTGCTTGCCCGGATTGCTGCGCTCGTCCTCGCTATGCTCGGCGAAGAGTTCCAGCCCCATCTTCGCCGCCTCTGCCGTGATGGCGCCGTAAGTCTGGGCCAGGTGGTTATAGACGGCGAGCGAACCCTGGCTGCCGGGCTTGTTCTCGATGGTGGCAACGAGATTGCCCTCTGCATCGAGGAGATTCAGGGCTGCAAGATGGGAAATCCCGGGAAGTTTCTTCAAGTTTTCTGCGAATTGGCTCATTTCCAGTCCTGTTTGGCCCTGACCATGCCGAGGATGAGGCCTGTGGTGAAGGTGGCGACGGGCAACGCGAAGACGATGGCCTTGATGCCCCGCTCGGCGCCAAAGAGGTAGAGAAGGACGAGCGCCGGCACGAGGCCGACGATCAGGCCGAGAAGCCCTCCCTTGACGCCTCCCGCGATGACGTCGCGCTCGGTCGTCTTGCGCTCGCCGACACAGAAGGGGCAGTAGAGGGCGCCCTCCGGCACTTCCTTCCCGCATTTTCCGCATTGCATGGGCTAGTAGTCCGTCAAATTGGTTGGCGTGAATGCCGAGGCGCGCATCCGCGCCCCGATCGCGCGAAGCGAACCCCAGCCATAGCCGAAGCCCTGGCGAGGATGAGCAACGGCGGGGATGCGGGGCGTGCCGAACAGTGCTGAACCCATTGGACTGACTACCAGGCCTTTCGCCGGGCCGACCCAAGGAAGGCCTGCGCCCTCCCGGGGGGCAGTGGGCACGGCGAGCGTGGGGGTCGTTCCATTCAGATGCGCTTGGCCAGCTCCGCAGCCTTGCCCGTGTAATCCCAGGGTGTCAGCTTGAGCAGTTCGGCCTTGGCGGCTTCGGGGATGGCCAGGGTGGCCACGAAGGCCTGCATGCCTGCGCGGGAAACCCGGGTGCCACGGGTCAATTCCTTCAGTTTTTCGTAGGCCTCGGGCACCGCGTAGCGGCGCATGACCGTCTGGATGGGCTCGGCCAACAGTTCCCAGTTGGCGTCCAGGTCGGCGCGCATGAGCTCGGCGTTGATTTCCAGCTTGCCCAGGCCCTTGAGCAGCGAATCGTAGGCCAACAGGCTGTAGCCGAGGCCGACGCCCATGTTGCGCAGCACGGTGGAGTCGGTGAGATCGCGCTGCCAGCGGGAAATGGGCAACTTCTCGGCCAGGTGCTTGAGCACGGCGTTGGCCAGGCCCAGGTTGCCCTCGGAGTTCTCGAAGTCGATGGGATTGACCTTATGGGGCATGGTGGACGAACCGATTTCGCCGGCCTTCACCTTCTGCTTGAAGAAGCCGAGGGAAATGTAGCCCCAGACATCCCGGTCCAGGTCGATGAGGATGCTGTTGGCCCGGGCGAAGGCGTCGAACAGTTCGGCCAGGGCGTCGTGGGGTTCGATCTGGATGGTGTAGGGATTGAAAGTCAGCCCCAGGGATTCGACGAAGCGCTGGGCGAAACCCTCCCAGTCGTAGCCCGGATAGGCCGCCAGATGGGCATTGTAGTTGCCGACGGCACCGTTGATCTTGCCCAGCAGTTCGACCCCGGCGATGCGGGCCCGGGCCCGTTGCAGGCGGTAGGCGACGTTGGCCATTTCCTTGCCCAGGGTCGTGGGCGTCGCCGGCTGGCCGTGGGTGCGGCTCATCATCGGCACTTCGGCGTGGGCGTGGGCCAGTTCCCGCAGCTTGGCGATGACCTGATCCAGGGCCGGTAACAGGGCCGCCTCCCGGGCGCCCTTGCACATCAGGGCATGGGACAGGTTGTTGATGTCTTCCGAGGTGCAGGCGAAGTGGATGAATTCGCTCACCTTCACCACTTCGGCGTTGGCCATGGTCTTGCCCTTGATCCAGTACTCCAGGGCCTTGACGTCGTGGTTGGTGGTGGCCTCGATGGCCTTCACCTCGGCGGCCTGTTCGGGGCCGAAATGGGCCACCAGGGCGTCCAGTTCCGCCACCGTCGCCGACGAGAAGGCCGCGATCTCGCCGAAATGGGGCTCGGCGGCGAGGGCCTTGAGCCATTCGATTTCAACCTTCAGGCGGGCGCGGATGAGGCCGAATTCCGAAAAATGCTCGCGCAGGGCGTCGACCTTGCCGGCGTAGCGGCCATCGAGAGGGGAAAGGGCCGTAAGGAGGGAGGCAGTCATGGCGGCGTCCGGGGGGCGGGAAAGGGCGCTATTTTATCCGTCTGCGCTGCATCGCAGCAAACGGCAGGGAAATTCCCGATGACCGTGAAATGCTCGAGCACCGTAAAGTGGGGGTCGGTAGGCTATAATCCGCCCACCCCAAAAACGGATCACCTACGAGAAAAACCATGAAGCTGATCGGCTCCCTGACCAGCCCGTTTGTCCGCAAGGTTCGCATCGTCCTGGCAGAAAAGAAGATCGATTACGACTTCGAGGTCGAGTCCCCCTGGACAGAGGACAGCAAGGTTCCTGACTACAACCCCCTGGGCAAGATCCCCGTCCTGCTGCTGGACGATGACACCCCCCT
>SSTB01000031.1 GCA_009469665.1 Azonexaceae bacterium | reverse complement strand
GACTCAATAAATCGCCCTTGCGCAGCGGAATTCCCGCCGCCGCCAGATCACGGGCCAGCCACAGCGCGGCTTGCAGGGGATGGCTTAGGATGGCCGTGCCCGGCGCCGCTTCGATTTCCTGCCCCTCGACGTCCAAGAGGCGCACGGTCATGGCAGCCAGTGCCTGTGGAGACGGCAAGGGCAGGGGCGCCCCCAGCACCCCGAGACGGGCGCCGGCATTGAGCAGGACGATGCCTGCGGCGTCGAGGCGGGAGGGGTCATCCACCATCAGGTCGGCGAGTTCGATGAAGGGGTATAGGCGCCCCAGGAAGCGCCGCGCTTCGTCCGCGTTACGGGCCATGGCCAGGGCCGGATCGGCCACTTCCACCACCAGATCGGCTTCGAACACCGGCCGTGCCCCATAGGCCGCCGGCACCTCGGCCCCCTCCGCCAGCAGCATGCCGCGAAACAGCGTGCCCCGCACCGGCTGGTCGGCACCAAAGCGCTTCTGCACGACCGGGTTGGTAAGGGCCGCCTTGTACCCCACCGGCGGCCCGTAGGCCTGAGCGAGAAAGGCCGCAAGCTTGTCGCGCCCGCAGGCGGCATCGGCGAGGCTCAGGCCAGGGGGAAGCGGCAGGGGCTCCCGAGCCACGTAGCGGGCGGCCAGAGCGGCCATCTCGAGGTCCGTGGGGCAATCCGCCCGGGCGCAGGCGAGAGCAAGACACTGGGCAAGGAAGAAGCTGGCAGCTTTCACGGAGTCGGCAAGGAATAAGAGGAGCGGGCCAGTATGGCGCTATCACGCCTTCGGGTCACGTTCCCGACCCACTGCCAACTCCGGCACCCCGCACAGAAAAAATCTTCGCGGGCCCCCCCGGCATCCTTGGCCCCCCCCGACGGAGCCACGCCGGACATCTCGACACGAACGTCATGCTAACCTATGCTATGCGGATCAAGCACGATCACGGCCGCCGGCCTGCTCGGGAGCCACAAAACCTGTTGGCAGCCTACCCACGTGGCTTCCCCGGCGATCCCCACCTTCGATGAGTATCGGATTCCATGACACCAAGCCAGTTGGTCGAAAGCTACAAGTTCTGGGATGTCGTCACCCTTTGGGCGAGGGAGCGGCTTGAGTCCCCCGTGATCGTTGCACGGGCCTTGGCTCGCGGCATCATCGTCGATGGCCTTCGCTTTCAGAGCGCGGACCCGCGTTGGATCAAGCAGGACCAGTCGCTCACCGGTTACCCCTACGTGGGCTACGTTGCGTCGCCCGGGGGAATTCCAGTCCTGCTCCGCGCGGAGGTACTGGAACATCTGCTCGCGGTCGTGCGCTCAGCGGCTGAGCCAAGAGCTGACATGCTGGACTCGGAATTCGTGGTCCGGTCCGATTTTTCCCATTGGCTTCGTACCACATCACAAGCCTTGCCGCAGTTCTGGTTCTCCACGGACGACGGTCAAGGTGCCGAGTAGCAGGTCACCGCCGGAAAAGTATGCAACTGTCTGCTCCCGGTTCCGCACCACCGCAAGTTCCGGATTCCCATTGATCATCACTTCCACAGGAGTTCACCATGCGCATCGATGAAATGATCGCGGCAATACAGGCCAAATTGGGCATCGGCGTCGACGGCAAAGCCGGGCCCGAAACCTGGGGTGCCATCTACAAGCGGCTGGTCAAACCGACCATCGAGGGCGAGGAACCGGCACAGGCCATCGATACCGTCGATCCCCGCAGCGAGAAAACCATTGCCACGCTGCTCCCCGAGGTCCAGCCGATTGCGCGGGCGCTGGTCCATAAGGCGCAGGCGGCGGGCATCACCATCAGGCTCATCAGCGGCCTGCGCACCTACGAGGAGCAGGACGCCCTGTATGCCCAGGGCCGCAGCACCCCCGGCCCGCGCGTCACCAACGCCCGCGCTGGGTACTCCAACCACAATTTCGGCATCGCCTTCGACATCGGCGTCTTCGAAGGCAACAAGTACCTGCCGGACTCTCCGAAGTACAAGGCCGTGGGGGTTCTGGGCGCAGACCTGGGACTGGAATGGGGCGGCAACTGGAAGACTATCGTGGATCAGCCACACTACCAGTTGCGGCCCACCTGGGCGGCTTCCATGAGCGAGAGGGACATGCTCGCGGAACTGCGCGCCCGGCGCGGCACCGGCACCCCGGTTTTTGGGTGACAGCGCGTTGCCGCTTGCCGGGCAGGCAAGCGGGCACTCCAAGAAATCCTCACTCCACCGCGATTTCGATGCGCCGTGGCAGGGCCTGCTGCGCTTTGGGGATGCGCAGGGTCAGCACGCCCTGGGTGAATTCGGCGCTGACCCGGTCCGGGTCGAGTTCCCGCGAAAGACTGAAGACCCGGCGATAGCGCGGCAGGCTCACTTCGGCATGGGTCGCTTCGCTGCCGGCCGGGGCTTCCAGGGCGATCTCGCCTTCGATGGTCAGAGTATCGGCCTCGACATGAAGGTGGAGGCGATCCTTGGGCACCCCCGGCAAGTCGGCGTAAAGGGTGATCCCGGCGGTGTCTTCGACCACGTCCACCGGCGGGACGAGGCTGGGTGCTTGGCGCGGGGTTTGAGCGGGGGTGGCGGAAATCTGGGTCATGGCATTCTCCTTCGGGTCATTCGACGGCGATGCGCCGGGGCTGGACCGCGGCACGGCGAGGCACGCTCACTTGGAGCACGCCGTCCCGGTAGCGGGCGCTGACCCCGTTGGGGTCGATGTCTTCGGGCAGGGTGACGACGCGCCGGAAGCGACCGGCGAAGCGCTCGTCGATATGCGCCGTGGCGCGCGCGTCGGCGGGCGGCAGCACGGAAGCGCGTTCTCCGGAGAGGGTCAGAACCCCCTTTTCCAGTTGCACGTCGATGGCGGCAGGATCGAGCCCCGGGGCGAAGGCGTGAATCTCGACGGACTCGGGCCCGCTGCTCACATTGATGGCAGGGAAGCCGCTCCGGCCACCCCCCCGGATACTGGGGGACGCCTCGAAATTCTGCTGCAATTCGCGCTGCAGGCGCTCCAACTCGGAAAACACGTCACGCGGAAAAACGGTACGGTAGAACATAAGTCTCTCCTCCTGAAGTCCAAGCGGACGCGGCGCCCGCCCATGGACCCGATATGGGTGCCCCCTCCGCGGTTTCAAGAGGGCATCGCCGCGGTGATAAGATTCGCCCCCTGCCCCGCCTGCTCCCATGCGCCAGCTGCTCCTCGACCTCCTGCCGGAAAGCCCCCCCAGCCTGGACAACTTCGTTCCCGGCGGCAATGGCGAGACCCTGGCGGCCTTCACCGCCTGGCTGGCCGATGAGCGGGGGGAGTTTTCCTTCTGCCTGTGGGGCGAAGCCGGCTGCGGGCGCAGCCACCTGCTCAAGGCCAGCGGCTTCACCTACATCGACGCCGCCGCCGACCCGGACCTCGCCACACTGCCCCAAGCCGCCGCCCTCGCCGTCGATCACGTCGATGCCCTCGACGGCGACGGCCAGATCGCCCTTTTCAACGCCTTCAACCGCAGCAAGGCGGCCGGCGGCCGGCTGCTGACCGCCGCCCCCCAGCCCCCCGCCCACCTGCCCCTGCGCGAAGACCTGCGCACCCGCCTGGGATCGGGCCTCATCTACCGCCTGCAAGCACTCTCCGACGCCGAGAAAGCCGCCGCCCTTGCCACCCAGGCCAAAGAGCGGGCATTGAAGCTGACGCCGGAAGCCATCAGCTACCTGCTGCGCCACGCCCCCCGCGACATGCGCACCCTCTCCGCCTTCGTCGTCGCCCTGGACCGCTACACCCTGGAACACAAACGCGCCCTCACCCTGCCGCTGCTACGGGAACTGCTGAAGCCCCAGGAAGTGAAGCGGTGAATCTGCCAGCTTCGTCGGGAGCACCCCGCCAAAAGCCACACTCGATGGAACGCTACCTGCGCCGGCCACGGCATGGTGTGGTCCGGCAATCCGCTCTTACCGCACAACATGCAGTACGGGTATGATTGCGCAACATTTCGAGCATGGAGATCTCATAGACCCGCACGGCAACCTAGTAGTCAGTCACACAGGTTGCGCTATGTTCGGCGCGCCTCGGCATCCACGCAAACCTGTGTGACTGACTACTAGTCGAAAGCAGGTACGCGCGGTGAGGCGGAGCCAATGACCACCCCCCGCGCCCTCAACCAGCGCGCCGAAGCCACCTGCGGGCGTGGCGGGTAACCGAAACTGCGGGTTTCCCACTAACCTTACCCCGCTCTAACTTGCCAATTTCCCGCTGGAAAATTTCTGCCTGGGCAGTACAGGGATTTGGGAGACGGGTTTTTCCACAGCGTCGTTAGGATTCATCACATGGGTATAACTCAACGCTCGAGATTGGTTGCGCAGTTTTGCATATGCACGTTGCTGCTGCTAAATGTCGGCAGTAGCGGCCACGCACAAGTGCAACCAGGAAACACCATCGCGCAATACTTCCGAGTTCCTCCGCGTGATGGGGAGTTTAGGAAGGCGTGGTCACCGGGTATCCAAGGTATCGGCTGCATGAGCACCGTCAAACCGGATACCTCGATATCGTCAAGCGCAAGCTATTCGCATTGTCTTCGGCTCGGAGCATTGAAGCTGGGAATGGAGTTCTACCAGCTGCAAATCGAGCTAATGAAGCTAGGAAGCATTCCAGAGCAGCAAATTGTTAATGCAAAAATCATTAGCGTTACTCCCGATGGCATTCGCACGGTACTGATTCCGATAGTCATTAGCCCGAATGAAAATCAAAACCGGCTGCACACTTACCTAGTTGCCGTATTGGATGCCGGGGGGGCTGTGCAAGCCCTTCAACTAACTGGGAAGCCCAGCGACTCAACATCCGCTTTGCATTTTTCGAGCATTACACTTGGAATGCCAAAAGAGAAGGTGGCAGATATTCTGGGATATCCTTCCTCCGTGGGCGATGTTCCAGAAATACACGGAAGGCTTTGGAGCTATGCGCCCTTTCCTTTCACCATCGAGTTCAAAGATGGTGGTGTGTACTCCGTTCGTATCCACAGCACGAGTGATGGCGACATTCGGAAGGCATTTGTTCCGTTGGCAGCGTTGCCTGACTAGTCCCATGACTCCTAACCCTGTCAGCCGCACGGCCCAACAGCTTCGCTGTTGGATCCCCTCCGCGCTTGCGCGCTCCGGCTGCCGGTTACCTCGACGTTGAGGCTGTAGAAAAACCATTCTGGACTGGACGTCAGTTCCCACTCAAGCCAGAGAATCAGCCCCCAGACAAACCCATGGCCCGTTTCGGAAAAGCTCGCAGCAGTTTCTTGTCCATGGTCACCAACTGGGTGTCGAGCTTCATTGCCAGGGCGACGAACTCGCAGTCGTATGCGGAGCAATCGCTGTCGCGGGCGAGTTCGAGCACAGCAAGGGAGTCGACCTCGAACTCCGCCCCTTCCAGCAGGCGTTCCGCTTCACTTTGCAGGTCCATCGCCTGCGCGAAGGAAATAGCCTGGCGCCGCAGGTAGCCCAGCAATATGTTGCGAAACTCACTACGCCAGAGCAGCGGAGCCGCCCATTCGGGGTCTTGTTCCAGCAGGGCTTCCGCGGCTGCGGTGTGCTCGCCGGGCAGATACAAGTACGCGATCACGTTCGAGTCGACCACGATCATGGGCGGCCCTCGCGTTTGGCCGCGTCGATGTCCTCGGCTCGAAACGCTCCCTGGGGAAGCAGGGCGCGCAGTTCGCGAGCCCGTGCCAGCCGCTCGCCGGGCGTCATCCGGGTGGGAAGCAGCACCGATTCGAGGCAGACAATGGCTTCGCTGTTCAGGCTGCGACGGTGATTTTGCGCAGCGAGTTTCAATTTCTCGTACACCGCATCGGGAATGTTTTTCAGCGTTAACGTTGTGGGCACGGCCGTCTCCAAGCAAGGTGGAACCACTATGGTTGCACTTTGGTTGCACGTCAAGTGACCCATCACCGCGATGCCGACTGACTCGAACGCCCGCCACTTTTACCATGACCGCTCGCCTCCAAGTCTCCACACCAAGGTATTCCCCATGAACCTCGCTCTCTTCGACCTCGACAATACCCTTCTCTCCGGCGACTCCGATTTCGAGTGGGCCCAGTTCCTCATCGGCAAGGGGGTGGTCGACCGGGAAATCCAGGAAGCCAAGAACATCGAGTTTTACGAGCAGTACAAGGCCGGCACCCTGGATATCCAGGCTTTCCTGGCCTTCCAGCTGGCTCCTCTGACCCGCCACCCGCGGGCCGAACTCGATGCCTGGCACGCCGAGTATCTGGAGCGCCACATCCGCCCGCTGATCGGCGACGCGGCCCGAGCGCTGGTGCGGCAGCACCTGAATGGCGGCGATCTGTGCGCCCTGGTCACCGCCACCAACAGTTTCGTCACCGGGCCCATCGCCCGGGAGTTCGGCGTGGCGCACCTGATCGCCACGGTGCCGGAGTGGGAAGACGGCCGCTTTACCGGCCGCGCCCGGGGCACGCCTTCGTTCCGGGAAGGCAAGATCCTGCGCACGGAGGCCTGGCTTGAATCCCTGGGTCTTTGCTGGGGAAGCTTCGAGAAGAGCACTTTCTACAGTGATTCCCTCAACGATCTGCCGCTCCTTTCCACCGTCGATACCCCGGTGGCGGTGGACCCGGACGATACCCTGCGCGCCCACGCCAGCGAAATGGGCTGGAAAATCATCACTCTGCGGTAGAATCCGCGTTTTTCCGCGGCTTTGCCGCACCGAACCGGCTTCCCGTGATCCGCAAACTCATTTCCCGCGTCTTCGGCGGCAAGAAGGCCGCCCCCGGCAAGCTCGAACCAGCGGTCATTCCCGTGGCCAGCCACGGCATTACCCGCGACCGCGTCAGTTCCGGCAGCCGCCGGGTGTGCGAGACCCTGCAAAGCCACGGCCACAAGGCCTACGTGGTGGGCGGCGCGGTGCGCGACCTGCTGATCGGCGCCGAGCCCAAGGATTTCGACGTGGCCACCGACGCCACGCCGGAGCAGATTCGCCGCTACTTCCGCCGCTCCCGCATCATCGGCCGCCGCTTCCAGATCGTGCATGTGATGATGGGCCAGGAGACCCTGGAGGTGACGACATTCCGCGGCATGCTGGGCGACGACGCCAAGACCGACGAGCACGGCCGCGTGCTGCACGACAACGTCTTCGGCAGCCAGGCCGAGGACGCCGCCCGGCGGGACTTCACCGCCAACGCGCTCTATTACGACCCGGCCACCGAGGCGGTGGTGGATTACCACCACGGAGTCGCCGACCTGAAGCAGAAGACCCTGCGCATGATCGGCGAGCCGAAGAAGCGCTACCGGGAAGACCCGGTGCGCATGCTGCGGGCCGTGCGCCTCGCCGCCAAGCTGGGGCTGATCATCGACCCGGCGGCGAGGAAGCCCATCCGCGAAATGGCGGAACTGCTGGAGAACGTGCCCCCTGCGCGCCTCTTCGACGAAATGTTGAAGCTCCTCACCTCGGGCCATTCCGTCAAATGCCTCACCCAGTTACGGGAAGAGGGCCTGCACCACGGCCTCCTGCCCCTGCTGGACGTGATCCTTGAGCAGCCCATGGGGGAAAAGTTCGTCATGCTCTCCCTAGGCAATACCGACGCCCGGGTAAAGCAGGGCAAGCCCATCTCCCCCGGTTTCCTCTTCGCCACCCTGCTCTGGCACGAGGTCCTGGCCCAGTGGGACAAGAACAAGGGCAAGGGCGATCTGCCCATCCCGGCGCTTTACCAAGCCATGGACGATGTGCTCGACAGCCAGGCGGAAAAACTGGCCATCACCCGCCGCATCGCCGGCGACATCAAGGAAATCTGGGCTCTGCAGCCGCGCTTCGACAGCCGCGCCGGCAAACGGCCCTACGCCGTCCTCGAGCAGCCGCGCTTTCGGGCGGCCTACGATTTCCTCCTGCTACGGGCGGAAGCCGGCGAGATCGACGGCGAACTGGCCCGCTGGTGGACCGAGTTCCAGAACGCCGACGGGGAAGCCCGGGCGGCCCTTCTGCAACCGGAAAAGGCCGGCGACAAGAAGCGTCGTCGCCGCCGGCGCAAGCCCGGCGCAAGCGGGAATTCCGCCTCCGCCGCCGAATGACCCGCGCCTACGTGGCCCTGGGCGCCAACCTGGGCGACCCGGTTGCTGCCGTACAGGCAGCCTTCGACGCCCTGGCCGCACTGCCCCGGACAACACTGGCAGCCCGCTCCTCCCTCTACCGCACGGCGCCTGTGGGCCTCGCCGCCCAGCCTGATTTCATCAATGCCGCCGCCGCCCTGGACACCGAGTGCTCGCCCCTGGATCTGCTCGCCGCGCTGCTCGCGGTGGAAGCGTCCGCCGGGCGCCTGCGGCGGGAAAGGAACGGCCCCCGCAGCCTCGACCTCGATCTCCTGCTGCACGGTGACACGGTGCTGGCGACTCCTGCCCTGACCCTGCCCCATCCGCGCCTGCATCTCAGGGCCTTCGTCCTCGCCCCCCTGGGCGAAATCGCTCCCGACCTCGTCCTGCCCGGCCGCGGCAGTGTCGCTGCCTGGTTGCCGGCGGTGGCCCTGCAAAACATCGAGCGCCTATGATCCTAAAAAACCTCAGTTGACCGCTGGTCGAAGCCCGGAATGCCTTCCGCCCTTGAACATTGCGCCCCGCCGAATCGCTCACCGATCGTGTGGCGGCGCTACGGGCCCGCTGGCGCATCCAGGCGGGCGCCTGGCTTTGTCGCTCCTTCTCGCAGGCATCAGCCTGCCGCGTCGTCGCTTCGCGCCAAACACCCGCCCGAACGCACCAACGGACCCGTCCAACTGAGGTTTCCAGGATGAACCTCCCCGTCCTCTGGCAGACCGTCATCCTGCTGGCGCTGTCCAACGTCTTCATGACCTTCGCCTGGTACGCCCATCTCAAGCATCTCAACGAGAGGCCCTGGTGGGTGGCAGCCCTGATCTCCTGGGGCATCGCGCTCTTCGAATACCTGATCCAGGTGCCGGCCAACCGCATCGGCAACACGGAGCTTTCCCTGGCCCAGTTGAAGATCCTGCAGGAGGTCATCACCCTCACGGTCTTCGTCCCCTTCGTCGTCTTCTACATGAACCAGCCCCTCAAACTCGACTATCTGTGGGCTGCGTTGTGCATGCTGGGGGCGATATACTTTGCCTTTCGGCCCTGAAGACCAATAAAGGAGGAGGCATCATGGGATTGTTTGGCGGGAATTCCCGGGAACTCGAAGAAGCACGCGCACGCATCACCCAACTGGAAAACGAAAGCTCGCTCCTGCGCAACCAGTTGAGCGACAGCGAAAGTCGGCGCCAGACCTTGCAGAATCAACTCGACAGCAACAACCGCAATTCGGGGGCCTGGGATTTGCTGCTCAAGAACCTGGAATCCTTCGGCTCCTCCCTGCAAGCCTCCCAGCAGACCCTCGCCCTCCTGGCCGGCGACCTGCGCAGCACCAAGGATGAGGCCATCGTCGCCGCCAACACTTCCGCCGACAGCAGCGAACTCATGCAACGCATCAGCACCGACCTGGGCTCCCTGGCCGCGGATTCCCACGGCACCATGGAAAAGGTGGTGGGCCTGAACGAGAGCGCCAACAAGATCGGCAGCATCCTCTCCCTCATCAAGGAAATCGCCGACCAGACCAACCTGCTGGCCCTCAACGCCGCCATCGAAGCGGCCCGGGCCGGCGAGGCCGGCCGCGGCTTCGCCGTGGTGGCCGATGAGGTCAGAAAGCTCGCAGAACGCACTTCCAAGGCGACCAACGACATTTCCGCCCTGGTGCAGGCCATCAGCCAGGAAACGACCAGCGCCCACAGCGCCATGGAAAAACTGGCCGCCAAGTCTTCCGGCTTCGGCGCCGACGGCAACGAAGCCTCCCAGCGCATCGACGGCATCATCGACGCCTCGCGCAAGATGGAACGCGATATCGCCATCTCGGCCCTGCGCAGCTTCACCGAACTGGCCAAGATGGACCATCTGGTCTACAAGTTCGAAATCTACAAGGTATTCTTCGGCTCCTCGCCCAAATCGGCCTCCGATTTCGCCGACCACACGGCCTGCCGCCTGGGCAAGTGGTACTACGAGGGCGACGGCAAGGCGTGTTTCTCGCGCCTGGACGGCTACGCCGCCATGGAAACCCCGCACCTGGCCGTACACAAGCACGGCCGCGAGGCAGTGCAGCGTTTCCGCAACGGCGACTTCGCCGGCGGCACCGACTGCATCTCCCTCATGGAAAGCGCCAGCATGGAAGTGCTCGCCTGCCTGGAACGCATGGCCCAGCACGGGGTCAACAACCCGGACATCCTCTGCGCCCCGCACTGAGAGCCTGTGAAAATTCATGCGCCCCCGCCCGACGTTGCCAATGCTCGCCATAGCCCAAGCTATGGCTGTGCTTGGCGCCTTGATCGTGCACGCCTGGGCACGCCGCTCGGGCGCGCCCGAAAAATTCACGGGCTCTGAGCTTCTTCGCCCCCTGACCCCCTGATCCGGAGCTTCCCTTGTCGGCCCAAGCCCCCAGCCGTCGCCTGACCCATGTCGACCTCGCCCGCTTGAAGGAAGGCGGCGAGAAGATCGCCGTCCTGACCTGCTACGACGCCAGCTTCGCCCGTCTTCTGGACGATTGCGGCGTCGAGGTCCTGCTCATCGGCGACTCCCTGGGTATGGTCCTGCAGGGCCATGACTCCACCCTTCCCGTGACCCTGGACGACATCGCCTACCACACCGGCGCCGTGGCCCGGGGCTCGAAGCGTGCCCTCATCGTCGCCGACATGCCTTTCGGCAGCTTCCAGGTTTCCCCCCAGGAGACTTTCGCCAATGCCGCCCGCCTGATGGCTGCCGGCGCCCACATGGTCAAGCTGGAAGGCGGCGAGGACATGGTGGAAAGCACCCGATTCCTCACCCGCCGCGGCATTCCAGTCTGCGCCCACGTGGGGCTCACCCCCCAATCTGTCCATCAGCTGGGCGGTTTCAAGGTCCAGGGACGGGACGACGCCGGTGCCGCCCAGCTGCTAGCCGACGCCGTGGCACTCCAGGAAGCGGGCGCCACTCTCATCGTGCTGGAAGCCATTCCCGCCCCCCTGGCCTCCCTCGTCACCGCGCGCCTCGCCATCCCCACCATCGGCATCGGCGCCGGGGCGGATTGCTCGGGCCAGGTGCTGGTCCTGCACGACATGCTCGACGTCGCCCCTGGCAGGAAGCCCCGCTTCGTGCGCAACTTCATGGAAGGCGCCGGCAGCCTGAGGGGCGCCGTGGAAGCCTACGTCAAAGCCG
>SSTB01000030.1 GCA_009469665.1 Azonexaceae bacterium | reverse complement strand
GGCGAGGCAAGGTGAGCGGCATCGCCATGCCCCCCAACGCGGTCGCCATCACCGAAGGCGAAACCCGTCTCCTGGTGAGCTGGATTCTGGCCCTGTAGGCCGGCGGGCGGGTCGGGAGCGCCCGGGCGAGGCTCACAGAAGTTCCTCGACCCGTGCCAGGAGGCTGCGCACGCATGCCTCCACCGACCATGCCCCATGGCGCGCCGCAAACGCCTGAGCGGCCCGCCGCAACTCGGGCATGGCCACCGCCTGTCGCAGGGCGGCCGCAATGCCACGGGACCCGGGGTTTCCGCGCAGGCTCACAGTGACGCCCAGAGCCTCCTGGCGCCGGGCTGCCATGGCCGCCTCCTGGTGGAACGGCAGGGTCAGGGCCGGAACCCCCGCCAGCAGAAAACGCAGTGTCGTCGCCTCTGCGCCGTAGCTGAACAACAGGTCTGCTTCACCCAGCAGCGGAGCCAGATCGATCAATTTTTCCGTCCGGCGGACGCGGCCGGAGTCGCCTCCGCCCTTGCCCGCACCCGGCCCCGGGGCGTAGGCCAGCACGTTCAAGTCGCTCGCTGCCAGGCCCGCAATAATGGCGTCAACGCCAGGCAGATCGGGCTGCACAACCGCGAATATCCGGGGCCCGGGGCCTGGCAGCCAGTCCGCCCGCGGGCGGGGCGAGAGATCGAAGAGGGGGCCGAAGTAAGCTGCGGTATCGCGCGGACCGTAATGGTCCAACTCGGCGAAGGTCAGCAGGGCGCGGGGGCCGGTGGCGAGCAACTCGCCGAGGGTTTGCGGCAGACCTTCGATTCGCTGCCCTGTGGCGCCTCGCAGGGCCGCCAGGGCGCAGGCTTCTTCCTGCCGGGCGGCCTCGGGCGTCGCCCCGGGAAACGGCGGCAACGGCCAGGGCGGCAGTTCGAAGCCGTTGCCCAGGGCTAGGGTGGGTAGCCCCAGCAGACGCGCGGCCACGCCTGCCGTCGGTGCGTGGTCGAGGATGACGAGGTCGCTGTCACAGGCTCTGAACATTCCCTGCCAGGCCGCAACGAGCGCGGCCAGACCGGCGGGCTCATGCCAGCCCTGGGCCAGGAGAATGCCCGCGTACCCGGCCGCGGTGCCACGTGCCGCAGCAGGGCGGGGAGCCCGAGGCGCCGCGGCGCAGGGGAGGGCGGCGGACAATGCGAAACTCTCGAAGGCCGAAGGATCACGGGCGGCGATGCGGACCTCGTGCCCCGCCGCGGTGAGGGCCGCCGCCAGCGGGGCGATGCGGGCCGCGTGCCCCCGATTGAGCCCGAGTTCCCAGGCGAACAGGATGCGGCCCAAGTGGGTTCAACGCAGGTAGGCCGCTTCGCTGGCGAAGGGCACCAAACCGCCGATGCCCTGGCCGGTGGACAAAAATTCCGACCAGGAAGCCACCGATTGGGCCGAAGCCATGCTGACGCCCGCGAAATTTCCGTGCCGGCCGAAGTGGAAGGCCAGGCCGCCGCCCAGGGCGTTTTCCGCACTCCCTTCCGCCGAAGCTTCCAGCAGGGAGCGGGGGAAGTTCCAGGCCTGGAGGCCGGGGGATTCGTGCTGGGCCGCGTCGAAATGGTCGACCAGATCTTGGAAGTCGAAGCGGGTGACGGGCGAGGATTCGGGCCAGGACGCCGCCATGACGGCCGGGGCAATGATCTGCAAGGAGGTGATGCCCCGGCGGCTGCCCGCGGCGTACCAATCTTCGAAGGTCAGGCTGTCTTCTTCGCTGACCCCCAGGACCAGATCGTTGCCGGAGCGCGAGAACCAGAGGTCCGAATCGAAGGACACGCCGCCCAGGCTGACGCTGTCGCCGCCATCGCTGCCAAGGACGATCCGGTCGTGGCCATCTCCCGCGTTGAAAGCCACCAGATCGCGGCCTGCCCCCAGGGAGACACGATCGTCGCCCCGGCCGCCGGCCAGGAAATCGTTGCCGGCCCCGCCGTTCAGGGTGTCGGCCGCGGCGCTGCCGGTCAGGAGGCTGTTCCCTCCGGTGCGCAAGGTGGCGCGCCCGTCGGCGCTCACCGTGCCGGTCGCGATCTGTCGCCCGCTGCTGTCGCGCACGTCGTAGCCCGCGGAACCGTCGGCAAGCTGCCATCCGCTGCGATTTGTGCCGTCAGCACTGTGAGCGTTGCTGAATGCGCTGGAGGAACCATTGGCGTAAGTGGTGGTGATCAGGGACGCCCAATCGCCCGTTCCGGAACCCGACTTGTCGTAACTCATGCGGGAGTCCGAGCGGACCACGACCCCGGTGGAGTGGACGGCGCCGGTGCGGGCGTCGAAGTCTTCGACCTGCTGGCTTCCGTCGCTGCCCTGCCGCACGCTATGGGTGGAACCATCCGCCGAGCGCATCTCCACCGACTCATAGCGCACCGCCCCGGCGCTGTAGCTCAGGGTACGCTCCCGGCTGCCGTCCTCAAAGTAGCGGTCCTGGCCCACGGTTCCGTTGCTCCTGGTCCAGGCGTCTGCCAGCGGGTTGCCCTCGGCATCGAAACTGCGCCAATGGGTTTCGCCCAGGGCGCTACGGGAAAAGGTGGCGTAGCCGGCATCACAGGTTTCGAAACTTCCAATGAGGCAGGCACCGCCCGCGACACCCCCCTGGAAGTTGTGCACGATGGCCCGGTCGCCCTGGCTGCCGAATTCAAGCACCAAGTCGTTGCCGCTGACCCGGGCGCGGATGGATTCGAGGGTCACCCCGGCGCCGAAGCGGATCACGTCCGGGTCGGCCCTGGCTGAGGAGTACAGTTGGGTGGTGCCGCTTCCCAGCCCCAGAAAGAAAGTCTGCCTTCCGCTGCCCGAGGCCAGGGTGTTGTCGGCCCGGGCGACCAGGATGCCTTCCGCGCTGCCGCCCTCGACCCTTTCCCCCGCCGTGCCCGCCCTGAGCACCACGCCCTCGTCCTCGCCGGCGAGCGCCAGCGAGGTCCAGGCCCCCCAGCCGGCCCCGTCGTCGGCGCGAATCATCACCGTATCGGGTTCCCCGGCCGCCATGGCCAGGAAGCGCACCCGCTCGAGGTTTTCCGCCGCCACGACGAAGCTGGCCTCATCCGGGAGGAGGCCATCGAGCAATACGCGCCCCGCGCCGTCGCGCCGATCGAGAATCTCGAAGCGCTGAATGGCCGCGCCTACCGGAGACTGGGCGCTGATATATCCGGCAAGCAGAACCGGAACGAAATTCGTCGCCGTATCCTGCTCGGGGGCCAGCACCGTGGCACCCGTGCGCACGGCCAGCCGGCTGCTCGTCCAGTCGCTCCAGCGTCCTCCGTCGAAGGCCCGGATGAAAAGCTGATTCTCGCTGCCGGCGCCGCCGCCGCGGTAGGCCAGGTCGTTCACATCGGCGATGGCGAGGTCGAGAAGCGCTCCGGCTTCCTGCGCCACCCCGTCGAGGAGCAGGGCGCCATCGCCCGAACCCTCCAGCCGGGCCTGGATACGGGCCAGGCCATTGCCATCCGCATCGACCGCCGTGAGCAGGCCGGCCACGGCAAGGGTCTCCCCCGCCTGCACGTCCCACCCGGCCAGCGCCACCGTGGGGGCGGAAGCGTTGCTCAACGCCGCCGCACGGGCGATGAGCGCCTCGCGGCTCAGCACGGTTCCGTCGGCGAACTGGAAGCGTTCCACCCCCAGGCCCGCCTCGGTGGCCAGACCCGTCCAGCCTGGCGACGGCGGCGGGGCGAAGGCCACCAGGATATTGCCCTCTTGATAGCGGATCTGCAGAAGTTGCAGGCCGGGGTTTTCCGGATCGTCGAACACCGCGACGCTCAGATCCTCAGGACGCACCCCATCGGGAAGCACCAGGGTATCGAGGGGAAAGCCGCCGTACATCATAAAATCCACATGGGGTTGCGGGTCGCCGGAATCGCGGATGACCGTGAGCGAATCCGCCGCCAGAGGCGCGTAATAGGTATCCGCCCCGCGCCCTCCGTCGAGGACATCATGACCGCTACCGGCGGCCAGCCCGTCGTTGCCGTCGGTGCCCACGATGGTGTCGTTGCCGCCCCCCGCGCTGACGAAGGCGCCCATGCCCTGGGCGCGCAGGGCGGCGAAGGAGGGCATCCCCCCCCCGCCCGAGAGCCAGTCCCCCGCTTCGGCGGCGCTGGACCCCAGGTTGACCACGTCGTCCCCGGCCCCCAGGCGCAGGGTACCGAAAAAGGGGCTTTCGGCGAGGACCGTGTGGTCGGCGTCGTCCCCCGTCAGGCGATGCAGGGTGACGTTCCGTTCCACCAGGGCCTGTTGCACCTCGGCCGTCCGGGTGCCGGAAGAAGACGCGACCGAGAGGGTCTCCTGGGTGCCCGGGTAGCGCACCAGATAGCGGGAAGAGACCCCGGCGCCCCCCTGGAAACGCGGGTCGAGTTCCGGGTGATCGCCGGCCTGGAAATACAGGGTCTGCCCGCCCGCCACCCCCACGTGGCCGAGGAGGCTCACCGTCGCCCCGGAGGCCACCGGCGGCAGCGAGCCCAGCGGCAGGGAGACGATCCGGGATGCGCCGGGAAGGGTTGTGCTCACGCTGTAGCCCGGGATGGTATAGCTCACCGTCTGGCGCACCGTGGTCACCGCGACCTCATCCTCAAGCGAAGGCGAGAGGCGCGTCTCGCCGGCGGCGAGGGCAGCGCTGTCCTGGGTAAGCCCGCCGAAGCGGTAGCTGCCCACGGGGACGGAATACCCCAGACTGGGAACCTCCACCCCCTCGCCGGCGTCGAGGCCCGCCAGACCGCCGAGGGCCGCCCCCCGGCGACCCCGGGTCTGGAGGTCGGCCGCCAGACCCGCCGCGAAGGCGTCTTCCGCTGCGGCCACGTCGGCTGCGTAATCGCCTGCCGCGAGTTCCGATCCCACCCAGTCATCCAGCAGGCGGGCGCTGCCGTCGCCCCCCAGCACGACCCAGCCGCGTTCTTCGGCCGGGGCGGAGAAATAGCCTTGCAGCGTGACCAGGGTACCCCCCGAGCGGGCGGCCAGCAGAAGATCGTCGCCGGCCCGGCTGACGGAGAAGTCCGTCAGCGCCAGGGTTTCCGGCAGCCAAAGCGTGGCCGCACCGCGCCCCGCGTCGTGCAGGGTGGCGGAAGTCCCCGGGTACAACACATAGCGCGTGTTCTGCCCCGCGGACACCATCTCGACCACCCCCGGGCCGCTCACCAGGACGCAATCGTCGCCCCAGGCGGACAGGGTGTCGTGGCCGCTTCCCCCCACCAGGGTGCTGCCGTCGCCATGGGCTTCCAGGAGCGACTCGCCGCTCCCCCCCAGGAGTTGGGCGCCATCGCCCCAGGCGGACAGGGTATCGTCGCCGCCGCTGGCGGTCAGGGTATCCGCGGCCGTGGCGCTGAACACGAAGTTTCCCCCGCTGCACACGAGGGTGGTGCGCTGGGCCGTCCCGCGCTGCAGGACCTCGACGAGGGAAAGGTTCTGCCCGTCGGCGAAGGCAAACGTTCCGGCGGGGGCGGCGAAGCCCCCCTCCAGCACCACACTGCCTTCCCCCAAGGCCAGCCGGAGCGCCGGGCGGCCATCGCTGCCGGTCGTCGCCCGGGCGGTCAGCCCCTCGGGCCAGATTCCCTCCCCGAACACCATTCGGTCGCCGGCCATGAAATCCTGCACCGTGTCATCGCCCAGGCCGTCGATCACGAAGCAGTCGGCTCCCGCCCCCCCGGCCAGGACATCGTCGCCGGCACCGCCGCTCAGGGTATCGTCCCCCTCGCCGGCCAGGATCGTATCCCTGCCGCCGCCGCCGTCCAGACGGTCGGCCGCCGGCGTGCCCCACAGCACCTCGTCCGCCTCCGTCCCCGAGAAGCCGTCCCCCAGCAGTTCCGCCAGGCCGAGGACCGATCCATCGGCAAACACAAAACGCTCGATGGGCGCCGCCCAAGGATTCTCGGGCGAGACGCCCTCGATCCACACCTCACCCCCCGCCCCGTCGTCCCCCAAAGCCACCACCAGCGCATTGCCCTCCAGGCGCAGGCGCAGGTCGGCGGCCGAGACGCCCGCATCGAAGCGCAAGGTATTGGGCAGGGCCGAACCGGCGGCATCGGTGCGGGGACTCGTGTCCACCAGGCGATCCCGCCCATCCCCCCAGGCGAAGGCATAGGTATTGTTGCCCCCGTCCCCGGCCAGCACGTCGTCCCCCCGTCCGCCCCGCAGGGTGCTCCCCCCGCCGCTGGCCACCAGGGTATCGTTCCGGGCCCCGCCCACCAGATCGGCCCCGGCCTGCGTCGTGGTCTGGCTGGCGTTGAATTGACCGTAGCGGGCGATCATCTCGCGGTAGCCCAGACTGGAGCCGTCAGCAAAGCCATAGGACGCCACCGCCCCGGTGAAGCCCCCCAGCACGAAGATCCGATCCTGCCCGCGGCTGAGAAGGAGGGCCTCGCCCTCCCGGGTGATGACGAGATCCCCGTTTCCTGTCGAACCCGATCCCACCCCCTCCAGAACGATGCGGTTCGTCCCCAGGGCATCGTCCACCGTATCGGTCTCGCCCAGGGCATTGGGCCGGCTATCGCCCAGCGCGAAGACATAGGTGTCGTCTCCCGCCTCGCCCCGCAGCACGTCCATCCCGCTGCCGCCGGTGAGGGTGTCGTTGCCCTCGCCACCGTAGAGCCGGTCCTCCCCCGATCCCCCGGCGAGGGTGTCCTGGCCCTCGTTGCCGAAGAGGACATCGTCCCCCGCTCCGCCGTCGAGGACGTCATCTCCGGATAGCCCCGCAGGCGTCAGGGCGCCATCGCCTTCGAGCCTGTCGTTGCCGTACCCCCCGAAGAGGGCATCGTTGCCCCCGCCACCCAGCAGGAGATCGTTGCCCGTCCCGCCGATGAGCGAATCGTCCCCGCCCCGCCCGGCGGCGGCCAGGTTCCCCGTGCCGCCATAGACCGTATCCGCCCCCGTCCCCCCGAAAACCGTCGTGCGGCCGGCCCCGCCGATGACCAGATTGCTGCCGTTGCCCAGGAGGATCGTGTCCTGGCCGGTGCCGGCGTAGATCACGTTGTTGCCGGAGCCGGGCGCGTGAATCCGCACCTCCTCGATGGAGCCCACCGTCTGCTGATAGGCTACATTTCCGTCGTAAGCCTCGGGGAGGAGGGGGCCGCGGCCATCGAGCATCACCCGGCCCCAGTCGATGTCGATGTCCAGGGGATTGTCACTGGAGGCCGTGACCGACCAGCCCAGGGTGGTGACGTTGTTGGGGACGAAGGCATCCACCCCGGTGACGAGGAGGTTGTTGCCCGGCCCCAAGACCGCCACGTGGTTGCCGTTGCCCAAGAGCATGAGATCGTTGCCGGAACTGCCGACCACCGTGCTGTTGCCATTGCCGGTAAGAAAAACCGACCCCGGCGCTCCGGTGGCGGAAGCGCTGCGGCTCTGCTCCAGGGCGGTGGCGAGGTCGGTCTCGTCCCCGGCGTAAAGACGGCTGTTGCCATCGAGAACGAAAAGGAGATCCTGCCCCCCGTGGCCGATCAGGACGCTGTTGCCATGCCCGCTGCCCAGAACGTCATTGCCAGTACTGCCGGTGATGAGGTTGTTGCCCGAAACGCCCAGCGGGTTGCGCCAGGGATCGGTGAACAGGGGATCGGCGCCGGCGCTGACCTCCTGGTTGCCCTCGGCCAGGATGTAGCCGGTATAGACCACGTCGGGAATGCCGGTCAGGGTGCGGTGCACGGTTTCGAGCGGCACGGTATCGGGCAGCGGATCGACCAGGACCGGGGCGCCGGGGAGGGTGATGCCGAGGGCGCCTTGGGTCCATTGGGTGAGATAGGCGCCGATGCCCGCCGAACTCTGGAGGGTCAGGAAATCCCGCGTCGCCCCTTGGGAATCCACGGCGGTGGAGAGGACGTAGTTGATCAGCACGTTGCCGATGGTCTGGCGCCAGACGCGAGGCCCGACGTAGGCGATGGCTCCGGCGGCATCGCCGATCACGACATCGCCCAGACGGATGCGGCCCTCGCCATCGGCATCTTCGATCCAGTCCATGCCATCGCCGGCGATGAGGGTGTAGGTGTCGTCCCCCAGACCGCCCGCCAGGGTGTCACTGCCCCCGCCCCCCCACAGGGTGTCGTCGCCGGCGCCGCCCCGGAGCAGGTCGGCTTCGGAGCCGCCTTCCAGGAGGTCGTCCCCGGCCCCGCCGAGGAGGGTGTCCCGGCCTTCGCCGCCGAGCAGGGTGTCGGCACCGGATTGGCCTTCCAGCCAGTCGTTGCCCTGGGCACCGGAGAGGGTGTCGTCACCGGCGCCGCCGTAGAGGTGGTCGGCTTCGTGGCCACCGGTGAGGGCGTCGGCATCGCCGGCGCCGAAGATGATCCTGCTGGTGCCGCCGATGATGCTGCCCCGGACGAAGTAGGTATGGCCCAAGCCGGGGGACGCGTCCAACTGGGTGAATTCCCGGTTGCGAACCTCTTGGAAATCGAATGGCCTGGTATCAATGACGGTCCTGCCGGAGGTTTCCGGAAGGTTGGAGAGATTCGCCGTACTCACCCAGCCCAGGTAGGCGGCGCGGTCCTGGAGGAATGCGTCGGTGGTGTTGCCCAGTCCAGCGGCCCGCTCGGCCTGGGTAAGCGCTTGGTCGGCCAGCCAGCCAGCGTAGACATCGATGCCGTCTACATCGGCCCAGACCGCGCCCAGCGCGGCGTTGACGGCTTCTTCTTCCCCGGTCTTGGCGCGGAGGGCCACCGGGGAGCCGGTGAGCAGGGTGAGGAAGGCGGCGAAGTCGGTGCGGGCGGCGGTCGCCAGGGCGGCCTCGGGGAGAGAGAGGGTGAGTTTGCCAGCGAGTTCACCATCCTGGATCGTGCGAGCCACGGCGTCGAGCGCAGTGTAGAACCTGGCCCGATGGTCGGGATCGGCCCAGGTGTTGCCGGTGAGCAGGTCGTCGCCGTTCCTTGCGTTGTCGTTGCGGGTCAGGGGATCGACCGCCAGGAACAAGCGGGAGAGCCCATCAAGAATGTTTTCCAGAACGTCGCCTTCGGCTTTGCCTTGCGTGCCGGCGTCCGATCTGGCCCTGGCGGCCGAGGCCGCCTTGAAGAGGGTTTCGATCTGGTCCTGGCTGCTTTCGGGCGCCAGGGTCTTGAGCAGGTTCTGGACGTTCAGGGAATCGACGATGAGGACGAGGCTGTGGGTGTCGCCGAAGTCGTTCTCGTTGTACCCGGAGACGAATAGCTTTACACCAGAATTTGCTCTCGACGTCTTGGCCGCTTCGCTCGGGGCGTTGCCCCGATACAGCGGCTGATCTTCGATGAACACGTGGGCGTCAATTCCGTAGTGGTACTGGCAGTTGGAAACCATGCCCGTCGGAATCGTAGTCGTTTCGGTTCCGACCAGGTCGTACTGGTTGGTGATGCTCGATGCACCTTCCCCCCTGGTCTTGCCAAACCAGATGTTCGCTGCGCTGACCGGAATCGAGAGCGCCTCTGTACTGAATTCAGCGGAGGTGAGGCGAACGGCAAGCTGATAGTCGAGGGAGGCCGCGGCGATTTCGGCGAGCGGCACGTCTTTCGGACTGCTTGCTTCCACACCCCCGGACGAGAGTAAGGGCACCCTGGCCGCTTCGCCCGCGACTTTGGCGGCAGTGGCCAGAGCGTTACCCAGGCGGGTGAGTTCCTGCTGGGCGAGGGAAGAGAGATTTGCCCATTCGTTCCGGGGAATGGCCGAATCCATTGCGGCGGTGGGCACCCCGCGGTTGGCGGCAATGAGGCTCTTGATCGCCCGGTAGGCGGTGAGCGCTTCCGGGGTGGTGAATTTGGCTTCAAGATTGCCGGTATCTCTGGCTTGATTGAGCAATTCCTGGAAGCGCGCCACCATTCGCGGCAGGCCGCCATAGGTGCTTTCGAGGCTGCCGTCACCGATCTTGCCGATGCCGGCGCCATTGAAGGTGATGACCTGGGCGGCGGCGCCGGGATGCAGGAGATTGAATGCCGTCGCCAGATGCCCGCCCAGGCTGTAACCAGTGACGGAAAAGGCCTTGCCCTTGAGCGGCCCTCCGGCGCGTTTCAGTTCGGCGTACCACTGTTCCATATCGGCCAGCTGGCCGAAGGCAAAACCGAAGTCGCCGATCTCCAGCTTGTTGGTCGCTTCGTTGTCGCGGGCAGCGTCGTCGATGAATTCGGTGGAGCGGAAGCTGACAACGAGTTCACCGGTCTGGTTGTTCACGAATAGGGTGCCGGAGAAGCCTGTGGCGGTGTTCGCCCTCTGGTCAAGTAGTGTCCAGCCCGTGGCTGGATCGACAAATTTGGCCGCTTCGGAAGAGGTGAAGCGGGAGGCGTGGTTGTTGCCTGTCGTCAGCGCTCGCGTGAATTCTGTGCCAGTCAGCGGAATTCCCAGGCCATCCACCAGGAATGCCTCCGCAGCCATCTGGAGGTTTGCGTATTTCAAGTAGTCCGCAATGGTCGGCATGTCATTTCTCCTGCTTGATGTGAAGGACTTTTTCAACAAAATCGCGGGTTTGACGCATCTTGAACGGCTGGCCGCCTGGTGTTGCGGGGAATGCAGGGCAGGCGTGGAAGGCCGCGAGTAGCCATGGTGCTCGTCCGCCCGAGATATTCCCCTGACCCCGATCCATCATGTAGCCGATACGCTCGGCCATGACTTCCTGGGTCTTCAGATCGATGACCTTGAGGGAACTGCCGGCAATCCAGTAGTCGCGGTCTTCGCGGGTGGATATGTCGTCGTAGGTGACACCGTAGCGGAGGGGCTGATCGGTGGTGTGAACGCGGTCCAGCATGAACGCGTAGTTGTTGAGGTCGTAGTTCGGATTCCGCTTCAGTTCCACCTGAATGTTTGGCGCACTCGCATCTTTGCGTCCCACGATTTTCATGGAACCGGTATACCGATACCGCTTCCCATCATTGGGATCGACGGCTTCGACGTAGCGGTAGCCGTTGGTTGAATTCCCTTGGTCGACCAGTGAGCCCTTGGCATTTCTTCCACGTAAAAAATTAATGATGTACCCATCACCGCCTATGTCGTTCCCATACGGATCATCCATCGCGAACTGATCCTGGTAGTTGATCCGGTTGGGCCGCAGCTTCATGAGGAAGAGGCCTTCCACGTTGTCCGCCGTCCGGTGGATGAACTCGCCGGCCGTCTTGCAGCGTTCCTGGAACAGGGCCTCGGCTTTTTGCAGGCGCGTCTTGGCGTCATCGGCGGCCGGCAGGCTGGCCGGCTCCGTTAGCATCAACAGGAAGAACAGCGCGCCCTGGAGGCAGTTCGCGAAAGGTAGCGGTCTCATGCCGCGCACTCCCATGCCTCGCCGTTGCTTGCGCCAACCAGGAATCTATCGGCGTAGGTGGCGGTGGCGCCGGGGTTGCGGGCGTTGAGGGCGCTTGACCAACAGGCTGGCAACAGGGTGGCAAGGACGAATCGGCGATAGGCTTTCATGCGATTTTGTCTCCAGTGGCTTGCGCAGCAGGGAATGGCACTCCCGTGACCGAGATGGAAGCCGCGGCCGCATTCGGGTTCTTTGAATCGGGACTCAATTTAGCGTTGTGTCATCACGCTGTATATAGGCAGAACGTGATATATCAATATCGCGTTCGCATTCATCCCGGCGTTTCGCTGAGATTGTTGCGGAGTCCCGACTGAAGCAGCCGGCCTCTGCCTACGCCGCCATTCGCCACGGAACATCGTGCCCCTGCCTACCGCAGTGCGGGTTGCCGCCACCGGCGAGCGGTTTGACGAAGTCGAGCCTCGGGCGAGCCGCTTCTTGACAGTCGTTTCCATCATTTCCCCCACTTGGACAAGTCTTTGAATTCAACCGGCGGATTTGCCTGAAAGAAGCGTTCGTTGAGATCCGGGATTGGTTTCAGGCCATCCAGGACAAAGTCCATGAAATTCCAATGTATTGCGAAGCAGGAGCGGGCGTTGCCCCACCAGATTCGGGAAGAGGTGTTCTCGTCCCGGCCGCTCAGTTTGAAGGCCCGCTTGACGGCGAGCACCTCGTCTGTGTCCAGATCGACGATGAGGTACTCGCCGGCGCCGATGGAGTAGCGCCGGTCGTGGGGCCGCTTGATCCCGCGCCAGGTGAAGCCGTAACGGGCGCGACGCTGGTCGTGGTGCTCCTTGGCCACGATAAAGGGCAGATAGGCCATTTTTCTGTTGCGATCACCGGCACGGACACCATTTGTATAGCCTTCGGGCGGGTGGTCGTTGCGCCCGCGGAAGTAGCGGGTGACCGAGCCGGGGGGGGCCGCCGGCTGTTCGAGAAATTCGTATTTCCCGGAGGGGGGTTGCACAAACCGGGCGGGTATACCCCAACCTCGCCCGGAAAAGGTGTCGCCCGCCCCTATCCCTGTCGGCTCCTCCAATCGGTATCGGTCGTAATCGATGGGGTCACTGATCCTTATGCGCCGCGGCCGCATCTGGACCACCCCCTCGACATTCTCGACCCGCCGAAAAACGAAGTCCCCGGCCTCGGTCTGGCACAAATGCTGGAAATACTGCTCCGAGACGTTGGGCTGGCCCGGGATCAGGGCGCGAAGGCGGGCCGTCCAGAAGCGGAAGGGAATGGGTTTCGGAACGCCGTCGGGGAGTTGCAGGGCATGGGCGTAGTCGTAGGCGGCCTTTTCCACCGGGTCGCCGGGGATGTCCCAGCCCTGCTCTTCATAGAAGAATCCCGGAAGGTCGAAGAAGGCATGGAAGAGGACGAGGCCTGCGACGGCAAGGCCCAGGCCAGCAAAGGGCCGCCAGCTGCTCCGGCGGGGAACGGGTGGTGTCGCTTCGGTCATGGGGGAGGTCTCGCGCAGATTGAGGCGCTCGGAACGAGAGTAAAACTTACTGCGATGTCATTGCTCTGTATATAGCCGAAACGTGATATATCAATATTGCTTTCGCATTCTTCCGGATCTGTTGCGGCGGCTGTGGCCGTTTCGCGTAGGCAGGGCGGCGGTCTCGACAAGCGGGAACCGTGCCCTGTCGTGGCCGTTTCGGTTGAGGGTTCGCGGGTTGAGCGAGGGGAGAAAATAAAAAAGCCGCAACCCCGTGGGGTGCGGCTTTTTTATTGAAGCTTTGGCGGAGACGAAGGGATTCGAACCCTTGATGCAGGTTTTGCCCGCATGCTCCCTTAGCAGGGGAGTGCCTTCGACCTCTCGGCCACGTCTCCGTCGTTCAGGCAAACGAGGCGCGGATCATAGCGGCTCCGCGCCCCGGGGTCAAACCAGGCGGGCCTTACTGGTCCAGCCCGAAGGTGCGGTGCAGGACGCGGACGGCCAGTTCCAGGTACTTTTCATCCAGGACGACGGAAATCTTGATCTCAGAGGTGGAGATCATCTGAATGTTGATGCCGTCATCGGCCAGGGCTTTGAACATCTGGCTGGCGACGCCCGGGTGGGAGCGCATGCCGACGCCGACGGCGGAGACTTTGCAGATCTTGTTGTCGCCGGTGACCTCGCGGGCACCCAGCTTCTGCTTGACGCCTTCCAGGATGCCCATGGCCTTCTGGAATTCGGGGCGGTTCACGGTGAAGGAAAGGTCGGTGGAGCCGTCGTGGCCGACGTTCTGGATGATCATGTCCACGTCGATGTTGGCGTCGGCGATGGCGCCCAGCACCTGGTAGGCGATGCCCGGCTTGTCGGGTATGCCCAGGATGGTGAGCTTGGCTTCGTCGCGGTTGAAGGCGATACCGGAGATGATCGGTTGTTCCATTTGCTTGTCTTCCTCAACAGTGATCAGCGTGCCTTCCCCTTCGTCCTGGAAGCTGGACAGCACGCGCAGTTTGACCTTGTATTTGCCGGCGAACTCGACGGAGCGGATCTGCAGCACTTTCGAGCCGAGGCTGGCCATTTCCAGCATTTCCTCGAAGGTGATGGTGTCGAGTTTCTTGGCTTCCGGCACGACGCGGGGGTCGGTGGTGTAGACGCCATCCACGTCGGTGTAGATCTGGCATTCGTCGGCCTTGAGGGCCGCCGCCAGGGCGACGCCGGAGGTGTCGGAGCCGCCGCGGCCCAGGGTGGTGACGTTGCCGGCTTCATCCACGCCCTGGAAGCCCGCGACGACGACGACCTTGCCGGCATCCAGGTCGGCCCGCATGTTGGCTTCGTCGATGGAGAGGATGCGCGCTTTGGTAAAGGTGCTGTCGGTGAGTACCCGGACCTGGCCGCCGGTGTAGCTCCTGGCCGGGACGCCGATGTCCTTCAGGGCCATGGCCAGGAGGCCGATGGTGACCTGCTCGCCGGTGGAGCAGACCTGGTCAAGCTCGCGGGGGTCGGGATTGGCCTGGATTTCCTTGGCCAGGGCGATGAGGCGGTTGGTCTCGCCGCTCATGGCAGAAACCACGACCACCACCTGGTGCCCCTGGGCCTGGAACTTGGCAACACGCTGGGCGACGTTCTTGATGCGCTCGGGGTTGCCCACCGAGGTGCCGCCGTACTTCTGAACAATCAACGCCATGGAAGTATCCGGTTAACGTGGAAGGGGAAATGCAAGAGGGGCGGATTTTACTCCACCCCCCGGGGGATGTGTCCAAAGGGAAAACCCGCTCAAAGTTCGGCGAGGACACGCAAATGGGCGCCCACGCTGCGGGCCAGCGAGGTCATGACGTAGCCGCCTTCCAGCATGGAAACGATGCGCTTGTTGGCGTGCCGCGCGGCGACTTTCATGAGCTCGCCGGTGCACCAGGCATAGTCCCGTTCGAGAAGCTTGAGGCCGCCCATGTCGTCCTCGTAGTGGGCGTCGAACCCCGCCGAGATGACGATGAGCTGGGGCTTGAACTCGTCCAGGCGGGGAATCCAGACCTGGGTGACGGCATCGCGGAATTCTTCGCCCCCGGCGCCCGCGGCCAGGGGCACGTTGCACATGTTGGCGGCGGGCTTGTCGGTGCCGCTGTAGGGGTAGAAAGGGTGCTGGAAGATGCTGCACATGAGGATGCGGTCGTCGCCGGAGACGCAGTCCTCGGTGCCATTGCCGTGGTGGACGTCGAAATCGATGATGGCGACGCGCTCCAGGCCGTGGGCCGCCAGGGCGTGGCGGGCGGCGATGCTGGTATTGGCGAAGAAGCAGAAGCCCATGGCATTCGCCCGCTCGGCGTGGTGGCCGGGGGGACGCACGGCGCAGAAGGCGTTTTCGACTTCGCCCTTCATGACCAGATCCACAGCCATGACCCCGGAGCCGGCGGCGCGCAAGGCGGCCTGCCAGGTGTGGGGGTTCATGGCCGTGTCGGGATCCAGGTGCACGATGCCCATTTCCGGCGCAGCACGCTTAAGCCGTTCCAGGTGGGCGGCGGGATGCACCCGCAGGAGTTGTTCGAAGGTGGCCAAAGGCGCGTCGTAATAGCTGAAGTAGGCGTCGATGCCCTGGGCGATGAGATGGTCGCTGATGGCGGTGAGGCGCTGGGGACACTCGGGATGATGGGCGCCCATGTCGTGCAACTGGCAGTCCCGGTGGCTGATGATCGCGGTTGTGGTCACTGAACTCTCTCTGACGGGCGGCGTCGCTTTCGGCGCGCCGGATTGGCGCCATTATCGATCGATTTTCGCCGCGGCCACAACCGAAACGACAGCCCGAATGGCAGGGCAGCAGGCCCCATCCCGGGTGAGTGTCCGGAAAGTCGCTTCCGGTGGGCGATTTGGGAATGGGCAGGCATATCGGCTATCATTCGGCTTTCCCGCAGCCTGTCTTTCCATGACCAAATACGTCTTCGTCACGGGCGGTGTCGTGTCCTCTCTGGGCAAAGGCATCGCCGCCGCGTCGCTGGGGGCCATTCTGGAATCCCGCGGCATCAAGGTTACCCACCTCAAGCTCGACCCATACATCAACGTCGACCCCGGCACGATGAGCCCCTTCCAGCACGGAGAGGTCTTCGTCACCGAGGACGGCGCCGAGACCGACCTCGACCTCGGGCACTACGAGCGCTTCACCAGCGCCAAGATGTCCAAGCGCAACAACTTCACCACCGGCCAGGTGTACGACTCGGTGCTGCGCAAGGAACGCCGGGGCGAGTACCTGGGCAAGACGGTGCAGGTCATCCCCCACATCACCGACGAGATCAAGGGCAAGATCAAGGCCGGCGCCGCCGGCGCCGACGTGGCCATCGTCGAGGTGGGCGGCACGGTGGGCGACATCGAGTCGCTACCTTTCCTGGAAGCCATCCGCCAAATGGGTATCGAGGAGGGTCGCACCAACACCTGCTACATGCACCTGACGCTGCTGCCGTATATCCCTACGGCCGGCGAGCTGAAGACCAAGCCCACCCAGCACTCCGTCAAGGAGCTGCGCGAGATCGGCATCCAGCCGGACATCCTGCTCTGCCGCGCCGACCGCTCCATGCCGGCCGAAGAGAGACGCAAGATCGCGCTCTTCTGCAACGTCATGCCGGAAGCGGTCATCGAGTGCCTGGACGCCGATTCGATCTACAAGATCCCCGGCATGCTGCACGAGCAGATGATCGACGAGATCGTCTGCCACAAGCTGGGTATCCTGGCCCGGGCTGCCGACCTGTCGGTGTGGGAGAAGCTGATCTATGCCCAGGAGCACCCCGAGCACAAGGTGGACATCGCCTTCGTGGGCAAGTACGTCGATCTGACCGAGTCCTACAAGTCGCTGATCGAGGCTATCAAGCACGCCGGCATCCAGACCCGCAGCGCCATCGAGATTCATTACATCGACTCGGAAAATATCGAGAAGGATGGCATAGATGCCCTGAAGGCGATGGACGCCATCCTCGTCCCCGGCGGCTTCGGCCGGCGCGGCACGGAAGGCAAGATCGCCGCCATCCGCTACGCCCGCGAGAACCAGGTCCCCTACCTGGGCATCTGCCTGGGCATGCAGCTGGCCACCATCGAATTCGCCCGCAACAAAGCCGGGCTGGAAGGCGCCAACAGTACCGAGTTCGATCCCGATACTCCGCATCCCGTGGTTGCGCTCATCACCGAGTGGCTGGACCGGGAAGGCCGGGTCGAGAAGCGTGACGCCGGTTCGGACCTGGGCGGCACCATGCGCCTGGGCGCCCAGACCTGCCCGATCAAGGCGGGTACCCTGGCCGAGCAGATCTACGGCAAGAAGGTCACCGAGCGCCACCGTCACCGCTACGAGGTAAACAACATCTACGTGCCCAAGCTGGAAGCGGCGGGCATGGTCATCTCCGCCCGCACGCCCACCGAGGATCTGCCGGAGATGATGGAATTGCCGCAGTCCATGCATCCCTGGTTCGTGGGCGTCCAGTACCACCCGGAATTCACCTCCAACCCCCGCGCCGGACATCCGCTGTTTACGGCCTACGTGCGGGCGGCCCTGGCCCAGCAGGAAACCAAGGGGAAGCAATGAAACTCTGCGGATTCGAAGCCGGGCTCGACAAGCCCCTGTTCCTCATCGCCGGCCCGTGTACGGCCGAGTCCTTGCAACTCTGCCTGGATGTCGCCGGCCATATGAAGGAAGTCTGCGGCCGCCTGGGCGTGCCCTACATTTTCAAGGCGTCCTACGATAAGGCCAACCGCAGTTCCGGCACCTCGGTGCGCGGCCTCGGGCTGGACGAGGGATTGCGCCTCTTCGCTGAGGTGCAGCGCCAGATCGGCGTGCCGGTGCTGACCGATGTCCACGAGATCGATCAGATCGCGCCGGTGGCTGCGGTGGTGGACGTCCTGCAAACGCCTGCCTTCCTCTGCCGGCAGACCGATTTCATCCATGCCGTCGCCTCCTGCGGCAAGCCGGTCAATATCAAGAAGGGACAGTTCCTGGCCCCGGGGGACATGAAGAACGTCGTCGCCAAGGCCCGGGAGGTCAATGGCGGTGCCGACAACCTCCTGGTCTGCGAGCGCGGCGCCTCCTTCGGCTACAACAATCTGGTTTCCGACATGCGCAGCCTGGCCATCATGCGCGAGACCGGCTGCCCGGTGGTTTTCGACGCCACCCATTCGGTGCAGTTGCCCGGTGGTCAGGGCACCACCTCCGGCGGGCAACGGGAATTCGTTCCGGTCCTAGCCCGGGCGGCGGTGGCGGTGGGGATCTCCGGCCTCTTCATGGAAACCCATCCGTGTCCGGACAAGGCTTGGTCCGACGGCCCCAACAGCTGGCCCCTGGACCGCATGGAAAGTTTGCTCACGACCCTGGTGGCGCTCGACCAAGCGGTCAAGGCTGCCGGACTCGAGGAAGTGCGATCGCAGCATTCTTGTTAATAAACAACTTTAATTTTTTACTCTAAGCTACTGAAAAGGAAGAGACATGAGTTCTATCGTCGATGTCGTCGCCCGCGAAATCCTGGATTCCCGCGGCAACCCCACCGTCGAAGCCGACGTGCTGCTGGAATCCGGCGTCATGGGCCGCGCCGCTGTGCCTTCGGGCGCCTCCACCGGCTCCCGCGAGGCCATCGAGCTGCGTGACGGCGACGCCGGCCGCTATCTGGGCAAGGGCGTGCTGCAAGCCGTGGAAAACATCAACACCGAGATCTCTGAAGCCATCATCGGGCTGGATGCCCAGGAGCAGGCCTTCATCGATCAGACCATGATCGACCTGGACGGCACCGACAACAAGTCGCGCCTGGGCGCCAACGCCATCCTGGCGGTCTCCATGGCCGTCGCCAAGGCCGCCGCCGAAGAATCCGGGCTGCCGCTCTACCGCTACTTCGGCGGTTCCGGCCCCATGCAGATGCCGGTGCCGATGATGAACATCATCAACGGCGGGGCGCATGCCAACAACAGCCTGGACATCCAGGAATTCATGATCATGCCGGTGAGCCAGACTACCTTCCGGGACGCCCTGCGCTGCGGCGCCGAGATCTTCCACGCCCTCAAGAAGCTGCTGGACAAGAAGGGCCTGCCCACCTCAGTCGGTGACGAAGGCGGCTTCGCCCCCAACCTGGGCAGCCACGCCGAGGCCCTGCAGGTGATTACCCAGGCCATCGAGGTCGCCGGCTACGTGCCCGGAAAGGATATCTTGCTCGCCCTCGACTGCGCCGCCTCCGAGTTCTATAAGGATGGCCGCTACCATCTGGAAGGCGAAGGCCTGCAACTGACTTCCGCCCAGTTCACCGACTACCTGGCCAATCTGGCCGACCAGTTCCCCATCGTTTCCATCGAAGACGGCATGGCCGAAGGCGACTGGGACGGCTGGAAGCTTCTCACCGACCGCCTGGGCAAGACGGTGCAGATCGTCGGCGACGACCTCTTCGTCACCAACACCAAGATCCTCAAGGAAGGCATCCAGAAAGGCATCGCCAATTCCATCCTGATCAAGATCAACCAGATTGGCACCCTGTCGGAAACCTTCGCTGCCATCGAAATGGCCAAGCGCGCCGGCTACACGGCGGTGATCTCCCACCGTTCCGGCGAGACCGAGGATTCCACCATCGCCGACATCGCCGTCGGCCTCAACGCCGGCCAGATCAAGACCGGCTCCCTCTCCCGCTCCGACCGTATCGCCAAGTACAACCAGCTCATCCGTATCGAGGAAGACCTGGGCGACACCGCGTCCTACCCGGGCCGCGAGACCTTCTACAATCTGCGTTGAGGCGTGGATTGCGGTGAGGGGTGAGGAGGGTGGGGTGAGGCGTTACGGCACCGTTCAGGGCGCGCAATCGAGGGGCGCTTTTCCCCACACCCCTCACCCCTCGCCCCCCGCCATCTCATGCGCTGGCTGAGTCTGGGCCTTTTGGCCCTCATCGTCCTGCTCCAGTACCCCCTCTGGTTGGGGAAGGGAGGGTGGCTCAAGGTCTGGGAGGCCGAGGAGGAGTTGCATCAGCAGAAGGAGGGTACCCGCAAGCTCGAAATCCGCAATGCGGGCCTCGATGCAGAGGTGCGTGACCTGAAGCAAGGCTATGACGCCATTGAAGAAAGAGCCCGTTTTGAACTGGGCATGATCCGGCAGGACGAAAACTTCGTCGCCATTCCGGAAAATCCGGCACGAAAATAGTTTTCCGCAAGTTCGTTTGCGCCCGTAGTCAGCGGTCAGGAGCTTGGTTAGAATCCCCCGCAGGTAGGCCAATGCACAGGGCTATCAAGACCCAACAGAAACGAGCGCGCAAAAGGAGAACACAATGCAGCTCAAGGCCGGAGAACAGGCGCCGGGGTTTACCCTGCCCGATGCCGACATGGAGTCCGTTTCCCTGACGGACTATAGAGGCAAGCGAGTCGTGCTGTTTTTTTACCCCAAGGATGGCACCCCGGGTTGTACGCTTGAAGCAACGGATTTTTCGGATCACGAACTCGACTTCGACGAGCGTAATTGCGTCCTCTTCGGTATCAGCCGGGACGACTGCCTGAAGCACGCTGAATTCCGCGACAAGGAAGGCATAGGCGTGTCGCTGCTGGCCGATACGGAAGGCGAGGTCTGCTCGCTGTACGGCGTGCTTCAGGCCAAGGAAGTGGACGGTCAGGTGCGCCACTGCATCGCGCGCTCGACCTTCATCATCGACGGCGATGGCTTTATCCGCCACGCGCTCTACAACGTCAATTTCAAGGGGCACGCCCTGGAAGTGCTCCGTCTCGTCAAGGAACTCGATTCATGAATGCTTTGGTCGCCCGCAATACCGTCGTCACGCTCGACTATCACGTCACCGATCCGGATGGCGCGGTGGTGGACGAGGGGCGGGAGCCCATCGTTTATCTCCATGGCGGCTACGACGACATCTTTCCCAAGATCGAGGAAGCCCTCCAGGGCAAGGGGATCGGCGAGTCGGTCCAGGTGAAGCTGCAGCCGGACGAGGCCTTCGGCGATTACGATGCCGATCTCGTCCAGGTGGAGCCCCGGGGAGATTTCCCCAAGGAACTGGAAGTGGGCATGCAGTTCGAAGGGGCGCCCGCCGGGTCCGACGACGAAGATTTCATCATCTACAGGGTGACCGACATTGCCGACGGCAAGGTGGTGCTGGACGGCAACCACCCCCTGGCCGGCATGGCCCTAGTGTTCACTTGCACGGTGACGGCCGTGCGATCGGCGAGCGAGGAAGAGGTTGGCCATGGCCACGTCCATGACCACGGCGAGGACTGCGAGCACGAGTGACGGTGGTGCCCCCGAAGAGGCGGCCGCTGGCCCTTGCCTCAACGCAGGCCGAGAAATCCCATCAATGCCCAGCGTTGCGTGCTGGGTGAGTCTTTCCAGGGCCTCGATTCGAAGCGGAACACACCCGCGGCGTTCGGGTCGACGGTGACCCGGACCCAACCCAATTCCGGGTAACCGTAGGTTTCGAGTCGAGTCAGCAGGGTCTTTCCGGCCAAGTCCTTCATGGGGCGGTCGATGCGGTGACGGTGCCCGTCGCCGTGGATCAGGAGCACGCTGCCCGAGAAGCTCGCCGCTTCTTCGCTCAGGGTGCGCAGAAGGCTCGCGAATCCGCGCCGTGGAATGCCCCGACGGAAACTTTCAAGACCCGGGTCCGCCTGCATCAGGACGACCAGGCCAAGCAAGCCATCCCGGCGGGCGAGGGCGAAGGATTCCCGTAACCAGCGCCGGATCGCCCCGTCGCGCGCCGTGAAACTCGCCGGCGGGCGCGGATGCACCCCGCGCCGGTTGTCGTCCCCGGGCACGTTGAGGCTGACAAAGAGCACCCCGTCCTCGCGCAAGCGGCTGTGCTCAGGAAAATCCGGCATCTGCCGCTCCAGGCGGCGTTTCGTCCTTCCCAGAGTGGAGTCGTCTTTCCAGAACAGGGCGCGCAGGCGAGTCAGGCGTTCTTCCGGGGAGTAGGCACCGGCGGAAAGGCGGGCGCAATCGCTCCATTCGTTGTCGCCGGGGGCGAAGATCAGGGGGATGGGCGAGGCCTGAAAGAGGGCTAGACGATCCGCGTAAACCGCGTCGTCGCAGGGATCCCGCCCCCGTTTTATGTCCCCCGCGTGCAGGACGAAACGGGCGCCGGATTCGGCGGCGGCAGCCAGGAGGGCGGGCAGTTCGCGCCGCTCGTATTCAGAATAGGGGGTATCGCCGATGACGGCGAAAGACCAGGGTTCAGCCCGGGCCGCGAGCGCCCCGGCGAGGAGCAGCACGGCCAGGCCAGCCTTCATGGCAGAAGGGCCTTGAGCGCGTAGAGGGCTTCCAGGGCTTCGCGGGGGCTCATGCGGTCCGGATCGATGTTCCCCAGGTGCTCCAGGGCGGGATGAGCGGTTGGGGGCGCTTCCGGTTCGGGAGCGACCCCGGCGAAGAGGTCCGGCTGCAGCGGATCGATGGCGGCCCGCTGCTCGAACTCCCGCAACTGCCGGCGGGCGGCGCGCAGGACCGGGGCCGGGATACCGGCCAGGGCTGCAACCTGGATGCCGTAGCTCTGGTTGGCGGGGCCTTCCTCGACGGCGTGCAGAAAGACGATGCGCTCACCGTGCTCTACGGCGCCCAGGTGGACGTTGGCCAGTTCGGGGTATTCGTGGGAAAGCCGCGTCAGTTCGAAATAGTGGGTAGCAAAGAGGGTCAGGCTGCGGTTTTTCTCGACGAGATGACGCAGGATGGCGAAGGCTAGGGCCAAACCGTCGAAAGTGGAGGTGCCGCGGCCGATTTCGTCCATGAGCACTAGGCTGTTGGGCGTCGCGTGGTGCAGGATGGCCGCCGCCTCGGTCATTTCGACCATGAAGGTGGAGCGACCGGAGGCCAGGTCGTCGGAAGCGCCGATGCGCGTGAAGATGCGGTCCAGGGGCCCCAACTCCGCGCGCTTGGCGGGGACGAAGCAGCCCATGTGGGCGAGTAGGGCGATGATGGCCGTCTGGCGCATGTAGGTACTCTTGCCCCCCATGTTGGGGCCGGTGATGAGAAGCAGGCGGCGCTCCGGCGCCAGGGCGAGGTCATTGGCGATGAAGGATTCGGCCCGGCCGGCCAGCTCTCCTTCGACCACCGGGTGACGACCGGCTTCAATCTTGACGAGGCTCTCGGCGACGAAGCGAGGGCAGGACCAGTCGTACTTGAGGGCGACGTCGGCGAAGGCGGACAGCAGGTCGAGATGGGCCACGGCCCGGGCGATGGCCAGAAAGCGGGGGACGAAGGGTTGCAACTGGCCGAGAAGCCTGTCGTAGAGCAGTTTCTCCCGCGCCAGGGCGCGCTCCTGGGCCGACAAGGCCTTGTCTTCGAAGCTTTTCAGCTCAGGGGTGATGTAGCGCTCGGCGTTCTTGAGGGTCTGGCGGCGGCGGTAGTCGTCCGGCACCTTGCTTGCGTTGGCGTGGGTGACCTCGATATAAAAGCCATGCACCTTGTTGTATTCGACCTTGAGGCTGGCGATCCCCGTCCGTTCTCTTTCCCGCGCCTCCAGATCGAGCAGGTAGCTGCCGCAGTTGTCGTTCAGGGAGCGCAGCTCGTCCAGTTCGGCGTCGAAACCCGTGGCCATGACCCCGCCGTCGCGGATCTGGGCTGCCGGATCGGGCAGCAGGGCGGCGAGCAACAGGGACAGCGCCTCATCGGGCTGGCTGAGGTCTGCCGCCAGGGTTTCCAGTAGGGGGGCCGTGCCGTCGGCCAGAGGCGCCACCAGGGCCGGCAGGCGAGTCAGGGAATCGCGCAGGCCGGAAAGATCCCGGGGGCGGGCGCTGCCCAGCGCGATACGGCCGGCAATGCGCTCCACGTCGGCGAAGCCGCGCAATTCCCGGCGCAGCTCGCCGGCCCGGCGACCATAATCTTCCAACAGGTTCGCCACCGCCTGATGGCGCGCTGCCGGCAGGCTTCTGTCCCGCAGGGGATGATGCAGGGTGTGGCGCAGGAGGCGGGACCCCATGCCACTGACGCAACGGTCCAGGAGGGAGAAGAGCGTGGGCGAAGGCTGGCCCCGTAGGGTCTCGGTGAGTTCCAGATTGCGCCGGGTGGCGGAATCCAGGCCCAGGTAGTCGCCCTCGAGCTCCACGGTCAGGGCGCGCACATGGGGCAGGGCTCCGGCCTGGGTGGCGCGGGCATAGTGCAGAAGCGCCCCCGCGGCGGCCACCGCCGGCCGCAGACCGTCGGCGCCGAAACCGGCCAGGGAAGCGACCTGAAAATGGCTGCACAGCTCACGACGGGCAGAGTCGGCGTCGAAATGCCAGTCCGCCTGCCGGGTCAGGGCGACGCCGTCCAGCGAGAGGCGAATCTCCAGACCTTCGGGCAGCAAGATTTCCGCCGGACGGATACGCTCTAGGCTGGCGCCGACCTGATCGGCCGGGATCTCGGTCAGCAGGAAATCGCCGCTCGCCAGATTGAGACGGGCAAGCCCCACGATGTGGCGGTGTTGGGCGAGGGCCAGGAGCCAGGTGTCGCGCTTGTCGTCCAGGAGCGCCGCTTCGGTCAGAGTCCCCGGGGTGACGATGCGCGAGACGGCCCGCTCGACGGGCCCCTTGCTGGTCGCCGGATCGCCGATCTGCTCACAGATGACCGCCGATTCACCCAGGCGGACCAACTTGGCGAGGTAGGGCTCCAGGGCATGGAAGGGCACGCCCGCCATCTTGATCGGCTGCCCGGCGCTCTGGCCGCGAGTGGTGAGGGTGATGTCGAGCAGGCGGGCAGCTTTCTCGGCGTCATCGAAAAACAGCTCGTAGAAATCCCCCATGCGGTAGAACAACAGGGTGCCGGGATGTTGCGCCTTGAGCGCCAGGTATTGGCGCATCATCGGGGTGTGCTGGGCGAAGGCGCTGTCGGCGGCGTCGGGAGGCGAGAAGGGCATGGCGGCGGGGAAGAGTTCGGCGCGCCAGGGCGGCGGCGGCAGGGCGAGGGCGCTATTGTCTTCGATTGCCGCCTGCGGTGGAACCATCGGCAGCGCCGTGAAGTCGAACCGGCGCGCCAAAATGCGGGAATGCCGTGAATTCACCTCTTGCACCTTCCTTGTCCGGGCTGTTCGCCTTCGACAACACCTACGCCCGGGATCTGCAGGGGTTTTACGCTCCCTGGCAGCCGACGGCAGT
>SSTB01000252.1 GCA_009469665.1 Azonexaceae bacterium | reverse complement strand
GACATCATCCAGCTCTACGGCGTCACCCTGGGGGCGCCGGACCAGGAAATCTGCGAGGTTCAATAAAGCCATGGTGCGTCCCAATCTCGGTGGGCGACTGGCCCCCGGCCTGATCGCTCTGGCCGCCTGCCTCGCCCTGTCGGCATCTCCGGCGCAGGCCGAAGCGCCCTCGCCCCAGGAACCTACCCTCGACGTCACGCGCTACCGCATCGAAGGCAAGACACCCCTCTCGGACGCCCAGGTTGCGGCCATCTTGGCCGCCCACGTGGGTGAAAAGCGCAGCATTGCCCAGATCGAGCAGGCGGCCAAGGCGCTGGAAAAGGCTTTCCGCGACGAGGGACACGTTTTCCACCGCGTCCTGGTTCCGGTCCAGAAACCCGAGGGGGGAGAAGTCGTCCTTCAGGTGCTCGCCTTCAACCTCGCCAAGGTCACGGTGAGCGGCAATCAGCACTTTTCCACCGAGAACATCCTGCGCAGCCTGCCCGCCCTGCGGGTCGGCGAACCCCCGGACATGGACGACCTGGGCCGTGACCTCACCGCGGCCAACGTCAATCCCTCCAAGCAGGCCGCCATCACCTTCCGCGAAGGCGCGTCGCGGAGCGGCGTGGACGCCGACCTGCGGGTCCGGGACGCCGAACCCCTCGGTTTCTTCGCCGGCCTCACCGCCAACCGCTCCATCGATCCCGCCCGCAACGGTGACGGCATCTATCGCCTTACGGTGGGGGTCCAGCACGCCAATCTGTTCGACCGGGACCACGTCGTCACCGCTTCCTATACCCTGGATCCCCGTGATCTCGGCCAGGTCTCGCTGTTCGGCCTGTACTACCAGGCCCCGTTCTATGGCACCGGCCTCAGCCTTTCGGGCTATTACACCTATTCCGACGTCAATACTGGCCAAGTACCGCAGGGCGGTGGGCTCCTGGATGTGAGCGGTGGCGGGGAGTTCATGGGGGTCAAGCTCAGTCTGGCGCTGCCCCGTCAGGGCACCCTGCAACACACGGCCGCCATCGCCCTGGACGACCGGCACTTCCGCAACGACACCCGCTTTGCGGGAACTAAGATCACCCCCGACGTGGGATCACGCCCGATTTCCCTGCTTTACACCGCCCGCCAGGACCATGCCTGGGGCCATGTGAGCGGCAATGTCGGATACGCGCGCAATTTCGGTGGGGGGGCCGACAACCGGAACGCAAACTATGCGGCCGTGGAGGCGGATCACTTCTGGGATGCCTGGCGTTACGGCGTCGAAGGCGCCCTGGCCAACCAGGGCTGGAACTTTACCGGCAAGCTGCGCGGCCAGTGGTCGAGCCACTCCCTCATTCCGGGCGAGCAGTTCGGCCTGGGTGGCGCCGGTTCCGTACGCGGGTTCGCAGACCGGGAGGTCGCCGGAGACTTTGGCTACCTCTGGAACCTGGAGGCCATGGCACCTCAGGTCCTGGTTCCGCGTCTGCGCCCGGTCATCTTCATTGACGGCGGATCCGCTCATACCCGTAGCGACGGCCACACCGAACGGCTTGCCAGCGCTGGCGCAGGCTTGCGCTGGTCGCACGACCGCCTCGAAACCTCCCTGGATGTTGCTCGCGCTTTGGATCGCAACAGTCTGGCCACGGATACCGTGCGCACCCGCCTCAACTTCTCCGCTTTCTACCGCTTCTGAGCCGGGCCGGCGGACAGAGCCCGGGCCGGGGCTCTGTCCGCCCGTGGTGCCAGGGCGGCGGTGCCGATTCATCCGGAGATACATCCCGTAACGGCTGGCAACAGGCGCCCGGCGCGAGCGAACCTAAGCTCCCTCCATCGACGGGTTTCACCGTCCAATCCCCGGGAGTCCAGCCATGCAACGCATTCCAGCCCTATTGTCAGTCCTCGTCCTCAGCCTTGCCGCGTCCGGTTGTGCCAGCTGGGACAGCATGAATTCGCGCCAGAAGAGCACCGTGGTGGGTGCGGGCGTCGGGGGAGTGGTGGGTGCCGCGGTCACTGGAGGCGGTGTTCTGGGCACTGTCGGGGGGGCCGCCATCGGTGGCGTCATCGGCGACTAGGTAGGCAAGCAACGCCGCTGATCTGCGCATGGCCCGCGGGAGGGCTACTCCTGCGGCGCGCCGTCGCGGCTGAGCACGATGCGGCGGAACCAGCCCCCCGCCAGGGCCGCCTGGTCGGTGACGACCCTCAAGCCTGGAACGCCCGCCAGAACCTCCTCGAAGACTACGTCGAGCCGCGTGGCCACGTGGCGCACGAGGGCGTTGGCGGCCCGCCGCAGGAGGGCGGATTCCCCGGGCCGGAGAAACTTGTCCAGGATGAGGACCGAACCGCCTGGCCGCAACACCCGGGCCGCCTCGGCCAGACAGGCTCGGGGATCGGGAACCACGGCCAGGATCAGGTGCAGGATCACGACATCGAAACTTGCGGCGGCGAAGGGCAGGCGACGGACATCCGCCACCACGGGCCCGAAGTCGCAGGCTTCGCGGCGGTTTACCGCGCGAGCCAGCATGGCCGGGGTCAGGTCACAGCCCACCACGCGGTGCCCGGGAGGCAGCAGGGGAAGGTCGAGGCCGGTGCCGATGCCGGCCAGCAGGATATCCGCAGGGGCCGCGGGCAGAGCGGCCAGGCTTGCTTCCCGCAGCCTTCGCGACGCCCCTTCGATGGCCAGGTCATAGACCGGGGCGATCAGGGTGTAGGGGTGGCGCAGATTCAGTGCAGCACCCGGGGCACGGCCAGGACGAATTCCGGGATGGTGGCGTCGAAGGAATGCCCGTCGGCCGCCACCAACCGGTAAGTGCCCTTCATGGTGCCCACCGGTGTCTTGAGGGCGCATCCGCTGGTATATTCGAACACCTCGCCGGGCTGCAGCAGCGGTTGCTGGCCCACCACTCCCAGTCCGCGCACTTCCTGGACCTCGCCATTGGCGTCGCCGATGATCCAGTGGCGCGACACCAATTGCACCGGAACGGTGCCGGTATTGCGGATGGCGATGGTGTAGGCGAAGACGTAATTGTCGCCTTCCGTGTCGGACTGCTCGGGTATGAAGCGGGGTTGCGGCGTCACCTCGACGCAGTAGGTTTTTTGTTCACTCATGGAATCGTGGGTACCTGGATTGGAGTTCACCATGCCGGCAATGGATTTCGTCATCGCTCCCAGCATTCTCTCGGCCGATTTTGCGCGCCTTGGGCAGGAAGTGGAAAACGTCGTCGCTTCGGGGGCGGACTGGATTCACTTTGACGTGATGGACAACCATTACGTTCCCAACCTGACCATAGGCCCCCTGGTCTGCGCCGCCATCCGGCCCTGCACCGCGGCGCCCATCGACGTGCATCTCATGGTCAAGCCGGTGGACCGCATCATCCCCGATTTCGCCAAGGCCGGCGCCAATATCATCACCTTCCACCCCGAAGCCTCCGAGCACATCGACCGCAGTCTCGCGCTCATTCGGGATCAGGGCTGTCAGGCGGGCCTGGTCTTCAACCCGGCCACGCCCCTGGATTACCTGGATCACGTCCTCGACAAGATCGACGTCGTCCTGCTGATGAGTGTGAACCCGGGCTTCGGCGGCCAGAAATTCATCCCCTCGGCCCTCGCCAAGGCCCGCCAGGCGCGGGTTCGGCTGGATGCCTATACGCGGGAAAGCGGTCGTGCCATCCGCCTTGAAATCGACGGGGGCGTCACCGTGGGCAACATCGCCGAAATCGCCCGGGCCGGCGTCGATGCCTTCGTCGCCGGCTCCGCGGTATACGGCGCCGGCCGCGATGCCGATCCCCATCGCTACGACACGGTGATCGCCGCCCTGCGAGCCGAACTGGCGAAAAGCTGATCCGTGCGCTTCGCTTCAGCCACCTTCGACCTGGACGGAACCCTCCTCGATACCGTCGCCGATCTGGCCGAGGCCTGTCGCCGCATGTTGATCGACCTGGGAGAACCCCCGCGCAGCCTGGCTGAAATCCACGCCTTCGTCGGCAAGGGCATGGCGGTCCTGGTCGAGCGGTGTCTGACCCGGAGCGCACCGCCCGATGCCCGCCGTCTACACGCCGGTATCGAGGCCTTCAAGCTTCATTACTTCGAAGTCAATGGACAGCAGGCTGCCCTCTACCCCGGGGTTCTCGCCGGACTGGAGGCCTGGAAGGCCTCCGGCATCCCTTTGGGTGTGGTGACCAACAAACCTGGGTTGTTCACCGAGGCGCTGCTGGAGCGCTGCGGCCTGGCCCCCTATTTCTCCGTCGTCGTCTCGGGCGATACCACGCCCTACAAGAAGCCCCGCCCCGAGCCCCTGCTGCACGGGGTGGCCCGCCTGGGAACGACGCCGCAATGCAATCTGCACGTGGGCGATTCCCTTAATGACATCGAGGCGGCCCGGGCTGCCGGGTGTCCCGTCTTCTGTGTGCCCTACGGCTACAACGAAGGTCGCCCGGTGGACAGTGCCGAATGCGATGCGCTAGTATCCGACCTGCTCGCCGCCTACCGGCGCGCCCTTGAATTCTGACCCGCCCCCACCCGAAATGACTTTCCCGATCGACCGGCAATTCCGGCTTTGGCGCCCCTTCGCGGCAGCCCAATCCTGGCGCCTCTGGCGCTCCTGAATCGTCTCTGCGCCGCCTGTACGGCGCATCCGCGTTCGATAGATCCCCCGTCATTTCCGAGGTTCCCCATGACTGAAACCGAATTCAACGCCCTGGCGGCCCAGGGTTACAACCGGGTCGCCGTGACCCTGGAGACCTTTGCCGACCTCGATACGCCGCTGTCCATTTACCTGAAGCTGGCAGGCCGGCCCTTTTCCTATCTGCTCGAGTCGGTGCAGGGTGGCGAACGTTTCGGCCGCTATTCCTTCGTCGGCCTGGCGGCGAGCACCCGCATCGTCGTGCGCGGCAGCGAGGTCGCCGTCCATTGCGGCGATTGCATCGTCGAGCGGGAGGAGGGCGGTGACCCGCTGGAATTCCTCGGGCGCTACCTGGCGCGCTTCCGCGTCGCTCCGGCGGCGGGGCTGCCCCGCTTCTGCGGCGGACTGGTGGGTTGCTTCGGCTACGACACCGTGCGCTACGTCGAGAAGCGTCTTTCCCATGGGCCAACCGCCGGGGATCTGGGCACGCCTGACATCGTTCTGCTGCTCTCGGAAGAGATTGCTGTGGTCGACAACCTCTCGGGCAAGCTTACCCTGGTGGTCTATGCCGAACCGGGGATGCCCGGCGCCTACGACAGGGCCCGGGCCCGCTTGAAGGATCTGGTCGCCCGCCTGCGGTCGCCGGTGGCCATCCCGGAAGAGGGGCCGCGCAGTTCCGCGCCCGCCGTGTCGGGCTTCGGCGAAGAAGCCTTCAAGGCCGCCGTGCGGCGCGCCAAAGACTACATCACCGAAGGCGACATCATGCAGGTCGTCCTCTCGCAGCGCATGTCGAAGCCCTGTTCGGCGAGCCCCCTGGCGCTATACCGCAGCCTGCGCAGCCTCAATCCCTCGCCTTACATGTTCTATTTCGACTTTGACGACTTCCATGTCGTCGGCGCCTCGCCGGAAATTCTGGTGCGTCTGGAGGGCGATATGGTCACCGTACGGCCCATCGCCGGGACGCGCAAGCGGGGTGCCACGGCCGACGAGGATGCCGCCCTGGCCGCCGACCTCCTGGCGGACGAAAAAGAACGGGCGGAGCACGTACAGCTCCTCGACCTGGGGCGCAATGACTGCGGCCGCGTCGCCCAAGTGGGCAGCGTGCGCCTCACCGAGAACATGGTGATCGAGCGCTACTCCCACGTGATGCACATCGTCTCCAACGTGGAAGGCCGCCTGCAGCCGGGTCTCGACGCCCTCGACGTCCTGCGCGCCACCTTTCCCGCGGGCACCGTTTCCGGCGCCCCCAAGGTGCGGGCCATGGAGATCATCGACGAACTGGAACCGGCCAAGCGCGGTATCTACGCCGGAGCCGTCGGCTACCTGGGCTTCCAGGGCGACATGGACCTTGCCATCGCCATCCGCACCGCGGTCATGAAGGACGGGCAACTGCACGTCCAGGCCGGGGCCGGCATCGTCGCAGACTCGGACCCCGAATCCGAATGGCAGGAAACCCGCAACAAGGCCCGCGCCGTGCTGCGGGCGGCGGAACTCGCCGAACAGGGCCTCGACACCCGCATCGATTGATTCGCGACCCAAGACAAGCCCGAGGGATGGCGCCATGCTTCTGATGATCGACAACTACGACAGTTTCACCTACAACCTGGTGCAGTACTTCGGCGAACTGGGGCAGGACGTGCGGGTCTTCCGCAACGACGCCATCGCCCTGGACGAAATCGTCCGCCTGGCGCCGGACTATCTGGTCATCTCGCCCGGCCCCTGCGCCCCGTCCCAGGCGGGGGTTTCGCTCGCCGCCATCCGGGAATTCGCCGGCAGGATTCCGCTGCTGGGCGTTTGTCTCGGCCATCAGGCCATCGGCGAGGCCTTCGGCGGGCGTATCGTCCACGCCAAGCGACTCATGCACGGCAAGGTCTCGCCGGTGCAGCACAAGGATGTGGGCGTCTTTCGCGGCCTGCCCAACCCCCTCACCTGCACCCGCTATCACTCCCTGGCCATCGAGCGGGAAAGCTGCCCCGACTGCCTGGAAATCACCGCCTGGACAGACGACGGCGAAATCATGGGGGTGCGCCACAAAACCCTGGCCGTCGAGGGCGTGCAGTTTCACCCCGAATCCATCCTGACCGAGCGCGGTCATGACCTGTTGAAGAATTTCCTCGAGGAGCACCGTCCATGACCCCCCAAGCCGCCCTGCAGCGTGTCATCGAGCACCGCGAAATCTTCCACGACGAAATGGTCGCCCTGATGCGCCAGATCATGGGCGGCGAGGTGTCGCCGGTCATGATCGCCGCCATCATCACCGGCCTGCGGGTCAAGAAGGAGACGGTGGGAGAAATCGCCGCCGCCGCCTCGGTCATGCGCGAACTGTCTACCAAGGTGCAGGTGGCCGATTCCGGCTGCCTCGTCGATACCTGCGGCACAGGGGGTGACGGCGCCCACACCTTCAACGTCTCTACCGCCGCCATGTTCGTCGCGGCTGCGGCGGGCGCGCGAGTCGCCAAGCATGGCGGGCGCTCTGTTTCGAGCCAGTCGGGCAGTGCCGACGTCATCGAGGCTCTGGGCGCCAACATCAACCTCAAGCCGGAACAGGTGGGTGAATGCATCGACGAAGTCGGCGTCGGCTTCATGTTCGCCCCCAACCACCACAGCGCCATGAAGCACGCCGCCCCGGTGCGGCGCGAACTCGGCGTCCGCACCCTCTTCAACATCCTTGGCCCTCTCACCAACCCGGCGGGAGCCAGGCGCCAGGTCATGGGCGTCTTTCACCCTGATCTGGTCGGCATCCAGGTCCATGTTCTGCAACGCCTGGGCAGCGAGCGGGCTCTGACCGTCCATGGGCGCGAAGGCCTCGACGAAATCTCCATCGCCGGCCCCACCCTGGTGGGCGAGCTGAAAGACGGCGTGGTGCGGGAGTACGAAGTTCGGCCGGAGGATTTCGACCTGCCGCTGCACGACCCCAAGGCCATTCAGGTCGCCAACGTCGAGGAATCCCGCGCCATGCTGCTGGGCGCCCTGGAAAACCGCCCCGGCGCCGCCCGGGACATCGTGGCCCTCAACGCGGGCGCGACACTCTACGTGGCCGGCCTCGCCGATTCCCTCGCCTCCGGCGTAGACAAGGCTCTGGAGACCCTGTCCAGCGGCGCCGCCCGGGCCAAGGTCGAGGCCTTTGTGAGTCGCACGCGGAGTTGCGCATGAGTCCCAGTTCCGGTTCGGACATTCTCGATCGGATACTGGCGACCAAAGGAGAAGAGGTCGCCGCCGCCCGGGCAGTCCGACCGCTTGCCGAGGTGCGGGCCGACGCCGAGCGTCAGCCCGCCCCCCGCGATTTCCTCGCCGCCCTGAAGACCACGGTCGCTGCCGGTCGTCCGGCCGTCATCGCCGAAATCAAGAAGGCCAGCCCCTCCAAGGGTGTCATCCGTCCGGACTTCCGTCCGGCCGACATTGCCGCGAGTTATGCCGATCACGGTGCCGCGTGCCTCTCGGTCCTTACCGACGGCCCGTATTTCCAGGGCAGCCCGGAATACCTCAAAGCCGCCCGCGCCGCCTGCACCCTGCCCGTCCTGCGCAAGGACTTCCTAGTGGACGCCTACCAGGTCCACGAAGCCCGGGCCATGGGCGCCGACGCCATCCTGCTCATTGCCGCCGCCCTGCCGCTCGTGCTGATGGAAGAGTTCGAGGCCCTGGCACAAGCCTACGGCATGGCCGTCCTGGTCGAAGTGCACAACGGCGAAGAGCTCGAACAGGCCCTGCGCCTGAAGACTCCCCTGGTCGGCATCAAT
>SSTB01000251.1 GCA_009469665.1 Azonexaceae bacterium | reverse complement strand
CTTGTCGCGGATCAGCGCCCAGCCGGCGGTCTTGACCACCTGGACGTTGAGGCCCTGCTGCTTGTAGAAGCCCAGGGGGTCGGCCATCAGCAGGGGGCTGGCGCAGGTGATCGGGATGAAGCCGATCTTGAGGTCCTTCTTTTCCAGGGGGCCTTTTTCCTGGGCCATGGCCTCCAGGGCGCCGAGGGGGAAGAAGCTGGACAGCGCCGCCAGGGCCGTCGACCGGCCGACGGCGCGCAGGAAGCGGCGGCGTTCGCCGTCGTCGGGAAAGACGGCGCGCATGATGGCCGACTCGATGCTGCGGCGGTTCAGCGCCTCCTCATTGGCCTCGAGGGGAAGATCGGCGGCCTGGGCCGCGTCGTGCTCGGCCTGGGAATGGTGCTTGCCGCAGGAGCAGCTGCCCAGGCGGGTGGCGTCGTGGAAAGGGTCCTTGAAGGCGGACATGGCGATCTCCTACGGGAAAGGTCGATGGGGGACGATCAGGCGGGTTCGTGCAATTCGATGTCGTGGCGGTAGAGGTCGTAGGCCCGGTGGTATTCCATGATCCGGGCCACGTCGCCGATGAAGTCCTCGTCGTAGCCGGCGCGGCGCAGGAGGTGGAAGCCCACCTCCATGCCCGAAGCGATACCGCCGCCGGTGACGATGCGCCCGGCGTCCACCACCCGGGCGCGGCTGACGCGGCAGGCCGGCGCCATCTCCGCCAGGCGGTCGATGGGCGTCTTGCCCATGTGGGAAGCCTCCAGCCGGTCCGGTTCCTTGCGGTTGGTGGCCGGCAGGCCGTCGAGCAGGCCCATGCGGGCGTAGATCCAGGAGCCGGTGCACACGCTGGTCAGTAGACACTCTCCGGGAAGCGACCGGATGTAGCGGTGCAGGTTGGCGTTGTGCATTTCCTGGCGGGTACCGAAGCCGCCGGGGATGAGGAAGGCATCCATGGCCGGCGCGTCGGCGAAGCCATAGTTGGGAATGACGGTGAATCCGGCCTGGGTCTGCACCGGCCGCATGGCCTCGGCGATGAGGAAGGTGTCCAGTTCCGGATCGAGCCGCCGCGCCACCGAGAACACCCCGGCCGGGGCCGCGTAATCGACGATCTCCGCATCCTTGAAGACATAGATGCCCAGCCTGAACCCCGGTTTGCGTGCCATGGAACGATCCTCCGAAAGTGGCCGCGGCGCCCGCGCTCCCAGCCCAGGCCGGCCGACGGAACCCATTCTGGCCGCCTGCCCCGGGGGCGGGTATCACGACAACCGTGATTCGCGTGTAGGGGAATCACTACAGAGCGCACTGCCTAAGTGGTGGCGCCGTCGCGTGGTCGCTTGGTATAGGAACGGGGAAGCCTGGCCCGGGAACCGCAAGTTCCTGGCCGTTGGCTCGCATCGGGCCGGAGTGACTGGGTTGGGCCGGGTCAGGCCGTCATCGGCTCGATGACCGGACGGCGCGGGTTCCATCGTAGCGGCCGTACGCCAGGGTCAGGTGAGTGTGAAGGAATCGAGCCTGATCGGCGTCTGCTTCACGATTTGGTAAATATATTGGTCATTTAACATATTTTTGGTTAAAATTTTGACCAAATGATCGCTTCAGAAATCAACCTCCTGTTGGAACGCCAGTTGTTGCTTCAATTGGGCGATCGGCTCAAGCGCCTGCGGAAAGCGCAGCAAATCGGGACGGTCGAGATGGCTGCGCGGGCAGGGATCGCTCGCAATACCCTGCGAGCTGTCGAAGCCGGCGACCCGGCGCCATCGATCGGTACCTACCTTCGTGTCATGTCGGTCCTGGGCCTTGGCGGTGAGTTGGCTCTGCTGGCAGGAGATACCCTTCAGCCGTCGCCGGCGGATTCTGCCGCAGCGCGATCACGGCGGGCAGTGCCGGTCGTGGAGGTGCGGATCACTACGGACGACACCCGGCATCGGCTTCAGGATTTGCAGAGTCTGGCACTCCATGAAGAGGCGGTACGACTCGCCAAAGCCGACCCTGCACTCGTGGTGCAGGCCAAGGATACGGTCAAGCGTTGGCTGGCCACTGGCGATAGGCGTTCCCTAAGCCTGTGGCGCGAGTGGCAGGCCATTCTGGAGGCGGGTTCATGGCGCAAGGCGCTTGGCCGCACGCGACATGCCCAGCAACTGAGGCAGGCCTCTCCGCTCGTCACCGTTCTACCCGAAGAGGTGCGCCAGCGAGTTCTGAAGGAGGTGACCGACCTCAAGAAAGGGGTCGTGATCGGCGGTACGCCACGTGCTCCACAAGTTGCGGAAGGAGCAGAGAAAAGGTCATGACGCGAGAAGAACTCGAACACATCATTCGCGCCAGCGCGGTCTTTGGTTCATTGGCCGAAACTGCCCTAACATCGCGGTTCTGCGCACGCTTGACCCTTGGCGGGCGTAACGGGAAACTCGGAATCGTTCAATTGGGGGTGCAGCCGCCGCTATGGTGGAACTCATCTGGGAAACACACGGCCTACTCCGCCGGATGACCGGGTATGTCACCGGCGAGGAGCTCGATGCGTCGGCGCGTGCGCTGCAGGGCGACGAGCGGCTTGATCGGCTGCGTTACATCATCCACGACTTTGCCGGGGCGACGGATATCGCCGTTACCCAGGACGAGATCGAGTTCATGGCGGTGCGGGCGAGCGTTGCCCTGCGCAGCAATCCGGCGATACGGATCGCGTTCGTCGGCAATCATGCCGTTGTCCGCGCGCTGATCGAAGCATTCAATACCAGCGGCCAGTCGTCCCATCGCTGCAATCGTTTCGACACGCTGGCCGAGGCCCGCGGCTTTGCCCATGGGAATTGGAATCGCCGCTCGATAGCGCCGCGCCCAGCCGGCTGAGCGTTTTCAGCCGGGCTCTGTCGTCGCCGTGCTGCGGGCCAGCCGGGCCTGGCGGCGCCACGTCGCCGGCGGCGTGCCGAATTCGCGCTTGAAGGCGCGGTTGAAGGCGGCTTCGGACTCGTAGCCGACCCGCTCGCCGATGCGGGCCACGGCGTCGTTGGTGCGCCCCAGGTCCTGCGCGGCCAGGGCCAGGCGCCAGCGGGCCAGGTACTGCATCGGCGGTTCGCCGATGAGGGTGGTAAAGCGCTCGGCGAGGGCCGAGCGCGAGAGCCCGACGCTGCTCCCCAGGGTATCGACCTGCCAGTTGTGGGCCGGGCGGGCGTGCATCAGGGCCAGGGCCTTGCCCACGTAGGGATCGCGCAGCCCCGCCAGCCAGCCGTGCTGGCTTTCCGGCAACTGGCGGATGTAGCAGCGCAGCGCCTCGACGAAAAGCAGTTCCGCCAGCCGGCCCATGACCGCTTCCCGCCCCGGCTGGGGCGAATGGGTTTCCTGGGCGCCGTGCTGTAGCGCCACCACCATCCAGCGGGTGGTCGGATCGTCGCCGAGGGAAACCTTGACGATGCGCGGCAGCCCGGAGAGCAGGGGGCGGCAGAGGCGTCTGTCGCAGGCCATGTAGCCGCAGATGAACTGGGTGCGCAGCCCGCTGCCCCCATGCCGGATGCGCATCAGGCCGCTGCCCGAGGCGTCGGGGCGGACCAGCGACGCCGCCTGCATCGGATGCAGTTGCAGGTCGCTGCCGAGAATGTGGGGGTCCCCGTGGGGGAACATGATGAGGTCGCCGGCCGCCAGGTCGATGGCCGTGCCGTCTTCCGGCAGGCGGGCGCGGCAGGCCCCTTCGACCACCAGGTGAAAGATCACCACCTGCTCGGCTTCCGGCAGGAAGGGGGCGAACTCCTCTTTCTTCGGGGCCGAGTCGATGCACCAGGGTGCCGTGAAATCGGCATCGAGAAAGATGCCGCTGGTCAGGTGCAGGACTTTCAGGGTTTCGGACAAGGCATCCAAAGCGATCCTCCGACGGCTGGCGGTTCGGCAATGCTAATCGCAAGGATGGCGCCTGGCGAGAGTGTCGCAGTCAATTCCGGCGGCGTCGTGGACAGACGATTTGCCGGCGCCGGGCAGGCGGCAAAGACCGGGGGCGTCCCGGGCAATTCCCGGGCCGGCGAATCCGCGACCATGGCTTCACGCAACAAAGACCGGCAAGCCCGACGCCACCGCAGCGGGCCGCCAATTCCGATGACCCACCCCGAGGAGACCTCAAATGGAAACGACCCTGGCAAGCCAACACCGCAAATACGCCCAATGCATCAACACCTCCAAGCGCATCCGCTGGACCATCGACGAAGTGCTGCGCGACCGCCAGTTCGACCCGGTGCACAAGTTCCTGCCCGACGGTCTCTCGCTGGTGGATCACCTGCCTTTCTTGCAAGCCGATTCCCGGCGTTTCTTCGGGCAGGTCCAGGGGCGCACCTACGCCAACATGTTCGGCCTGGTCGAGCGCTTCATCTGCGCCAAGATGCTGGAAGTGAGCCGCGACCACTGGCTGGGCGATCAAACCGCCCTCGAAGCCCTGGTCCGCTTTTCCGACGAGGAACTCAAGCACCAGGAACTCTTCCGCCGCATCGAGGGCCTGCTTGCCGAAACCATGCCCGCCGGCTACCGCTTCGTCCCCGAGCCCGACGGCGTCGCCCGGGCCGTGCTGGCGGCCTCCACCTGGGCCGTGCTCGGGCTGACCTGCCACATCGAGTTCTTCACCCAGACCCACTACCGCTCCAGCATCGAGCCCGACGACGCGCTTTCCCCCCTGTGGAAGGACGTCCTCCTCTTCCACTGGCGCGAGGAGTCACAACATGCGGTCCTCGACGAACTGGAATGGATTCGCGAGGACGCGCGCCTGGATACCCACCAGCGCGACGCCGCCGTTGGTGAGCTGATCGGCCTGGTTGGCGCTGTGGATGGTCTGCTGGTCCAGCAGGCAATGGCAGACACCGGGTACTTCGTCGGGGCTGCAGGGCAGTCGTTCACCGCCGGGGAACGGGATATGATCGCCGCTACCTTCCTGCGTGCCTACCGTGACCAGTACATCGTTTCCGGCATCCGCGACACGCGTTTCGTCAGCGTGCTGGGGAGCATGGTCAACGCCGCGCAGCTGGAACGCATCAACCAGGCGCTGGCGCCGCTGATGGTGCAGTGAATCGGTGTTCACGGGGCCGGGGGAAGATTCCCCGGCCTCCTCGGCTGCTCCACTTGGGAAATGGCTTAAGTGGATGCTCGGCGGGCGGCTGAGCGTGGGCCAATGTGAGCCAATGCTGCACTGGCCCAATTCGGGTCATCGGCCTTTGCAGATGTCGGATACTCGGCCGGATTCGGGCGGCTATGCGCCGGTCACCTGTCGTTCGGCTGAAAACCACGATGAATGGCCGCTTACCGATTCGGCGAATTCACTCGACAGGCTGTCATCCGACTTTCTGCGCTTTCGATACCGGTCATGAATCGTCCAGGTAACGAGGGGCATTTGGCTCAGCGTTCCAACATCGATGCTTGACAAGTCCACAATCTTTATTATTATCCAATTGGTTAATTAACCAATTGGATAAACATGAACAGGCATTCTGATGCGCTCAGCGTTACCTTCGCCGCTTTGGCCGATCCCACGCGGCGGGCAATGCTGTTGCGCTTATCTCAGGGCGAGATCAGCGTGTCGGCCCTTGCCGAGCCCTTTCAAATGAGTTTGCCCGCTGCCACTAAACACTTGCGCGTACTGGAGCACGCGGGCTTGGTGCAGAAGAGCCGAGACGCACAGCGCCGCCCTTGCCGTATTAACGCTGTGCCACTCAAACAAGCCACCGACTGGATGGCGCAATACCGTCAATTTTGGGAAGGCAGCTTAGACAGGCTGGACGCCTATTTGCAGCAACTGCAAGCGGCGGAAAAGTCCCAGAACAGTGAAGTGCAGGTTCTGACGGCAAAACCCTCAGTGAAATTGAACCCTGCGACCGACATCACGAACAGTCCCACTTTCAAGAGCGCGACCAAGAAAACGCGCAGTCAAAAACAAACAACCTCCAAACCAACACTGAAAAGGAAAGCCCCATGAGCAACACCGCCGTCTCTCCGTTCGTCATTACGCGCGAATTTCGCGCACCGCGCACCTTGCTCTGGCAAGTGCAAACGCAAGCCCAACACTTGCAGCACTGGCTGAGTCCTGAAGGTTTTCGCACTATTCATGCGGACATGGACTTCCGTGTGGGTGGTCGCTACCACTATGGAATTGAGGGGCCAAATGGCCTGCAAATGTGGGGCTTGCAGCAGTTTTTGGAAATCGTACCCGAACGAAAAATCGTGCATCTGCAAAGCTTCTCCAACCCCGAAGGTGGCCTTGGTCGCCACCCCATGGCGCCTACATGGCCCGCGTACATGCATGTGACATCAACTTGGGAGGACAGTCAAAACGGCGGAACGATTTACACCGTCTCTTGGCAACCTCACGAGAGTGACGAGGTCGGGATCGCGACTTTCGACGGTGCTCGGGAAGGAATGAACGCAGGATTTGCAGGGACCTTCGCCAAACTCGATGCTTACTTGGTCACGCTGCATGGCTGAGGATCGTGTCCCCAGCCGTGGTGTAAGAGTTTTTCAGGAAGTCATGGACTCCGGCATGGCTGGCATGCCGGTCAGACGGTCACGGCGGACAGGCTGACAACGGGATTGTCGCCGACCTCGGCCATCGTTTCCAGAGTCATGT
>SSTB01000250.1 GCA_009469665.1 Azonexaceae bacterium | reverse complement strand
CGAACAGAGTCTGAAGCGATCGTTCAGAAGGCAATCGACACCCTGTGGGATGTTCTGCCCAACGTGCGAGAGCTCGTAAAGCCGACTCCAGCATCGGTCTTCTCTGTCAGATCCGAGCGGGTGCCTGGCCTTGAAGTCAATGTAGCCGAGCTAATTCGCACTCTGTGTTCTCACTACGATGCAATTCAGAAGCGTTTTGAGCGAAACGGCACAAAGTACGGCCGCTTGACCTTCGTGGTCGATTACGCCTGTAAAGCGCAAAGCAAGTAACAGCAATCCCTTACCGGGGGGCCTTTCCTCCGATAGGGGGCGGGCCTCCCTTGTCTTCATGGAGGTACTGATGCGTGCATATCAAATGTTGTTTGGAACAAGGGAGAGAGACGGGCTGGCCTATATCGAGCCTTTGCCGTCTTTTCATCCGCTGTACAAGATCCGGAAGAAGATTGTTGCGATAGGCAGCTATATCGCTCGCATCTTTCGCTTGGGCGAGTGATGGAATGCATTCGACCATTGCATGACAGGAATCCCGTGCCCTCGTGGCACGGGGTTTTCCTGAACCGTCTGGAAACAAACAGGCCGTTCAGGAAAATCGGAATTCAGTCGCCCGGCTACGCCAGGTGATCGATGCTCCCAGCTGGGGAGTCAAAACAAACAGCAAACAACTTGCGTCGGGGTGACCCGTCGTTAATTCAACCCTTGCGGGCACGCCATTTCCGCAAGGGCTTGGTGCGCCCGTGTTTCCAAAGGAGACGCATCATGGATGAGCATCAGTTCTACCCAACGCCCGAAAAGCTTGCACGAAAGGCATGGGCAACCTTCAAGAACAAGGATTTCTCTCGTGTTCTTGAACCATCGGCCGGTACCGGCGATTTGGCCAAGGTACATCCGGGGCGCTACGACTCCTGGCGGCAAATCAAGATCGACTGCTGCGAGATCGACATCTCGAAGCATCCGAATCTGAAAGAGGAGGGCTTTACCATCGTCGGACTTGACTTCATGCAGTTCTCAAGTGCTGCGGCGTATAGCCATATCCTCATGAATCCACCGTTTGCTCAGGGTGCGCATCATGTCCTGAAGGCCTGGGACATCCTGTTTGACGGTGAAGTGGTGGCGATCATCAATGCGGAAACGATCCGGAATCCGTATTCGAAGGAACGCCAAATGCTGACCCGGATCATCGAGCAGCATGGTTCCGTCGAGTTCATCGAGGAGGCCTTCATGGATCCCGATACGAAACGGAAAACAGAGGTCGAAATTGCGCTGGTGCACCTCGTCAAGGAAGCCAACTACGGCAAAGATATCGTCGGCAGCATCATGGAAGACCTGAAACGGGATTCCATGTCCGACGCCAAGCTGGCTGAGGGCTATCGGGAGATGAATGAGCTGGTGCTACCCAACTCGTTTATCGAAAATACCGTGCTTACCTTCAATGCAGCGGTTCGCGCCATGCGCGAGTCCGTCCATGCCGAAGCGCGAGCACAGCACTACTCTGGCCTGATCGGGAAAACCTTGACCGAGATGAACGGCAACATTCCTGCGAAGGAAGCCGCATCAACCTTGGACTTTGTTCGAACCGAACTTGGCAATCGATACGACAAGCTGAAGGATCAGGCGTGGAGCAATATCCTGCGCTCAACCCAAGTGTTGTCAAAACTGTCGTCTGCAGCACAGAAGCGCCTGGAAGCCGAATTCGAGAATATCAAACACCTCGAATTTAGCACCGGCAACATCCAGGGATTCCTGCTTGGCCTCGTCGAAAGTCAGGGCGAGATCCAGCTGGGCATGGTGTGCGATGTCTTCGATCAGATAACCCGCTACTACACGGACAATACCGTGTATTACCGTGGCTGGAAGTCGAATGACAAGCATCGTACCTGTGGCATCAGGATCAAAGGCACGCGCTTCATACTGCCTGGCCATCGCGCTGATTCATGGCGCAACGAGCCATCCTGGGACTCGCTTCAATTACTGCGCGACTTCGACAAGGTATTTGCGCTGCTGGATGGAAAGCAGGAACCCGACTTCGGTCTGGCCCGTCTTTTCGAGACAAGCTTCAATATGCTGCGCACGTCAAAGCGGATGAGCACAGATTATTTCGATGTCCGCTATTTCAAGGGCATGGGGACGATCCATTTCTATCCGCGAAACGTGAAACTGATTGACCGTCTCAACCGCATGGTCGGCCGCCATCGTCAATGGCTGCCACCCGAGGGGGAGTCGGTACCGGAGGGATTCTGGTTGCAATATGACCAGGCAGAGCAGCTGGATAAAGAGGTTCGGGCAGAAGTCGCCAAGCAACGCTCGTCCGGTTGGCAAGATCCCTTCTGGCGGCTCAGTCGAGGCCGGACGGACGGCGAAAGCAGCGGTGCTGAAGCAAGCATCGATGCTGCACTTACCTCCGTGCAGGACCGCCATGGAATCAGCATCGGCGTTCTCGAAGCAAAACAACAGATGCCGCTACTTCTGGCGGCGTGACTTTTCGTTCCCATTACGGGGGTACTTATCCCCGTATGGGGAGGGTGCCCCCTTTTCATTTTGGAGGCACCATGAAGCAGAAATCAAACGCAGAGCTACTGGCATTGCTGGTGGGCAACGATACGGCAAAGGCGCTCGCATCCAGGCCACTTGCCGAGATATTGGGGTTTGCCAAGCCTCGCCAGCAACAGCTGTGCGAAGAAATCATTCCCTACGTTGTTCATCCAGCATTAGCCGCCGCCAAGGAACTGTTCAAGCGCTGTTTCAGTGAGCAACTCTCAACTGGAGATCTAAATCTATCCTCACCAGCCGCGGTTCAGTCGTTTCTATGTGCCGAAATCGGGCACTTGGAGCATGAGTCATTCTGGTGCCTGTGGATGGATGCGCAGAATCGCCTTATCAATGCTGAAGAGCTTTTTCGCGGGACTACCACTCAGACCAGTGTCTATCCGCGAGAAGTTGTGAAGCAGGCGATCTCCGTAAACGCGACTGGCGTGATCTTCGCCCATAACCATCCGTCTGGTTTCACGGAACCATCAAGAGCCGACCAAACGCTGACAAGTGCGCTGAAGTCAGCTCTTGCGCTGGTCGACGTGAGAACGCTCGATCATTTCGTCATCGCCGGCAATAAAGCACTTTCATTTGCCGAAAGGGGGCTGCTGTAACTGCTGTATCGATTGATGGAAAGCCATTGTGATTTAGTCATTCAACCCATCGGGGGTCTTGCCCCCAGTGGGCGGGGCCCCCGCCTATCTTAGGAGGCTCCCAGTGAAATCATATGAAGTAACCAAGATTGGCCAACATCGCGGGAAGCCGCGTTTGTGGCTGGAAGGCAGCAAAGCGCAACTCGGAGGCTTTATGCCGGGGAAACGCTTTGAGGCCAAAAAGGATCTCGACAAGCAAATGCTGATTCTTGAGCTGTCGGATTCTGGGTGCCGAATCGTCTCGCGCAAACTCAAGGGCGAGCGCGAGCTACCGGTGATCGACATCAATAGCGGCGAACTGCTGTCCGTGTTCGATGGGATCGAGGCGGTT
>SSTB01000249.1 GCA_009469665.1 Azonexaceae bacterium | reverse complement strand
TCGAACGCTATCCAATATCTGAAAAATGAAATCGCTGACCTGAAGCTGTGTTGAGCCGCCAACCGGATGCGACATTTCCGGTTCTGGCAGGTTTTGGCCCAGACGGCCGCGGACGAAGTAGCCCGACTTGGGACGCGCCTCGATGAGCCCCTTGCTTTCGAGCAGGTAGTAGGCCTGAGTTACCGTGATGGGGCTGATGTCGTTGCTACGGCAAGCCTGGCGAACCGAAGGAAGTCGCTCTCCCGGACGCAGGATGCCGTCTAGGATGAGTTTTTCTGTTTTGTCTGCGAGTGCTTGGTAGAGGCTCATACATCGATGGTATCAGGCAAATTTGCGCAATTTCTTTAGGAGCGTCAAAGGATGGTAATTGAGAGGAATACCTCGTCTGAACACATGGCATCCGAATAGAGAACGGCAATCTGTTTCTATTGAAATAGACCTGTTCTGAATCTGTTACGGGCTTGTCTTATGTGTTTTACTTCTTCCGGACAGGAATCCGACGAATTGAAATGGACAATCCATCGAATACCCGTAGCCATCCAGTTTTGTCGGACACCGCCAAAGGCGTGCTTGCCGGATTGATGGTCGTTCTTTGCTGGTCTGGCTTCAACATCGTTTCGCGGTTTGGCAGCAAGGGCGTTTTCACGCCATTCGATTTGGCGGCAATGCGCTACGGCGTATCCGGCTTGCTCGGCAGTGCTTACTTCTTACGCAATGTTCCTTGCGCCGAATGGCCCCGGTATGCCCTGCTCAGTGTTTTTGGTGGGCTGGGCTATGGTTTGTTGGTCTATTCCGGCTTCTCGTTTGCACCAAGCGCTCATGCCGGTATTTTTGTGAACGGTGGTATTCCGTTTTGTACGGTGGTCATCGTTGCGCTAACGACTGGTTTTCACCTGGCTAGGCAGACGTTGCTGGCACTTCTCGTTTCAGGTGTCGGGCTCCTGTTTATTGGTATCGACAGCCTCTTGTCCCATCACGGGCAGGCGGAATTCATGGGCGACTTGCTCTTCCTGGCGGCTGCGTTGTCCTGGGCCATCTTCGGCATACTGATGCGACGCTGGCAGATTCGTCCGCTACTGGGAATCTGCGGTATTGCCTGCTTTGCCATGCTGCTTTACTGGCCGGTGTACCTGCTCTACCTGCCGAAAAACCTGCCCATGGCTGGCTGGAAGGACATAACGCTCCAATGCGTATATCAGGGAGTTATCGCCGCCATGTTGGCAGCCAGCCTTTACAGTTACTCCAATCAAAAAATCGGTGCCTGTCAGGCATCGATGATGTTGGCCTTGGTCCCGGCGGTGTCAGCGATTGGTGCTTATTTCATTCTGGATGAGCAACTAACCTGGACAGTCATGTTTGGGATAGTCATCGTTTCGACCGGGGCAATCGTTGGTGCAATGCCTATTAGAGCCAAATGACCGACAAGAAATACAGTTTAGGGCCCTAGCGAGGATGGACCTTGCTGACCTCGACAAAAAGCTTGAAGAACTACAGGCGAAGAAGAGCGAGCCGGAGCACCTTGGCAGCTATAACGTATTCGCCAAACATTGACCTTGACGGTATTAGAGCCGTGTAGAGAGATTGCTTGCGTTCGCTATTGTCTGGCAGATTGCAGCGCAAAGCGGACATATTAATGACCGCATGTTGGCGGTTGCGAACTTCCGCTTCTGGCCGAAAACAGCACCGCCTCACCCCCCAAGCCGCCTCACCTCCCCATGCCGCGGACAACTGACCAGATGGTCATTCACCATCCCCGCCGCCTGCATGAAGGCGTAGCAGATGGTGGAGCCGACGAACTTGAAGCCGGCGCCGGTCAGGGCCTTGCTCAGGGCGTCGGATGCGGGGGTTTTGGCGGGGACTTCGGCCAGGGACGTCCAGGCGTTCTGGAGGGGGATGCCGCCGACGCAACGCCATAGAAAATCGCTGAAGGAGCGCCCGCCGGCGGTCAGGGCGAGAAAGGCCCTGGCGTTGCCGATGGTGGCGGCCACCTTGGCCCGGTTGCGCACGATGCCCGGATCGGCCAGCAGGGCAGCGACCTTGGCGTCGTCGTAGAGGGCGATGGCGGCGGGGTCGAAGCCATCGAACACGCGGCGGTAGTGCTCCCGCTTCTTGAGGATGGTGGACCAGGAAAGCCCCGCCTGGGCGCCTTCCAGGATGAGGAGTTCGAAAAGGGCGCGTTCGTCGCGCAGGGGGACGCCCCATTCTTCGTCGTGGTAGCGGCGGTAGAGGTCGAATCCGGTGCACCAGGGGCAAGGTTCCATGGCGGGTCTCAGAGAGGGTTGGGGTTTCGCCTGACCCCGGCAAGCCGCGGGAAGCTGGCGGGAAGCACGGTGCAGAGTAGTATGAAGGAAAGGCGCGACGGAGAAGGTGGAGGAGGCGGCCATGTTTCCTGGTTTTCGGCGGTTGACGCGGGCGGGCGCTCAGGCAGCGGCCGGTCTGGCAATGCTCTGGCCGGGCGTTTCCCCTCTACCGGCCATGGCGGAAGACACCTGCGCCCACAGCCTCCCGCCGCTTTCCCAGGACTTCACCCCTGGCGGTCCGGTTCCCCCGGCCATTCCCGGTCGGGTGATCCACATGCCCCACGTGCTGCGCGACGAATTTCTGGTCGCCTCATGGCTGCAGGGCTTCTACAACGCCGTGCCGGGCTACGATCGCGGCCTGAACTGGGGCGGCCCGGAAGCGCTCCGGGGAGGCGATGTGACGGGCACCTTGCAGGCCATGGCGGACGTGGCGGAGTTTTTCGACTTTTCCCGCCCCCTGGAAACTGACACCCTGATCCTGAGCAAATATTTCGTCGACGTCCTGCGCCAGCAGAAGCAAGTGGAAGCGGCCATCCAGATCGCCAAGAACGAGGCCCGCAACCACGCCATGACCCTGAAGAACCGCCTGGCCTGCGGGCAGTCGGGAGACTATTCCTACCGCGGCCGCGAAATCGTCATGGGCGACGACTACAGTTTCAGCGTCCATCTGGCTATCGGCTCCTTCAGCGTCTTCTGGGACGCGACCTGCCGGGTCGGCCCCAAGCGCTGCTGCATCCCCGACGCCGGCAGCGAATCGGGCTTCCGGGACGAAGCCGAGTTCCACTGCGACATCGATTTCACCCTCTACGACAACTACAACTTCAGCGTCCGTTCCGGCACCGGGGGAACGGGTCTGCTCAAAGCGATCAATCCCCTGGGCTGGTTCGGCACCAGCTTCCACCAGTACGGGCGCTGGCGGCAGGGTGTGGACGGTCGCCTCACCCACGCCATGAGCCAAACGGCCGCCGCCTGCTGCCGCCGCCCGGCTGCCGATCCCCCGCCGCCACCCCCGCCGCCGCCTCAGCCCCCCGATCCGCCCCCCGTCCAGCCGCCGCCCGGCGACGGCCCCGCGCCGGCCGGTGAAGCCCCCTGCCCCGAGTGCGACCCCATCGCCGCGCAGATCGCCGCTGCCGAGCAGTCCTTGGCCGATGCGGAAGCCCGCGTTGCCGCCCTGCGCCAGGCGGCGGAAGACAACCGCCGCAAGCGCGCGGCCGAGGAGGCCCGACTCAAGGATCTCCAGCGCGAGCAGGACAAGGGGGAATGGACGGCCTCGGGCAGCGACCCGGAAACCGGCATCAGCAAGGATTACGACGCCACCCGGGGCGACGGGCAGGTCCATGTCACGGTGCGCAACGCCAAGGGCGAAGTAATCGACAGCTACAGCTATCCGCGCAGCCGCAACGCCAGCGAAATCCGCAGCCGCATCGAGGCCGCCCAGAAAACCCTGGCCGACTTGCGCGCGGAAGGCGCACGCCTTGACGAACAACTGGGCAACGCCTTGAAGGAACAGCGGCGGCTCTCGGCGGAACTGCGCCGCCTGCGGGCGGAGTTGGAAGCCTGCCTGAAACGCTGCCGTGGCGGAGGTAAAGACGGCGGCGGGACCGGTGCCCTGCCCGGAGGCGGCTGCAGTTTCCCGCCGGCCAAGCCAGCCATCCTCGGTCCCCGGGACCAGTTCGGCTATGGCGGCGAGCAGAAGGCGGCCGAGGTGGGCAAGGCTGCCCTCGGCTTGCTGGGCGGCCTCTTGGGCGGCCGCGGAGGCGGTCGGGGTGGCGGCCCGCTGGGCGGCGGGTCGGACGACGGCAAGCCCCCCCTGGCCGACGATCCGGTGCGCGACAAGCGGCTGTTTACGGACGCGGACACGGGCACGGCGATCAAGGTCGGGGGGCTTACCCGGCCCGACGGCAAACTGCTGGTCAGCATCGACGTGAACAAGGCCGAGGATAAAGGTGTCGTCCATTACGCCACCCTGGAGCGCCTGGAGCCTCAAGCCGACGGCAGTTGCCGCCTGCGGGTCGCCGAACCTGTGGAATGGCAGCACTACGAAATCTGGGAAGACTGGTGGGCCAAGATTCGCATCCGCCGCTACGAAAGCGTCAATGGCGGACCCTGGCGCCAGACCCACGACACCGGCTGGGTCGATTGGGGCAGCGGTTCCCGCCTGCTGGAAAGCGGCCTCCTCGCTCCTGACCAGATCCCGCGCACGGCCTGGGGTTCGATGGGTGCTGACCGGGCCTTTGGCGGTCCCCGGTCGGCGGGGGCGGTCTTCGACCTGGGGCGCATCGCCGAGGTCACGCCCGGCACGGCGGAAAGACTGGTGGTGCACGTCACCCGCCCGGGGCAGGATCCGGTGAGCACGGTGCCCTTCGTGCTGTATCCGGTCAAGGGCGACGGCGGCCGCGTCGGCTACCGGGATACCCCCGTGCCACCGAGTGAAGGGCCCCGCTGAACGCCCCCCTTCGTACCGCGGCACTTGGCGGAGTCCCTTCACCCCGTTAAGGTTCTGTAAAGCCGGGAATGCCAGACTCCCCGTGGCCTGCCTTCAGGCCCTCGTCCCGGACCCCCGGACTCCCCCTACTTCTTTCCCCGACACCGTGCCTTCTACGCGCCGCCGCCCTCCCCTGCTCCTCCTCGCCATCCTGGCAGCACTGCTCGTCTGGTCCCTCGTGCGCTTCGGCCTCTGGCTCTCGCTCGGCGATGCCCGCCCGGACGCGCCCCTGACCGGTGCGGCACTTCTGCTGGGGATCGCCTTCGACCTCGCGACCCTGGCCTTCATTGCCGCCCCGGCGCTATTGATTGCGGCGCTGTGGCCCAATCGCTGGGCCTCCGGACGCCTCGCCCTGCTCCTTCGCTGGTGCGTTCTCGGTACCGTGCTGTTCACCCTGGGATTTGGCGCCATTTCCGAGGTCGTGTTCTGGCAGGAGTTCACCACGCGCTTCAACTTCATTGCCGTCGACTACCTGATCTACACGCAGGAGGTAGTGAACAACATTCGGCAGTCCTACCCGGTCGGAACCATCCTCGGTGCACTGGCGGCCGTGGTTGCAAGCGTGGTGATCCTTCTGGCTCGCCGCCTGGATCTGAGTGCCCGTCCGGTCACCTGGCGGCAAAGGGCTCTCCTGGCCCTTTCGGGGGCCGTGCTTCCTCCGACTGCCTTCGCCCTGTTCAGCGTCGACATGATGGAGTTTTCCGCCAATCAGTACGCCAACGAACTGGCGGGCAACGGGCTGTTTTCCCTGGCAGCGGCCATGCGTCGCAATGAACTGGACTATGAGCGCTACTACCGGACGATTCCGCAACCCCGGGCGGATCAGCTTCTGAGCAGTCTGGGCGCCAATCGCCTTCAGTTGGCCGACGCTTTCGCGGCAGTTGAAGCGGTACCCCGCACGGTCGAGCTTGGTCCTTTCAAGCGCTCCCCCCGCCATCTGATCCTGATATCCGTCGAAAGCCTCTCTGCCGAATTCCTGGGGGTCTATGGCAATTCCCAGGGCTTGACTCCCAAGCTAGACGAACTGGCCTCCAAAGGCCTGCGATTCGACTGGATGTTCGCCACCGGAACGCGCACCGTGCGAGGTCTGGAAGCACTCTCCCTAGGGGTTCCGCCGGTTCCCGGACAATCCATCGTCCGCCGTCCAAACAACGAGCAACTGGCCAGCCTGGGGGAAGTGCTGGAGGACAACGGGTTCAAGAATTTCTTCCTTTACGGCGGATACGGGTATTTCGACAACATGAACGCCTTTTTCGGCGCCAACGACTATACGGTTATCGATCGCACCGACTTCAAGAAGGATTCGATCGTCTTCGAGAACGTTTGGGGCGTCGCGGACGAATCCCTGTACTCGAACACGCTGACCACCGTGGACGCTTCGGTCCGTGCCGGGAATCGCGTTTTCGCCCACGTGATGACGACATCGAACCATCGTCCCTTCACCTACCCCGGCGGGCGGATCGACATTCCCTCGCCGGGAGGGCGCGAGGGCGCAGTGAAATACACCGACTACGCCATCGGAAAATTCATCGCAGACGCCCGCCAAAAGGACTGGTTCAAGGACACCCTCTTCGTGATCGTCGCCGACCACTGCGCCTCTTCCGCCGGGAAGAGCAAGCTTCCGGTCGAAAAATACCGCATCGCCGCCCTCTTCTACGCCCCGGACATGCTGGAGCCCGGCGTCTATGAGCGGCGCGCCAGCCAGATCGACCTCGTGCCAACCCTGATCGACATCCTGGGGGCCAAGGGCGACGAACACTTCTTCGGCCAGTCGCTGTTCGAGGAAAAGCATCTGCCCGCCCGCGCCTTCATCAGCAACTACCAGGAACTGGGCTATTACCGGGATGATCGGCTGGTGGTCCTTTCCCCGCGGCAGCGCGTCGCAACCTTCGCCGTCGACCCCGCCACCCTCGCCGCAACGCCGACGGCGAACGACGACGCCCTCACCGAGGAGGCGATCGCCTATTACCAGACGGCGTCCAAGGCCTTCAAATCTGGCGCCCTGCGCTATACGGAACGCGCCTACACCACTCGCTGAGCGCCCGCCTAATTGTCAGTCAGACAGGTTTGCGTGAATGCCGAGGCGCGCATCCGCGCCCGGATCGCGCGAAGCGAACCGCAGCCATAGCCGAAGCTCTGGCGAGGATGAGCAACAACGCCAGGGAGGCAAAGACAAGCTTTCATGTTGCGTTATCTGTGGGTCAGGCTACCAGCCTCGCGGACACTCCGCTTCGTCCCGACCGGAAGGCCAGACGGGAGACGCGCGCTACTGGGCGTGGCGGGCGCCGCGCCCGCCCGCGGCTTGCCGGGCGTCCTCCTGCATGTGCTTGATGGCGTAGCGGCCGATATACGCCGCCATGACCAGGATGAAGAGGATGGTGAACAGGCTGAGCAGGCCAATGTCGGAAGTGAAGAGCAGTTGCCAGGCCATGATGGGTCTCCCAAGCGTGACGGACATCGCCGCCCCGACGCCGATGCGGGGGCGGGCGGGGAAGATTCCGCAAGAGGCGTGCCGGGGGAAACCCCGAGGGCGACTTTGGCCGGCTCCGGGTCAAACCCGTGGCCTACCGGCCTTCTGCCCCACAACAGGATGCAAAGGGCGCCCACCGCGCACAAAATCGCCAGCCCCGCTGCGCCATTCCCGGCACATGCCTTGGCACAACGCGCCACATTCGTCACGACCCCCAGGGACGCCAGCCGCCAAGCGGGCGTCGCCGGGGTCAGTGGCTGGTGCCTTCGGACTTGGTGATCTTGTTCCAGACGTTGTACTTGCCCACGGGTTTGCGCATCGGCAGGCGTTTCACTTCCTTCAGGGTCGCGGCGTCGTAGATGATGATGGCGCCATCGTCTTCCCACAGGCTGGCCAGCACATAACGGCCGTCCTTGGTGAATTCGACGTGGGCGAAGGTCTTGCCGGGCTCGGGTTTGAGTTCGGCGACGACTTCCAGGGTTTCCTTGTCGATGATCTGCATGGTGTCCTTGAACTCCTTGCTCATCATCGAATCGGTCCAGGCGTAGCGGCTGCTTTCGTGGCTGCGCATGAAGAAGCCGGGACCCCGGGTCTTGATCTGCTTGATGGTCTTCCAGGTGGCCATGTCGATGATGCTGATCACCCCTTCGTTGAGATTGGGCGTGGCCATCACGGTCTTGCCCTGCCACTTCCAACTGATGCCCGAACCCAGGTGGGGCATGCCGGGAAGCTCCAGATCGGCGATCTTCTTGCGCGCGTCCAGATTGACCACCTGGCCGGTGACGGCGGCCTTGGCGTCGTTGCGGGAGGCGCCCATCACCTCGTCGTAGCCCTGGGTGAAGTAGAAGTCGTCCAGGTAGTCGTCGAGGACGCTGCGCTGCGCGTTGAGGAAGCCCTCGATGAAAGCGCCTTCCTTGTACTTGAAGTCGTGGATCATGCCGGCCGGAATGTCCGGCGCCTTGGGGTTGTAGGAAACCTCCCACACTTCCTTGACGTCCTTCAGAGCCGCCACGAAGCTCTGCCGTGGCGAGGCGTCGTAGACGGCGGAAACCCGGGAGCTCACTTTGCCGTCCTTGTCGGTGACGGGAAGGATCTTCTTCAGACCGAGCTCAGCGTCGAGGATGACCAGGCTGTGGGGCAGGTAGTTGGCCACCGCCACCCATTTGCCGTCGCCGGAGACGGCCGCATTGCGGGTATTGATGCCGGCCCGCACCTCGGCCACCACCTTGAGGTTCCACAAATCGAATTTGGTGATCCAGCCATCGCGGGAGGCGAAAAAGACGAAACGCCCGTCCGGGGTGAATTTCGGCCCGCCGTGCAGGGCGAAGCGGCTTTGGAAGCGGTGGATGGGTTCGAGCTTGTCACCATCGAGCACCGAGACATGGTGGTCGCCGGATTCCACCACCACGAAGAGATTCATTGGGTCGGCGGTGAAGGCCGGCTTGTCGGGCAGGCTGCCGGCAGGGTGATGAACAACCCGGGAAGCCTTGATCTCGGCCTCACCCCAGGCGGGCGTAGGCTTGATCGGGGTGTAGGCGTAGTCCACGAGCGCCTTGATCTCCTCGGCGCCCAGTTGCGGGCTGAAGGCGGGCATTTGGGTCGCCGGCCGGCCTTCGCGGATGACCTTCTCCGCCTCGCCCTTCCTGAGGCGCGCCAGATTCTCCGGCAAGAGCGCCGGGCCGATGCCCCCCAGGCGGTCGGCGCCGTGGCAGGCAGCGCAGTGCTGCTTGAAGTTGGCCGCGGCATCGGCCGCCTCGGCCAGGTTGGCCATGGCTGCCAGGAAATAGGCGGCGAAGCCGGCGGCGGCCAGGATCTTCCAGTTCGTCACGCCGAAATCTCCTCATCATCCAGATAGCAGCCCGGGTCTTCCGCCCAGGGGTCGCCGGTCATCTGCTGCGCCCGCACCCGGGTGTTGCCGTTGCAGATGGGCAGGTAGGCGCAGCTGCCGCAGCGCCCCTTGACCGCCCGCGGATATTGCTTGAGGCCGGCCATGAGGGGGTCGGCGGTATCCGGCCAAATCTGCGAGAAGGGCCGTTCCTTCACGTTGCCCAGGGTGTAGTGCCACCACATGGTGTCCGGGTGCACATTGCCCAAGTTGTCGATATTGGCCACGTTGATACCCGAGGAGTTGCCCCCCCACTGCCGCAGCTTCGCTTCCACATGGGCAGCTTTGTCCGGGAAGCGACGGCGCACCCAGTGCAGGAAGTAGACGCCGTCGGCGTCGTTGTTGCCGGTGGTGAATTCCTTTTCCAGGCCACGTTGGTGGTAGTCCCAGCAAGTCTCGAAGAGGAGGTCCATGGCCCACCGGGTGAGCTGGTGCTGGGCATCGTCCTTGCGGTTCTTGTTGCCGCGGCCAGCGTAGTTGAGGTGGGAGAAGTAGAAACGGTCGATGCGTTCGTCTTCCACCAGCTTGAGCAAGCCCGGCAGGTCCTGGGCGTTGTCCTGGGTCATGGTGAAGCGCACGCCGATCTTGAGCCCCAGGTCACGGCAGAGACGGATGCCCTGCAACGAGGCGTCAAACGCCCCTTCCAGGCGACGGAACTTGTCGTGGGTGGCCCCCAGGCCGTCCAGGGAAACCCCCACGTAATTGAAGTCGCATTCGGCGATCTGGCCGATATTCGCTTCCGTGATGAGGGTGCCGTTGGACGAGAGCCCCACGTAGAACCCCTTGGCCTTGGCCCGTTTAGCGATGTCGAAGATATCCGGCCGCAGCAGGGGCTCGCCGCCGGAGAGGATGAGCACCGGCACACGGAAGGCCTTCAGATCGTCCATCACCGCGAACACTTGCTCGGTGGACAGCTCGCCGGGGAAATTGGTGTCGGCGGAAATGGAATAACAGTGCTTGCAGGTAAGGTTGCAGCGGCGGATCAGGTTCCAGATCACCACCGGCCCGGGCGGATTGCGCTTGGGACCGAGGGGCGTCGGGGCGGCCAATTCGGCCAGGTACTGGGATATGCGGAACATGGGAATCTCGGACTCGGAACGCCGCTATTCAACGGCACGGGCGGGAGAATAGCCTTGACCCGGGTCAACCGGAAAAATTATCCGGCGTTAGGAAGGAGCCCCCGCCGGGGCCGGATGTGCGCCTCCGGTATACTCCTCCCCTTGCACCCGTCGGCGCCCACGCCAGAAGAACATTCCATGACCGACCTTCGCCCCCCCGACGCCCCCGAGGCCTCCCTGCCCCTGGCCTGGCGCGAAGCCCTGCTCCCCCGCCTGGAGGCCGGCGATACGCTGCGGGCCTGGCTGGAGGTCGATCTCGATCAGCGCCTGCACTTTTGCCGAGGCCTGCTGGCGATCACCGACCGCGCCCTCCTCGCCTGTGACCCGGAAAGCGGCACCTGGAGCACCTGGGAATTCCGCGACGGCTTGAGACTGGATCACCACGACCACGCCGGCGTCGGCACCCTGGAACTGGCCGACGGCGCGGGCCGCCTGGGCTGCTGGCGATTTACCCTGGCCCACAATGTCGCCGCCCTCAAGCTGCAACGGGAATTCGACCAGCGCCGGGAAAGCCTGCGGAGCGGCCGGCCGATCCTCGTGCCCGAGGAGATCCTCTGCCCCAAGTGCAAGGCTCCCCTGGAGCCCGGCGTCGAGGAATGCCCCATCTGCACCCGGGAAACTTCGACCCCGCCTTCCACCTGGACCCTGTTCCGCCTGTGGCGCTTCGCCAAGCCCTACAAGGGCCAGCTCCTGGCGGGCTTCCTGCTGACCCTCGCCTCCACCGCCGCCACCCTGGTGCCGCCCTATCTGACCATGCCGCTCATGGACAACGTGCTGATTCCCTTCCAGAACGGCAAGCCCATCGACGTCGGCCTGGTGACGCTGTACCTCAGCGGCCTCCTCGGCGCCGCCCTGCTGGCCTGGGGTCTGGGCTGGGCGCGGACTTACATCCTGGCCCTGGTGTCGGAACGTATCGGCCGCGACCTCAGAACCACCACTTTCGAGCACCTGCTGCAGCTGTCCCTGGAATACTTCGGCGGCAAGCGCACCGGCGACCTCATGGCCCGCATCGGCTCCGAGACAGACCGCATCAACGTCTTCCTCTCCCTGCATCTCCTCGATTTCGCCACCGACGTGCTGATGATCGCCCTCACCGCGATCATTCTCTTCTCCATCCACCCGGCGCTGGCCATCGTCACCCTGCTGCCGCTGCCCATCATCGCCTGGATGATCCATGCCGTGCGGGACCGCCTGCGTACCGGCTTCGAGAAGGTGGACCGCATCTGGGCCGAGGTTACCAACGTGCTGGCCGACGTCATCCCCGGCATCCGGGTGGTCAAGGCCTTCGCCCAGGAAAAGCGCGAGGCCGCCCGCTTCCACGAGGCCAACTTCCACAATCTGGCCTTGAATGACCGCATCAACAAGACCTGGTCCCTGTTCGGCCCCACCGTCACCTTGCTCACGGAAGTCGGCCTGCTAGTGGTCTGGGGCTTCGGCATCTGGCAGATCAGCAAGGGCGAAATCACCGTCGGCGTCCTCACCGCCTTCCTCGCCTACATCAGCCGCTTCTACACCCGGCTCGACTCCATGAGCCGCATCGTTTCGGTGACGCAAAAGGCGGCGGCCGGGGCGAAGCGCATCTTCGACATCCTCGACCACGTCTCCAGCGTGCCGGAGCCCACCAATCCCGTTCATTTGAAGGAAGTGCGCGGCGAAATCGAACTCAGGAGTTGCGGCTTCCGTTACGG
>SSTB01000248.1 GCA_009469665.1 Azonexaceae bacterium | reverse complement strand
TTCCAGGGGGTGATGTTCGACCCGACAACCAAGAATGTTGCTTACGATGTCCAGCGCGGCGAACCGCGCAACACGCGTCGCCAGGTTGGTAATACAGGTGACTGCATCGACTGCGGCATTTGCGTTCAGGTCTGTCCGACCGGCATCGACATCCGTGATGGTCTTCAATATCAGTGCATCAATTGCGGCCTGTGCATCGATGCCTGCGACCAGGTCATGACCAAGGTTGGCGCGCCGACTGGGCTGATTCGTTTCATGTCCGAGAAGGAACTGACTGGAGATACGCAACCGAAAGGCCTAGCCAAGCGCCCACGCGTGGCGGTTTACGCGAGCCTGCTTCTGGTGTTTTCCATTCTCGGTGCCTGGACACTCGCAAATCGCTCGTTGTTGCTCGTTGATGTGCTGCGGGACCGTGGGGCTCTCCATCGTGAGACGGCTGAGGGCACGATTGAAAATGCCTACACGCTGAAGTTGATGAACCTCGATGAAGCAACACGGACTTTCCGTATCGACGTCACGGGGCTAGCTGACATCGACATTGTCGGCGAGCGCGAGTTCACCGTTGAAGCCGGGAGCATTCGCCCGCTCTCACTCACGGTCACGATGCCCAGCGAGACAACGAAAAGAGGCATTCAGCCTATCCATTTCCATATCTCGGCCAAGCATGACCCCACGCTCGCGGTCGAAGAAAAAAGCAGCTTTGTTCTGCCCTAATCCAGCCTTACCGAACGGACATAGTCATGTATATCTATAACGACATCGACCAACAATTGGTCGATGACCGGGTCGCCCAGTTTCGAGGGCAGATGGAACGCTTCCTTGGCGGACGACTGAGCGAGGATGATTTCCGGCCTCTCCGTTTGCAGAATGGGCTATATGTACAACGCCATGCCCCGATGCTTCGAGTAGCCATTCCATACGGCGTGTTGTCCAGCCAACAAATGCGGATGCTGGCTCACATCGCCAGAACCTACGACCGGGGTTATGGGCATTTCACAACCCGATGCAATGTCCAATTCAACTGGGTGCGACTCAATGAGGCCCCTGATATCCTGGCTGAACTTGCCACGGTCCAGATGCATGCCATTCAGACCTCAGGGAATTGCATCCGCAATATCACCTGCGATGCGTTCGCCGGCGTCGCCGAAGACGAGGCATTCGACCCACGCCCCTATTGTGAAATCGCCCGCCAGTGGTCCACCCTAGCACCGGAATTCATGTTTCTGCCCCGCAAGTTCAAGATTGCCTTCGCTGGCGGCGCTGAGGACAGAGCAGCGACACGCTTTTACGACATCGGGGTTCGAGCTAGACTTTCGGATAGCGGCGAGCGTGGGTTCGAAGTCTTCGTTGGCGGCGGCATGGGACGCACCCCGATGCTTGGCCAGAGCGTCCAGGCGTTTCTGCCATGCAACGAGTTGTTGAATTATTTCGAGGCCATCCTCCGGGTCTACAACCGCTACGGCCGTCGAGACAACAAATACAAGGCGCGCATCAAGATTCTGGTCAAGGACCTGACGCTCGATGGCTTCGCCAGTGATGTCGAGACAGAATGGCAATATCTCAAGGGTGGCCCAAATACGATTCCCGACGAAACGATTTCGGCCATGGAGTCGTTCTTTGCACCACCTGTCTATGTCGAAGCGGAATCCAATACGCCCGAGGTTTCCAATCGCCAATTCGCACGCTGGATGAGTCGGAGTGTCAGTCCTCACCGGAATTCAAACTACGCGATTGTGACTCTGTCGTTAAAAAAGACGGGGATGCCGCCAGGCGATGCAACAGCCACGCAAATGGACGTGATTGCCGATATGGCCGAGCGCTTCAGCTTGGGCGAGGTTCGGGTGACCCACGAGCAAAATCTCGTGCTACCCCATGTGCCGCGCAAAGACCTCTTTGCGCTCTGGACCGTTGCTGCTTCTCAAGGGCTGGCCACGCCCAATATTGGCTTGCTGACCGATGTGGTTTGCTGTCCGGGTGGCGACTTTTGCTCGCTCGCAAACGCCAAATCGATACCCATCGCGACGGCTATCCAGCAACGCTTTGATAACCTGGATTACCTCTACGACCTGGGGCCACTGGAACTCAATATTTCTGGCTGCGTGAACTCTTGTGGGCATCACCATATCGGCCATATCGGCATCCTGGGCGTCGATAAGAATGACGAGGAGTGGTACCAAATCACGCTGGGCGGCAGAGAAGGCAATCATTCCAGCATTGGTAAGGTCATTGGTCCTTCGTTTGCCGCGAAAGACGTCCCGGATGTCGTTGAAAGAATCATCGCGGTCTATGTTGACCACCGGCATGAAGAGGAAATCTTTATCGACACTTTTGCCCGGATTGGCGTTGCGCCGTTCAAATTGGGCGTCTATGGAGCAAAACATGGCACCGCTGATTAACTTGTCTGGATTGGTCTCATCGGACCCTTGGCGCTGTGTTGGTAGCGAGGAAGAACTGACCGAGGCAAAGACCTCGTTGGCCGAGCACCTCATCCTTTCCCTTGCTTTGTGGCAATCACATGGAAAAACTCTTTCGGCCATGGGGCATAACATCGGCGTCTGGCTGAGTCCAGCAGACGAGCCTGAGGAGTTGGTATCAGCCATCGCGTCCTTGCCGGTGATTGCCGTTCAATTCCCGAGCTTTACGGATGGTCGTGGCTATTCCAAAGGGCGAATTTTGCATGAGCGTATGGGTTATACCGGCGACCTGCGGGCAATGGGCGACATCCTGCGCGACCAGATTTATCTTCTGCACCGCTGCGGATTCAGTTCATTTGCGTTGCGGGCAGACCAGTCGCCTGAGGAAGCACTGGCCGCACTCAAGGATTTCAGTTGGTCCCCTGAGCGCCGTCTCCGCCCATCGGAATAGGTGCCTGCGATGTTTAGCTCATTTCAAAACTACCCTGCGGACCCTATCTTTTCGCTGTATCCGAGATACCAGCAGGACCATCGCCCCCACAAAGTGAATCTGAGCATCGGCCTTTACTACGATGCAACGGGTGAACTGCCACTCCTTTCCTCGGTTAGAGAAGCGCTCTGGCTCATTTACGATACCCCGAGGCCATCATCGTACTTACCAATGAGTGGTCATGCCGATTACTGCCAGGCGGTTCAAGGTTTGCTATTCGGCCCAGACCACCCCATGCTTGTTGCGGGCAACCTGAGCACGATTCAGTCATTGGGCGGCACGGGAGCCTTGAGAGTCGGTGCTGAGATTTTGAAACGTCGTTTCCCAAATTCTAAGGTTTGGGTCAGTGAGCCGACTTGGGAAAACCAAGTTGCCATATTCAAAGCTACCGGATTCGATGTTCATCGCTATCCCTACTACGACTCGCGCTCGCATTCAGTTGATTTTGAGTCGCTCGTGGCTTGCCTCAAAGCCCTGGCGCCCCAAAGCATCGTCGTATTTCATCCCTGCTGTCATAACCCGACCGGTGCAGATTTGTCACCAGAGCAGTGGGACGAAGTTACGGCCATTGCCAAGGCGGGGCGACTGATTCCATTTTTCGATTTCGCCTATCAAGGATTTGGCTCCGGCATCGACGAAGATGCTTACGCGATACGAGCCATGGCAAACCAGAGGGTGTGCTGTCTTGTCGCCAATTCGTTCTCTAAAAATTTCGCGCTTTACGGCGAGCGATGCGGTGCGCTGACTTTTGTGTGTGCTACACCCAAGGAGGCCGCGCTGGCACAAGCCGAGATGGTGCACACCGTCCGTGCCAGTTATTCGAACCCACCTGCCCACGGGGCTAGCATCATCGCCAAGGTCCTACATAATCCAAAACTGGCAGCCAGTTGGCGTGCCGACGTCGAGCAGATGCGATTGCGTGTGCAGTCGATGCGCACAGGACTGGCTAAATCACTAGTGCAGCAAAATGCTCAAAACCATTATCAGCATCTGCTTCGAACTCGGGGAATGTTTGGCGTAACCGGACTGAGCGCCCCGCAGGTCAAAGCTCTGCAAGACGAATTTGCCATCTATCTCGTCGATACCGGTCGTCTTTGCTTTGCCGGGTTGAATCCGGGCAATATCGAGATGGTGGCTGATGCGCTCTCTCACTTCAGCACATACGGAGACCTTGCTGGCGGCACTGATTTTGATGAGTAAAGAAATTCTTACCGAGCAAATCTACGGTTCGCCGGAATTGCCATGGCGTAAGCCAGATGGCAGCGTCGTTGCCTGCGCCGAAAAGCTGAAAGTCATGCGGGAAAACCTTGAAGAGTTACGGCAGGTTGCCCAAGACGTTCTTGAAGATGCCATCTTGATGGGGTGCGACGAAGTTCAGGTAAAAGAGGCTTTTAAGCACCTCATCCAGTCATTGTCGTCGGGGTACAAACCCTCTTTGTAAGATGCAGCTGAGCTTATTTCCATGGTGAGCCAATTTACAGAGCAATTCCCCTAAGCTCCCAAATTACTCCGAGGTGCCCAAGGACTGCTTTGGTCAGGAAAGCAGCTATCTGATTCAAAATATTCTGACAGTCTCCTTTGGGTCGCAAACAGCCGCTCACTTTCGCGACTCTATGCTTGCCTCAATTATTCGCTGATCCGACATGCTCCCCGACTTGTCATCGTATCCCGTCAGTGCCTCGCCCACGCAACTCGTCCTGGTCCTCGGCGACGATTGGGATAGCTCCGCGGCAACCCTCCGGTGTTTTGACTTGGCTTCCCCGGGCCAGGCATGGCAACCCGGCCCGGGGCCGTTCCGGGCCGTTCTCGGGCGGGCAGGAATGGCGGTGGGGAGTGGGTTTCCGGATGCCGGGCCGGGGGAGGTGCCGCGCAAGCGGGAAGGTGACGGCCGTTCTCCCGCCGGAGTGTTCCCCATCACCGGGCTGTTCGGTTACGGCGCCGCCGATGAGGGGGTGGCCCCGGTGGCCCGACTGCCTTTTCTTGCGGCGACGCCGAACCTCAAGTGCGTCGACGATCCGGCTTCCCGCCACTACAACCGAATCGTCGATCGGCGCCGGGTGGATGAGGATTGGCGCTCCTGCGAGGACATGCTGCGGGGGGATTGCCGCTACGAGATCGGGGCCGTGGTCGGCTATAACTGTGAGCCCGTGGTGCCCGGGGCAGGTTCCTGCATTTTTCTGCACGTCTGGGAGGCGCCGGGCGTGCCGACGGCAGGGTGCACGGCCCTGGCGAGGGACGATATGCTGGCCCTCGCGACATGGCTCGACGGGGCTCGGGCACCGGTGCTCGTGCAGTTGCCTCGCGCGGTCTGCGAGGCGCTTCGGGAACCTTGGCGGCTGCCCGGTCTGACTGAAAACTAGCCGCCGTTGCGGGGTGTTTTTGGTGCGGTGCACCATTTCTGTTATCATGCCGGATAGGAAGCGAGCCGCCATCGCGAGCGGCCATCCGCTGGCAGCGGGGTGTGCGACCACCAACTCACGGAGATTCGCCATGCTGACCTTCGACGAAATCGAGCACTTTGACGAACGCAAATCGAGCTATCTGCGTGATGAACCCACTGTTCCTGCGGCCCCCCGCCGTCCCAGGCCCGCGGTGGCGCCCCGGCCTCGCGCGGCGCGCAGGAAGTCCGTGGCGAAGCCTTCGCCAGCGCTTGAAACGCTGGTCTTGGCCCCGCCCGCGCCGGTTGCGGAAGTGATGGTCTCTGACCAGTCCATCGCTGCCACAGTCCCCCTTGCGGTCAGCGAGGCCGCCGCTCTTCTGGGGGCGACGATTCCCGCCGGGCCAGCGGCACTGGCGCCGGCACCGGTGCCAGTGCCAGTGCCGGTCGAGCCCGACGCGGCGATTGCGCGGGCTTCCGCAGCGGCCAGTGCAGCGCCGCCCGCGTCCGAGTCCCTCGCCCCTGAGGCGCTGCCCGCACCCGGGGCCGCGTGCGATCCGCAGCCCGTCGCCGGGGTGGCGTGTGCGGCGCAGGCCCCGGCCGGCCGCAACTGGTGGCAGCGCCTGCGCCAGGGTGTGCGCCGGCTTCTGCGCCGCGCTGCGGCCTGAAGCGCCCCTCAGCGCCGCGGCCCTTCCGCTCCCGTGCTCAATCGTCTCTGGATCGCCTTCATCCTTCTCGGCTTCGTCGCCGCCGTGGTGCAGACGCTCCAGGGCGACCTGGAGGTGTTTTCCCGGGTGCTGACCGGGCTCTTCGACACGGCAAAGACCGGCTTCGACATTGCCCTCGGCCTGGTGGGCATCATGAGCCTGTGGCTGGGCATCATGAAGATCGGCGAGCGGGGCGGCTTGATCCAGCTCTTCGGGCGGGCCATGGCGCCCTTTTTCCGCCGCGTGTTCCCGGATATTCCGGCGGGGCATCCGGCCGGCGGCAGCATTGTCATGAATTTCTCGGCCAACATGCTGGGCCTGGACAACGCCGCCACGCCCCTGGGGCTGAAAGCCATGCGGGAACTGCAGGAGATCAATCCGCAGAAGGACACCGCCAGCAATCCGATGATCATGTTCCTGGTGCTCAACACGGCGGGCATCACGCTGATTCCCACCACCGTCATCGCCATCCGCCAGAGTATCGCCCTGCAACAGGGGCTGGTGGGCTTCAACGCTGCCGATATCTTCTTGCCGACCCTGCTGGGCACCTTCGTCTCCTTTTGCGCCGGGCTGGTGGCGGTGGCCCTGTGGCAGCGCATCAACCTCTTCTGCCGGCCGGTGCTGGCCTTCTGCGCCGGTTTCGCCGCCCTTATGGGCGGCTTGTACTGGTGGCTGAACGGCATGGCGCCGGAGCGCATGGCGCAGATGATCGGTCTGCTGGGCAGCGGCATCATCGTCTCCCTCATCGTGCTATTCGTGGCCGTGGCGGCGTGGCGGGGCATCGACGTCTACGAGAGTTTCGTGGAAGGCGCCAAGGAGGGCTTCGGCGTCGCCGTCCAGATCATTCCCTACCTGGTGGCCATGCTGGCTGCGATTTCGGTCTTCCGCACCACCGGCGGCATGGATTTCCTCATCGGTGCCATCCGCAGCGCCGTTCTGGCCCTCGGCCTCGACGATGCCTTCGTCCCGGCCCTGCCGGTTGGGCTGATGAAGACCCTCTCGGGCAGCGGTGCCCGGGGGTTGATGGTGGATGTGATGAGCACCTACGGCGTCGATTCCTTCCCCGCCAAGCTCGCCGCCATCATTCAGGGCTCCACGGAGACCACCTTCTACGTCCTGGCCGTCTATTTCGGCAGCGTCAATATCACC
>SSTB01000029.1 GCA_009469665.1 Azonexaceae bacterium | reverse complement strand
GGTGGCCTTCGAGCAGATGCTCAAGAACGGCATGGTGGGGCGCCTGCGCCTAAGCAACGCCGAGGTGGAAAAGCTCTTTGCCGGCAGCGACGGCGCCGGGGTGGATGAGGAGGCCCTGGCCCATCCCGACGACGTTTTCCTAGACCTCTACATCGCCTACCTCAACGCCCCCACCATCGGCCGCGCCATCCTCGGTGACGCCCAATACAAGGTGGCCATGGAGCGCAATTTCGACAACCGCCACCTGTGGTGGATCGGCTCGGCGGGGCGCTACCCCATCGTGGACGACAGCTTCGTGCCGGGGGGCCAGTCCACCCGCATGGCCATGACCCAGGACGACCTCTTCTACGAATTGCGGGACCAGGGCTTCGAGCCCAAGGGCATCGCCGGCCCGCCGGAACTCAACGTCTCGCGGCTCTTCGGCGTCTATCTCGAAGCCGGCCTCGACCCGGCCCGCAGCCTGGACCTCACCGTCACCATCACCCGCGCCAAGGGCATGATCCTGCCCCTCCTCACCCACAAACCGGTGACCCTGAAATACGCGCCGCCGGCCGGCCTCTTCGTCTACCCGCCGGAACCGCCGCCGGAGTGGCTGCTGGCCTGGAAGGGCCGGGCCGCCGACCTGGTCATCCTGGGCACCGCCCTTGCACTCCTCGCCGTGGTCCTCGCCCGGCCCCGCTGGATTTCCATCGACGCCCGCCGGCTGCGCGTCTTCCGCCTCGGCTTCCTGGCCTTCACCCTGGTCTGGATCGGCTGGTACGCCCAGGGACAGCTCTCCATCGTCCAAGTGACGGGGGCCATCAAGTCCCTCAAGGCCGGCCAGGGGCTGAGCAGCTATTTATACGACCCGATTTCGCTGCTGCTCATCGCTTTCACATTGCTCACCTTCTTCGTCTGGGGCCGTGGCACCTTCTGCGGCTGGCTGTGCCCCTTCGGCGCCCTGCAGGAATTCGTCGGCACCATGGCAAGGAAGCTGCGGCTGCCGAAGCTGCGCATCCCCATGGCCGTGGCCAAGCGCCTGGAATGGGGGCGCTATGTCGTGCTGGCCGTCCTGGTGGGCGCCGCCTTCTTTCTTCCCCGCCAGGGCGAGAGCCTGAACGAGGTGGAACCCTTCAAGACCGCCATTACCGTCGGTTTCGACCGCAGTTGGCCCTTCGTCGCCTACGCCGTCGCCCTCCTACTGGCCGGAGCCTTCTACTACAAGGCGTTCTGCCGTTTCCTCTGCCCCCTGGGCGGCGTCATGTCCCTGGGCGGGAGGCTGCGGGTGTTTAATTGGCTCACGCGCCGGGCGGAATGCGGCAAGCCTTGCCAGAGTTGCAAGGCCAAGTGCGCCTACGACGCCATCGAACCCAGCGGGGAAATCCGCTACGACGCCTGCTTCCAGTGCCTGGACTGCGTCGGCATCTATCACGACCCGCAACGCTGCGCGCCTATCCTGCTCTACGAAAAGAAGGGCAAGATTCTCACGCCCAAAGGCGTGATGCTGGGCGAAAACGAAGCTCCTGCAGCAGCCAAGGCCTGACGGGCCGCGGCGACGACGGCCCCGGAACGCGGCGAGGTCGAGGGGTGACCTCGCGCCAAGGGCTCAGTTGTAGCCGGTCACCGCTACGCTCGCCACTTCTCGACTCACCGAGGTATCGGGCTTGGGCAGGGTGGCGCCAGCCGGGATGGAAGCTGCGGCACTCCTGGTTCCGGAAAGCAGATGGGCGATGGGACGGGCGATGCTGGGGGACTGGGTCTTGGCTGGGCTGCTTTTCATGTCGATCTCCTTGTGCGCTGAACTACCGGGAACCCGCTCCCGGCGTGCGATGCATTGTGGAGGAGAGCGGAGCCCGTGTCCGTCACGGCCGGTGACGCCCGTGACACCGACTTTAACGAGATGTTTCGGAATTTCTTGAGCCGAACAGACGCCGCACGCCGCGGCCCAGTCTGTAAAGCAGCCAGACTGCCAGGAGAAGAAACAGGGCGAGCAGCCCCAAGAATAGCCCCGGCGAGGCGAGCAGCGCCCACATACCGCCCAGTACCAGGCCCTCCTCGCCGAAGGATGCCAGCCAGTTGCTGAAGGGCTCCGGCGAGGCGTTGATGGCCAAGCGGCTGCCCGCCTTGGCGAAGTGAGTTCCGGCGGTGATGGTGCCGCCAATCAGCCCCGCCGCCGCCACCCAGGCGGGATCGGCGTTTCCCAGGGCCAGGGCTGCAAGCAAGGCGCCAGCAGGGATGCGGATGAAGGTCTGGATGCTGTCCCACAGGGAATCGAAGGCAGGTATCTTGTCGGCCGCCGCCTCGGCCAGGGCCATGAGGCCGGCGGCGGCGATCACCGCCGGGTGCTGCAACACCCGCAGGGTGTCGGGGAGGTGGAGGTAGCCGAAATGGGCCAGCACGCCGGCCAAGAAGACAACCAGGTACAGCCGCAACCCGCTGGCCCAGGCGAGGCCGGCGGACAGGGCGACGGTCTGAACGAGATCCATTATTTCCTGGCCTTGCGGTCCAGTTCCCGCAGGTGGGCGAGCTTTTCTCCAATCTTGCCTTCCAGGCCCCGCTCCGTCGGCTCGTACCAGGAAACGGCGGGCATGTTCTCCGGAAAGTAATCCTCGCCGGCGGCGTAGGCCTCCGGCTCGTCGTGGGCATAGCGATAGGCCTTGCCGTAGCCCAGTTCCTTCATCAGCTTGGTCGGCGCGTTGCGCAGATGCACCGGGACCGGCCGCGAGGCGTCCTTGCCGACGAAGGCGCGGGCGGCGTTCCAGGCGTTGTAGCCGGCATTGGATTTGGGCGCCACGGCCAGGTAGAGCACTGCCTGGGCCAGGGCCAGTTCGCCCTCCGGCGAGCCGAGTCGCTCGTAGGTTTCGGCAGCGTCCAGAGCCATGCGGGCGGCGCGGGGATCGGCCAGGCCAACATCCTCCCAGGCCATGCGCACGATGCGCCTCGCCAGATAGCGCGGGTCGGCGCCGCCGTCCAGCATGCGGGTCAGCCAGTAGAGGGAAGCGTCCGGATTGGAGCCCCGGACCGACTTGTGGAGCGCCGAAATCTGGTCGTAGAAGGCATCGCCCCCCTTGTCGAAGCGGCGCAGGTTCTGGGCGACCGCCGCCTCGACGAATGCGCCGTCCACCGTCGTGACGCCAGCGGTATGGGCCGCTGTGCGCATCTGCTCCAGCAGGTTCAGGAGCCGGCGCGCATCGCCGTCGGCCAGACCCACCAGGCGGTCCCGGGCGGCGGGCTCAAAGGCCAGATCCGCCAGGGCCGTCGCCCACGCCCGGTCGAAGAGCTGGCTCATCTCTGCTTCCTCCAGGGGCTTCAGCACATAGACCGCCGCCCGGGAGAGCAAGGCCGAATTCACCTCGAAGGAGGGATTCTCGGTGGTGGCACCGATGAAGGTCACCAGACCGGATTCGACGAAGGGCAGAAAGGCGTCCTGCTGCGCCTTGTTGAAGCGATGGCATTCATCGACGAAGAGGAGGGTGCGCCTTCCGCGACCCCGGTTATCCTCGGCCCGCAGGAGGGCTTCGCGGATATCCTTGACGCCGGCGAGCACAGCCGAGAGGGCGATGAAATCGCAATCGAACGCTTGGGCCATGAGCCGCGCCAGCGTCGTCTTCCCGACTCCCGGTGGCCCCCACAGGATGAGGGAGTGGGGCTGCCCCGAATCGAAGAGGAGGCGCAGCGGCATGCCGGGCCCCAGGAGATGGCTTTGGCCGACCACATCGTCCGGATTGCTTGGACGCAGGCGCTCGGCCAGGGGCGCGGTGGCGCCTGGGCCGTCCGGGGGCAGGGAAAACAGGTCGCTCATGGCGGCGCGGAGTCAGGCAGCAGAGAGAAGAGGGGAGGCGGCGAGGGAAGCGGAAGGTTCGGAGCGAATCTTACGTCTGAAGCCTGCTTATGGGGTGCCGTGCCGCGGGCTTCGACCGCCCCAAAACGAAACGGGCCGAACCGGAATCGGTTCAGCCCGTGATATTCTGGCGCGCCCGGAGAGATTCGAACTCCCTACCCCTTGGTTCGTAGCCAAGTACTCTATCCAGATGAGCTACGGGCGCGTTTCGTGAGCCGCGCATTATACGGTACAGCGCCCGAATTGCAAGCCTGGCCGCCCAAACAGCCTGCCGTCATGACCACCGCCAATGTCCGCATGCCCAAGTATCCCGAATGCTGGGAATCCTGCGGCAATTGCGCCAACGGAAACGTCTTCATCCTGGAAGTCCTGGTGCATCCGGGCGAACATCTCGAGCGGGACGACAACATCCTGACCTTGGAGACCGGCAAAGTTTCCCTCGACATCCCCACGCCCTGGGCCGGGACCGTCGTCGCCGTCCATGTCGAGGCGGGCGACAGCGTCGACGAGGGCGCCCTGCTCATCACCCTGGAGCGGGACTAAGCTCCCGACCCTTGCCCGCCGGCGGGCAAACGGCAGCGAGGGGCCGAAACTCAACTGCCTCCTGCGCCTTCCGCGCCGTCGGCCCGGAACATGGCCGGCGCCAGGTCGTGCCTTTGCAGCAGGCGATAGAACTCGGTACGGTTGCGGTCGGCGATGCGCGCCGCGTCGGCCACGTTGCCGTCCGTCAGCTTGAGGAGTTGCACCAGATAGTCGCGTTCGAAGCGGAGCTTGGCGTCGGCGTAGGACAGGGGCTCCACGGCCGGCAACCGCAGGGCGCGTTGCACCAGGGCGGAAGGGATGAGCGGCGTGGCCGCCAGGGCGCAACACTGCTCCACCACGTTGTAGAGCTGGCGTACGTTGCCCGGCCAGGGCGCTGAAGCGAGCATGGACAGCCCTTCGGGGGCGATGCCCACCAGGGACTTGCCGTACTTGGCCGCGATCTGGCGCACGAAATGGGCAGCCAAAAGCGGAATGTCCTCCCGCCGCTCGTCGAGGCGTGGCAGGGTGAGAGTCACCACGTCCAGGCGGTAGTAGAGGTCTTCGCGAAAGCTACCCTCGGCCAGGGCCGCCTCCAGATCGCGGTGGGTCGCCGAGAGGACGCGCACATTGACCGGTTCCGCCTGGTTGGAACCCACCGGACGGACCGCCCGCTCTTGCAGCACGCGCAAGAGCTTTACCTGGAGGGCGAGAGGCATGTCGCCGATTTCGTCCAGGAAGAGTGTTCCCCCGTCGGCGGCCTGAAAGAGGCCGACCCGGGCCGTTCCGGCCCCCGTGAAGGCCCCGCGGACGTGGCCGAAGAGTTCGGATTCCAGCAACTGCTCGGGAATTGCGCCGCAGTTGATGGCCACGAAGGGAGCGCCGGCTCGGGGACTTGCCCGGTGGAGTGCTCGGGCGAGAACTTCCTTGCCGGTACCGCTGTCCCCCCGGATGAGGACGCTGGCCTCGGACGCTGCCACGGCCCGGGCTTCCTGCATGACTTCGGCCATGCGGCTGCTGCGGTAGACGATCCCCGCCCGCCAGGCGTCGCCCTCGGGCCCCTGAGCCCCCGCAGTGGCGAGCCGCAGGGCCTGATCGATCTTTTCCAGGAGAATCTGGCTGTCGAAGGGCTTGGTGAGATAGCCGAACACTCCGCGGGAGGTGGCTTCCACCGCATCGGGTATTGTTCCGTGGGCGGTGAGGAGAATGACCGGGAGCGTGGGATGGCTGACCCGCAGTTCCTCGAACAGTGCCAGGCCGTCACGTCCCGGCAGGCGAACATCGCTGACCACCAGCCCGGGCGGCTCCACCGCGATGCGGGAAAGCCCTTCCTCGGCTGATTTGGCGGTGGAAACCCGGAAACCCCGCGCTCCCAGCCGCAGGGAGAGGAGGCGCAACAGGTCTTCGTCGTCATCGACCACCAGGATGTGACCGGCAGCCTGGGTGGCGGGCTTCATCGTCCGCCCCCCGCGGGAGGCCGGACGCCCCGGGAACGCAAGGGCAGCGAGCGTTCGATATCGGCCAAGGCGTCGATTTTCTCCTGCAGTTCTGCTGCTCGCCGCTGGCTGTCCCGAGCCTGCTGGCCGGCTTTCTCGGCCTGCTGGACGGCGCGTTCCGCTTGCTGCTCCAGCCTGAGCCGCTCGCCGTAGTGATCGGCAAGAAGTCGGGCCAGGGGATGCAGGCGGGACGCTTGACCCGCCTGGGACTTGAGCACACCGTCCAGCAGACTCGCCGCCCGATTGAGGTCCGCAGGGGAGCGCCCCATCCCCAGCACCATAGCCAGGCGGAGCTGATGGGCCGGTGTGGCGGCCTGGCTCGTGAGGGCGCTGCGCTCCCGCGCCAGTTCCTGAGAGGTCATGCGATTGACCAGTTGGTAGTAACTGAGCAGGGAATCGACTCCCCCCTCTTCCGGCGCCGGAGACCCTGCCGCCACCGGCGCCTCGGGGGTAGGCGGCCCGGACAAGGCGGCGCAGCCGCCCAGGGCCAGGAGGAGCGCTGCCCAGACCACGGGTCCGCGCACAAATTCAAAGTTCATAGGGAATCTCGACTCGAAAATGGGCGCCCCGGGCCCCGGAACCTTCGCTGACCAGAGCGACCCGGCCGCCCATGGCGGCCAGCAGTTCCCGCACGATGGACAATCCAACACCGCTCCCCCGGCGTGGCGCCGGCGCTTCCCGCATGCCGCGCACAAAGGGGTCGAAGATCTTCTCCGCGTCCTCCGGCGCAACGCCGGGGCCCTCGTCGATGCAATCGAGCAGCAGGCGCCGCTCGTCCACCAGGGCTTCCAGCCGGATGGTTCCTCCATCGGGGCTGAAGTCGATGGCGTTGGACAACAGGTTGTCCACCACCACCTGGAGTTTCTCCCCATCCAGGGGCAGGGTCACCGCGGGCGCCGAACGCCGCACGCTGATGCGCCGCGCCTGCAACTGCAATTCCCGCGCCTTGACCACCTGGGCCAGGATGCGCCGCACGATCTGGGGGCGATAGCTCAGGCGTCTGGCGTCGAAGGAGGCGGCGTTGAGGCGCAGCAGGCTTTCGATCTGTTCCTGGAGCAGCACCACATTGTGGCGCAGGATGTCCGCCACTTCCTGCTGGGCTTGGTCAAGAGGCCCCACCACCTGCTCCTGCAGCAGGGTGATGCCCTCCCGCAGTGCCGTAAGCGGCGTTTTCAGTTCGTGGGACACATGGCGCAGACTGCGCTCCCGGTCGGCCTCCAGTTCCGCCAGACGCTGGCGCAGCCACTCCAGACGGCGACCGACACGGCGCAGGTCCGCCGGCCCGCGCACCTGCACCGGCTGGTCGAGGCGGCTTTCTCCCAGGCGGTGGATGTTGCGTTCGAGTTGCTGGATGGGCCGTACCAGCCACCAGCCCATGCCGAGGGCGACGATGACCGCGCCGACGGCGGCCGCGATCACCTGGCCCGTGAGTTGCAACCGGTTTTCCTGCAGTTCCGCCAGCACTTCGCCATTACGCGCCTCGATCCAGCGCCGGCCGGCCGGTGCCAGGCGGGCTCCCAGGTCGTCCAGGGCGGTGAGCAGGGGACCCAGTTCCTCGCGGGTGGCTCCGTTGCGCAGGACATCCCCGATGTGCCCGGCCGCAAGGGCCCATTCGGCAGCAAGACCGCCCAGGGGTCTCCCAGGCAAGGTGTCGATCTTCTCGGCCACGCCCCGGGCATGGCTCAAAGTGGCGTCGAAGCGGGCCAGCAGCACGGGATCCCCCAGGATCAGATACTGCCGCGCGGCCCGTTCCAGATCCGGCGCCCGCTCGGCAATATCCTGCACCAGGCCGGTAAGGAGCACGGCCTCGGCGCTGACTTCCCGGCTACGGTCCACGAAGCGTTCGACCACCATCCAGCTCCGCACGGCGGCTCCGCCCAGCAGCAGGGCGATGAGGAGAAAACCCGCCAACATGCTCTGGCGAAAGGAAATTCGGGTCATGGAAGAGAGAGGCTGGCGCTGCAAAAGTGCGTAGTTTAGCCTTCCCTTCCCCCTCGGACATCTGGCAGATGGCCCCAATGCGACAAAAAAATCCTCTAATTTTCATCGTCTTACACGATCTGTCGCTTAACGGCGACATCCCAAGTCCTTGATCTTCCCGGCCTTTATCCCAAAACACAAAAAATCCGTCGCTCAGTGGCGACACCTCCGACCCCAGACACCCCGCCTTTGCTTCGGCACTTCCGGGCAAGGCCCTGTTTCCGTGAGAAATTTCACACTTGGCACGGCTTTCGCAAGGGGATGGCGACTCGCAATCCGCAGCAAAGGAGTATTCATGTTCAGCAAGCCCGGCCTTCTCAACCGTAACGAGACCGTCGTCCGCCGAGACGTCCGCCCCGTCCTTTCCGGCTCCAGCCCCGCGACCGACACCGACAAGGCCGCCACCCCTCCGGTGGCCGCGGCCCGCCCGGAACCCGCGCCCGCCCCTGTGGTGACGGAAATCATCGCGCCCCCTGCGGCCAACGACATGGGCGCCCGCCTCATCGTCGGGCCCGACGTAAAGCTGCGCGGGGCGGAAATCCTGGACTGTGACACCCTGGTGGTCGAAGGCCGCGTCGAAGCCACTATGGACAGCCGCGTCGTGCGCATCGCCGAAGCCGGCTCCTTCGTGGGCAAGGTCAGCATCGACGTGGCGGAAATCCACGGCCGCTTCGAAGGAGAACTGACGGCCCGCGCCCAGCTCATTATTCACTCCACCGGCCGGGTGAGCGGCAAGATTCGCTACGGCAAGCTGGTCATCGACGAAGGCGGAGAACTGTGCGGCGAGATCAGCGCCCTGGGCTCCGACACGGCAACGAGCCCGGCCAAATCCCGCAGCGAGACGCCTCTCCCCCTGGTGGTGGCCGGCTGATGACCGTCTTCAAAGGAATCCCCCTGCACACCCCGCGCGAAGCCCTTGGCGTGCACTTGGCGGCTCCTCCCCGCCTGGTGCTGGTGACGGACCCGCCCTCATCCCTGCGCAGCGTTTCCATCCGCACCGCATCGACCCCCCATCAGAAGCGCGCCGCTGCAGCCCTGGTCCGCCGCATGTACTCCTGGCGCGGCTATCGGGCCCAGGCAGGGTCCGAGGAGTCCCGCCTGGTCCTCGCGGCCTGGCGGGGAGAGGACATCCTGGCCACTCTGACCCTGGGGAAGGATTCATCCCGGGGTCTTCTCGCCGATACCCTCTATGGCGAGGAGCTTGCCACCTTAAGGTACAGCGGCCGCAGGGTATGCGAAATCTCCCGCCTGGCGGCAGATCCGGACCACGGCTGCCCCGAACTGCTCGCCGCACTGTTTCGGACGGCCCAGGCCTACGGCCGCAACGTCCTAGGTGCCACCGATGCGGTCATCGAAGTCAATCCGCGGCACGTCCGCTACTACCAACGACGTTTCGGCTTCACCACCCTGGGCGGACGGCGCCACTGCCCCCGGGTGGATGCACCCGCCGTCCTCCTGCACCGTGAGTTCCCCGCGCCTTCGCCCATTCCCGTCCTGCCTTGGTCGGAGTGCGCCAACGAGAGTTTTCCTCCGCCGTCGGCGATTTGACGAGCGCTGACGACGTCCCTGGCTGGGGCGGCTGACCATCCCCCGTGGCGGCCGCCCCCTTTTTTTGCTCGCCACTGCCGCGTACACTTCGCCCTTTACCTCTTTTGGCAGGCAAGCAATGGCTCAGTACGTCATGTCCATGCTGCGGGTGAGCAAGATCGTTCCCCCCAAGCGGCAGATCATCAAGGATATTTCCCTCTCATTCTTCCCCGGCGCCAAGATCGGGCTGCTCGGCCTCAACGGCGCCGGCAAATCCACCGTGCTGAAGATCATGGCTGGCGTGGATAAGGAATTCGACGGCGAAGTCCAGCGCCTGCCCAATATCAAGATCGGCTACCTGCCCCAGGAACCCCAGCTCGACCCGGAAAAGACCGTCCGCCAGGAAGTCGAATCGGGCATGGGCGAGATCATGGAAGCCCAGGCGAAGCTGGACGAAATCTACGCCGCCTACGCCGATCCGGAAGCTGATTTCGACAAGCTGGCCGAAGAGCAGGCCCGCCTGGAGGCCATCCTGTCCACCTCCGGAGCCGACACCGAAACCCAGATGGAAATCGCCGCCGACGCCCTGCGTCTGCCGCCCTGGGAAGCGACCATCAAGCACCTCTCCGGTGGCGAAAAGCGCCGCGTGGCCCTGTGCAAGCTGCTGCTCTCCAAGCCCGACATGCTGCTCCTGGACGAACCCACCAACCACCTCGACGCCGAATCCGTCGAATGGCTGGAGCAGTTCCTCTGCCGCTTCCCTGGCACCGTGGTGGCCGTCACCCACGACCGTTACTTCCTCGACAACGCGGCAGAGTGGATACTCGAACTGGACCGCGGCCATGGCATCCCCTGGAAGGGCAATTACTCGTCCTGGCTGGAGCAGAAGGAAGCCCGGCTGGAAACCGAGAACAAGCAAATCGACGCCCACATGAAGGCCATGAAGCAGGAACTGGAGTGGGTGCGCAGCAATCCCAAGGCGCGCCAGGCCAAGAGCAAAGCCCGCATCGCCCGCTTCGAGGAACTCTCCAGCCACGAATACCAGAAGCGCAACGAGACCCAGGAAATCTTCATCCCGGTCGGCGAGCGCCTGGGCGACAAAGTCATCGAGTTCAACGGCGTGTCCAAGGCCTTCGGCGACAAGCTGCTCATGGACAAGGTCTCCTTCGCCCTGCCGCCGGGCGCCATTGTAGGCATCATCGGCCCCAATGGCGCCGGCAAGTCCACCCTGTTCAAGATGATCACCGGCCAGCAGCAGCCGGATTCCGGCGAAGTGCTCATCGGCCAGACGGTGAAGATGGCCTATGTGGACCAGTCCCGGGACTGCCTGGACGGTAGCAAAACCGTCTTCGACGAACTGGCGGAAGGCCGCGACATCCTGCAGATCGGCAAGTTCGAGATGCCCAGCCGGGCCTACATCGGCCGCTTCAACTTCAAGGGCGCCGACCAGGGCAAGCTGGTGGGCAACCTCTCCGGCGGCGAGCGGGGGCGCCTGCACTTGGCCAAGACCCTGATGGCCGGCGGCAACGTGCTCCTGCTGGACGAACCCTCCAACGACCTGGACGTGGAAACGCTGCGCGCCCTGGAAGACGCCCTGCTCGAATTCCCCGGCTGCGCCCTGGTCATCTCCCACGACCGCTGGTTCCTGGACCGTATCTGCACCCACATCCTGGCTGCCGAAGGCGAATCCCAATGGACCTTCTTCACAGGGAACTACCAGGAATACGAAGAGGACAAGAAACGGCGCCTGGGCGAGGAAGGGGCCAAGCCCAAGCGCATCCGATACAAGCCGATCAGCCGTTGAGCCGGCAGTTCCCGCAGACCGGCTGTCGGAATATTTAACAGTCGGCCGACAAGCACTCCGCGCATTCCCGGTAACTCGCCCGAAAATCCAGTCTCATAGGTACATGGAATGATTTTTGATCACGCACTCGGGCGGGGGACTGGCTGGATAGCTGGCCCCAACACCCCAGGCAACCAGAACATCCAGGAGTAACACATGAGTCCCCGATTTCCCAGAGTCGCCCTGGCAGCAGCCCTAACCACCGCTTGCCTGACCGCAGAGGCCAGCGTCATTTCATTCCAGACCCGCGCCTCCACCAGTCAGTACCTGGGTAGCGCCGCGGCTTACCAGACCACGGTCGAAGGGCTCATGGGGTCTCTACCCGGGAGCGGTTACTGCAACAGTAGCCCGGGCGCCTGGAGCGGCCTCAGCAATCAGAGCAGCTGTGGCGGCGTCGCCGGCGATATCGCCTTCGACATCTCCGCCCAGTTCGGCGTCAGCGGTACCCTTGGGGGAACCTGGTCTTTCCGGATCGGGCCGGATTTCGGTCGGGGCGGCGCACTGTTCATCGACGGTGTCGGCGTATCCTTCATTGATGACGATCTCTGGTGGAGTGGCAATTTCGCCAATAGCGGAGAATTGCTGGTCGCGACTGTGTCCCTTTCCACCGGAAACCACACCATCGAAGCCTACGGCTTTGAAGGCTGTTGCGACGGCCTCCAGGAAGCGCAGTTCCTGGCTCCGGGATCGACGGTCTGGACCGTTTTTTCCAACAACGACGGCCTTGACCGGATTAGTCAGGTTCCCGAACCCGGGACCTTCCTTCTCGCTGGCGCGGCTCTCGTGGGTCTCACTACGCGTCGGCGCCGCACCTGACGAATACTTACCCCAAAAAAAACCCGCTTGAAGCGGGTTCTTGGTGGCGCGGAGCTTGATCAGTGATGGGTCTTGAGGCTCGCGGCGAAGGCTGCCTGGGCGCGGGCCGGGAATTCGAAGTCGTCGAAGGCGCGGCGGATGCCATCCTCGTCGCAGCCGGAGCAGGTTTCCTCGAAGCAGATACCGATCTGGCGGCCATTGCATGCCAGGGTGGTGAAGGCGTAGCGCCAGCGC
>SSTB01000247.1 GCA_009469665.1 Azonexaceae bacterium | reverse complement strand
ATGCTGATCGCCATCATCTGGCTGTTCTTCGAGTCGGGTGGCAGTTTCAGCATTCTTGACTGGCATGCGCTGCGCATCGACATGACGCCGCAGATGTTCATCTTCGTCGCGTTTCTGCTGTCATTTGCGGTCAAGGTGCCCATGTGGCCGGTACATACGTGGTTGCCCGATGCACACGTGGAAGCACCTACGGGTGGCTCGGTAGTGTTGGCGGCAATTGCGTTGAAGCTCGGTGCCTACGGTTTTGTGCGGTTTTCGCTGCCCATCGTGCCCGATGCCAGCCATGCGATGGCACCGTTGATGATTGCGCTGTCGCTGATTGCCGTGATCTACATTGGTTTCGTCGCGCTGGTTCAGGCTGACATGAAGAAGCTGGTCGCGTATTCATCCATTTCGCACATGGGTTTCGTAACCCTCGGTTTCTTTATCTTCAATAACATTGGCATGGAAGGTGCGCTGGTACAGATGATTTCGCACGGCTTCGTGTCAGCGGCGATGTTCCTGTGCATTGGCGTCATGTACGATCGCATGCATTCACGCCAAATCGCCGACTACGGTGGCGTCGTAAACACCATGCCCAAGTTCGCTGCCTTTTTCCTGTTGTTTGCCATGGCCAACAGCGGGCTTCCGGCTACCTCCGGCTTTGTTGGTGAGTTCATGGTGGCGCTTGGCGCAATCAAGTTCAATTTCTGGGTTGGTTTCGCGGCTGCAACCACCCTGATTCTCGGCGCGGCCTACACACTCTGGATGTACAAGCGGGTCGTCTTTGGTGCGGTGGCCAATGACCATGTGGCGCAGTTGCAGGACATCAACGGGCGCGAAACGCTGGTCCTTGGATTGCTTGCCATCTGTGTGCTTGGCATGGGCCTGTACCCGTTCCCGTTTGCCGATGTCATGCATGCGTCGGTGGATAACCTGCTCAAGCACGTGGCGGTAACCAAGCTATGAACTCTGTCGCCTCCGCGCACGACGCCCACTGAGACAGCCATGCTGAACACTTTCGTTTCTCCCGACTTCTACCCAGCCTCGGCCGAACTGTTTATCGTTGCCATGGCCATGGTTGTTCTTTTTGCCGACCTGGCGTTCGGCAAGACGCAGCGCTGGGTTGCAGGCGCACTGACCCAGATCACATTGATTGCGGCTGCCGGCATTGTCTATGTCACGGCCGATGGCCAATCGACGCTCACCTTCAGCAACATGTTCGTCGATGACGTACTGGCAGATTTTCTGAAGATCGTTACGTGCATTGCTGTTGTCATGTCGCTGGTATATAGCCGCCAGTACCTCGCCGACCGCAAGCTGGATTCGGGCGAGTTCTACATGCTCGTGCTGTTTGCGACGCTCGGCATGCTGGTCATGATTTCGGCCGCACACTTCGTCACGCTGTACATTGGCCTGGAGCTGATGTCGTTGTCGCTCTATGGCCTGGTTGCCATTGACCGCGATTCATCGCGGGCCACAGAAGCCGCCATGAAGTATTTCGTGCTGGGCGCCTTGGCTTCCGGATTGTTGCTGTACGGCATGTCCATGCTCTATGGCGCCACCGGCACGTTGCAGATCAACGGCATTCTTCAGGGCTTGATTCAGGGCAACGTGCCCAAAACCATTGCCGTGTTCGGCCTGGTATTTACGGTCGCCGGCCTTGCATTCAAACTGGGTGTCGTGCCATTCCACATGTGGATTCCCGACGTATACCAGGGGGCACCGACGCCGGTTACGCTGCTCATTGGCGCCGCGCCCAAGCTGGCGGCCGTGGCAATGACCCTGCGCATGCTGGTATTTGGCTTGCTGGGCTTGGCCGCCGAATGGCAACAAATGTTGCTGTTGCTCGCAATCATGTCGATGGCGCTGGGTAACTTTGCCGCCATCGCACAAACCAACATCAAACGCATGCTGGCGTATTCGGCGATTGCACACATGGGCTTCATGCTGCTTGGCCTGACGACGGGCGTTATTGGTGGCCAGTTGGATCCCTTTGCGCTGACCACCGCGTATGGCTCGTCGCTGTACTACGTCGTCGCCTATGTGCTGATGACCTCCGGCGCCTTCGCCATGCTGATGCTGTTGTCGCGACATGGCGTCGATGTGGAACTGCTGGATGATTTCAAGGGTCTGAACAAGCGCAGCCCGTGGTACGCCGCCATCATGGCGATCATGATGTTCTCCATGGCCGGCATTCCGTTCTTCATCGGCTTCTTTGCCAAGTTTTCGATTCTGGTCAGCGTCATCAAAGCCGGGTATGTCGAGGTGGCCGTGATTGCGGTAATGCTGTCGCTGATTGGTGCCTTCTATTACCTGCGAGTCGTCAAGTACATGTACTTCGACGCCCCAGCGGGTGAGCAGCCTGCCATTGACGCGCCACTCGACATGCGCGT
>SSTB01000246.1 GCA_009469665.1 Azonexaceae bacterium | reverse complement strand
TTGGCAAGTAAATTATTCCGGGTCGCAGACACGTTTGTTGCTCGTTCAGGCAGTTGGAAATACGATGAAATCCGCCATGGCTATATGCCATTTACTCCCGATAACTCACAACCCTGGCCGGAGTCCCGACAGCAATCGCAAAGGGAGGCACCGATTCCCGAACCAATGACTGCGCACCAATGACAGCCCCCTCGCCGATGGCCACCCCCGTCATCACCATGACTCCGGATCCCAACCAGACGTTTGGGGCGATAGAAACAGAGGAGGCCAATACAGGGGCCTTGATGATGCATAACTCCCGGTTGCGGAATTCGTGTATGGCGTCGGTAACTTGGACGTAAGCGGCGAAGATGCAGTGATCTCCTATGCTTACCACGCTGCCACCCGAACCCAATTGATTCAGCTTGCCAACATGACAGTCGTTACCAATAAGCAGGCGTCCGCCCAATGCGGTGCTTAGATATGAATAAGCTCCGATATTTGTTCGATCTCCAATTTCAACCGCCCCCCGAATGATCACGCCACGCTCGATGTGGCAACCCCGGCCGATTTTCACCCCGAGCAGACGGAAATGGAGAATGCGTAATTTTCCCAGGAATCGCTCAAAACGGCTGCAAAACCAGGAGTAGAAACTCACCGCTCCAGCCACTTCACCACCTCGAAGACTTCGGCATATTGCACGCCGATTCGCTGCCCCGCATTTTCCGCCTCGTTCCGGAAGAAGCTTATCCAGCGGGAGCCGGTACGCTCCATTTCGGATTCGTGGGCACGAATGGCGCTTTCCTTGGTTGCCCAGTTCGCAGTGATGTCGACGTAAAAGTTACCCCGAAAATCCTGCGTGGAGTGATACCAGTTGCTGCGGTACATCAGCAAACAGGAAACGTGGCGGCAACTGTGCAGGGAAGCGCGCGCAACTGCCTGGTGGTCATGATGAATGTCCCCCGTCCAGTGCGTATATACCTTGTCGACCTTCTTCTCCTCGACGATCCGGAGAATCTGGACGTTCAGTGTGTCTACGAATTCAACTTCTAGTGTCTTGAAGTTGCCGCAGATCAGTTCCTTCACGCCAAGGATCTTCATCGCCGCCTGCGCCTCGGCCAGCGCAATGTCGCTTGAGCGCACCGCCTGGGCGTACTGGTTGGAGAAGCCGGACACGGTCGCCACAAATACATAGACGTTGTCCCCCGCGGCCGCATGCCGGGCGAGGGCACCACCACACCCCAGCTCCACGTCATCGAAATGGGCGCCAATCGCAAGTATGTTCATTCCTCCCCCCTTAACAGCCTGCGTGATCGATCAATGCCGCAGTTGAACAGCACATCGACACTACTCAGATACGGCTCGAATGTCCCGTGGAGTTGGGGATAAACCGGATGCCGGAAATCCTGCCAAAGCACCTCGATACCCGCCGCCGCGAAGAGCAACTCGTCCATGTAATCCCTTGCTCCCACGCCGGACAAGTAGCGCCCTGCGCCTACCTTGCGCAAGAGGTCGATGAGCAACTCGTTCTTCGCCCCCTGCGGGTTGAGCGAACTGGAGAAGATCATCGGACGCTCGACATCCAGCAATTCCATGAGTATGCGGATCGACTTGATGTTGAATTCCGCCAAGCCTTTTGCGGGTTCGGAATAAAGCTGGCGAACGTAAGGCATCATTTCGCCGAAGTATGGGGCTCTCCGGTAGTTGGCCTCGAGCAGGTGCAGGTTGGCTTCGCGCCATTCCACCGTCGTCGAAAGGGTCACCTGATTGATGGGAGTGTCTCGCGGCACCTTGTTCACACTCACGCTAAGCCACTGAACTCCCTTGGAAGTCTTAATCTTGTCGCGGTGCGTCCAAGCCTTGGAAGTGCCGTTCACGAACTGAACGTGGTCAAGAACCAGATAGATGTCCGCCTGCAGGAATCGGTGAAAAAACCCGAGGTACGGTAGGAAGTCCGGCTGATGAATTACTGCGGTCGTGGCCATTTGTCTCCGTCCCGGAAGGCACCGATGGCATCGAGAACCCGCTCCCTGCCCCCCAGACCGATCCGCGCCAGCCCAGCCCGGCTCATGGGCTCAACCGCCATCGTCTCATCCAGACTGGCCCAGTCCACTGCAGCGTAATGGCCAGCGAACCTGGCAACACCGAGACCTTCCAGTGCTTTTCCGACGGGCACTTCGAAGTCCTCGTTAGCGATGACAATGCACGGCAGGCCCGATGCCGCCGCTTCAAAGGGAGTCACCCCGCCCCCGGTAATAGCTAGATCATGCCTGCTGAATTCGGCGATCAACGAGGACACGCCGCACCTGACCAAGAAATCCGGCGTCAGCACGGCTTCGAGTCCCGTCCAATGAGCAAAGCCTGGGCCGACGATGATTGTCGCCCTCCTGCCGGACGCCGCCAATTTTTTCACGACCTCCACAGTCACCCCGTAGGTATCGCTGCCACCCATGGTTACCACGAGGGATTGCACGTCCTTTCGAACACGCTGGAAACGAGCGATCTCCGGGTTAAGGATCAGGTAATCAGGTCCTTGCAATACTCGGCGCCCCGGCAAGGAGGCCGGTTCCTCGAAAACCAGCGCTGCGATATTCAGGTCGGCCAAGGCAGCGCCAGGCCCCCGATCGTCAAAGGTGACCCATGGAACTCCCGCTGCCTTCACTGCGTGGCCATGGCCAAGGTCGGTATTCAGCCGGTCATCGATCCAGATCCGTATACCCAGGCGCTGAATTGCTTCCTGCTCCCAATCAGTACCGTTGTCCAACCCAACGACCTCATACCTATGACCATGCTCCGCCAGGAGCGCAAGCGCCGGTTCATGGGCATTGATAAGGAAGACGAATGACGACCATCCACGTAACCTCATGCCATCAGCCAGGTTGAGTGCGCGAAACAGGTGCCCCATGCCACGCGCGTGCGAGCTTTCAACACACAGCGCTAGCAAGCCGCAATCGCTCCGACGGTAGTCTGCCATTTGGGCACAGCCAGCTCTGCCAATCGGCAAGCACGTTCATAGTCTTCCTGGGTATCGACGGTCATGCGCAATTCCGGGGCCCGCTTGGCCATAGGCACGTCAAGTACGCCAATGCAAAAACGCTGCGGATTTTCCTGGATGAATTCATTGACGTGTTCCCGATGATTGGGAGCCATGCCTTCCCGATGACTCGCAGCCAGGGCTTCGAACGTAAACACCTCGGCTCCGACACCCAGCGGCATCATCCCAAATGAATGGGTATAGTCGTAACCACCCATACAATGAAAATCCACCAAGCGTTCCAGTTCTTCGATATCGGTAAATGGGTTGTCGGCAGTCAGCCTGACGACGTGCTCAAACCCGTATGCCGACGCACACCGGAAATAACGGTCCAGGACGTCCTGTTCACTGCCCCGGAAACACGCGACTCGGCTTCGGCAATGGGCTTCGATGGCATCATCCTGAGCAAGGGAGGAGGTCGCGACCACGATGCCAGCATCACGCCTAAAATCACCCAGCCTGCCAAGTACGTGGTCAAGTAGCGCCTTGCCGGCAATGGGCCTGAGCACCTTGCCCGGCAGGCGGGTCGAACCCATCCTCGCTTGGATGACGATGCCGAGGCTCATGCCAGGTCTTCCCACGTCAGGACCGCGTCCTCGTCCAGATCACGGGCAACGGCTCGCCCAAGAACCTGGTCACTGTACTTTGGCGGAATACCGTAACCAGGGCGCTTGACCGCCACATCACCAATTCCAAGGCGCTGACCAGCCAATACCTTGCGGGTGACCACCAGGCTCTTCCGGTTGTTCCGGCGTGTCGTCCGTTCGCTGTCGGCAGGCCGCTTGATGCCGCTCCCGCGCATGATTTCAAAGGCTCGTACAGCTTCCACCAGCCACTTCATCTCGGCGGGGTCGGCTGACAGCCTGTGATCTGGACCGTCAGCCTTCTTGTCGTAGGTGAAATGCCGCTCGATAACACGTGCTCCCATCGCTACCGCACAAAGGCAGGCCACCGGCGAGAGCGTATGGTCTGAATAACCAATAGCCAATCGCGGAAATTCGGCCATCAAGGTCTGCATCGCCCGCAGATTGACATTTTCCGGGTGAGTAGGATAGCTGGTCACAGCGTGTAGCAGGATGAGATTTTCGTTTCCTTCCCCCAGAATGGCATCCACCGATTCCCGCACCTCATCCAAGGTACACATTCCGGTGGAAAGCAGCATCGGCTTGCCAGCCCGCGCGACAGCCCTGAGAAAGGGGAGATTCACGGCATCATCCGAGCCGATCTTGTGGGCACCAACCCCCAAGCCTTCAAGTAACTCGAGATCGCTTTCGTGCGAAGGCGTAGAAAACCAGTCCAGGCCCTTCCCTTCGGCGTACTTGAAGACGCGCTCATGCATGTCGGCATCGATCGCATATCGCTTGAACAGCTCAAACTGCGAGGCCACCCCGGTGTTTTCCATATCGAAAGTGGCCAGTTTGCTGGCAACGGTTTCAGCTCGATACGTCTGCAGTTTGACCGCATCAACCCCGCAATCCGCTGCCGCATCAATGAGACGCACTGCTTCATCCAGGGTCGTGAAATTGCCACCGATTTCAGCGATGACGTAGCAGCGGTCAGCGCGATAGTTCTGAAACATGATCAATCTCTCTGGCGTATTACTTTGGCCGGTACTCCAACGGCAATCGAATTTGGCGGAATATCGGAAGTAACGACCGCGTTGCTCCCAATTATCGCCCCATCGCCGATATGCACATTGGAAAGAATTTTTGCACCTGCGCCAACCCAAACATCGTTCCCGATCACTACCTCACCAATCTCCGCGTGCTGATCACGAATCAACGTACCGGCAGCCATTCCATGATTGTGGTCGATAACCTGTACGTAGGCCCCCATCAGGACATTGTCTCCAATACGTATCTTGTTCTTGGCCGTGATCATGCAATGCCGACCGATGACAGAGTTGGCACCAATGTAAACTTCCGGCTTCGGCATCGTGAGTTGAAAGAACGCGTAATTCTGGATGGTACAGTTGTCGCCTACCTCCAGCACCGCATTCTCGGTAAGCCAAAACTCCGCATTGTGTTTGACCACGATACCGTCGCCGCGGGCGGAGAAGTATCGCCGAGCCTTGTAGGCCGAAATCAGGCGTTGCAGGAGTCCGCCACGGTTACGGTAGGACGCCCGATCAACAGTCGACCCCATTCTCATTTCCCAATCAATTGCAGGCGATGAACGTAGTTGCGGACGATGAACGTGCGGTTCCCCACTGACGCCCCTTCGTCCTTTGTCAGGCGTGGCAGGTAACAACGGCGGCAGACGGCGCTCTCCATGAAACCACGCGGGCGCTTGTGCTGTTCCCGGATCTGCTGCATTTTGTCGCCATGCCAGATCTGATGCACGGTTTCGGTTCTGACATCACCGATGACCTCGCGATTCTCCTCGTCATTGGAACACTTCATGACGCGTCCATCAGCACCGATGACCAGGCGCTGGTACTGCTGGGGACATGAAAAATTTTCCAGATACTCGATATGGGTATCGTTGCCGAGATAGTCGATCAGGGGATTGAAGGCAACCAGGTCACTGATCGGCGCAAAGGTGTCGTAGTAGGCCTGAGGATTTTCCCTGATCGCCGGCCAGATTCCCTGAACCTTGATCACGGGGCGCAGCCACCCGTTGACTTCCTTCATCGCCTTGATCGCCTTCAGTTTTTCAACCATGTCGGCAAATTTCAGCGGCTTGCGGACCGCTTCGTAGGTTTCGCCAACCCCGTCAATGGAAATGGTTATCCAGTCGATACCCGCTTCGGCAATCCGCCGGAAATACTCCGGCGTCAGCTTGCCACCGTGGGTCAGGGTGGATACCTCCCTGATCCCGCGTTCTTTGGCATAACGTATGGCCTCGACGAATTTCTTGTGCAGGGTCGCTTCCCCACGCAG
>SSTB01000245.1 GCA_009469665.1 Azonexaceae bacterium | reverse complement strand
GCCCGCAGCTTGCGGATGATCGACTTGTACTCGATGGCCGTGTAGCCCCGCTTCATGGCCGCCAGCACCCGGTCGGAACCGGCCTGCACGGGCAGATGAAGATGGGAGACCAGCTTGGGCACCTTGAGGTAGGTGTCGAACAAGCGCTGGGTCATCTCTCGCGGATGAGAGGTGGTGTAGCGGATGCGCTCGATCCCCGGCACCTCGGCGATATACTCAATGAGCAGCGCCAGATCAGCCTTTTCCTCGCTCCCTTCCATGTCGCCCCGGTAGGCATTGACGTTCTGGCCGAGGAGCGTGACTTCCTTGACCCCGTTGGCCGCCAGACCGGCGACTTCGGTGAGGATGTCGGTGAAGGGCCGGGACACCTCGCCGCCCCGGGTGTAGGGCACGATGCAGAAGGTGCAGAACTTGGAGCAACCCTCCATGATCGACACGAAGGCGGCGGCGCCCTTCACCTCGGCCGGCGGCATGGCGTCGAATTTCTCTATTTCCGGAAAGGAAACATCCACGGCGGCCCTACCCTTGGCCTTACGCTCAGCGATGAGTTGGGGGAGACGATGCAGGGTCTGGGGCCCGAAGACCACATCCACGTAAGGCGCCCGGGCAACGATGGCATCGCCCTCCTGGCTGGCGACACAGCCGCCGACGCCGATGACGAGGTCGGGATTTTGCTGTTTCAGGTGCTTGACCCGGCCCAGGTCATGGAAGACCTTCTCTTGGGCCTTTTCCCGCACCGAGCAGGTGTTGAAGAGGATGATATCGGCGTCTTCGGGACGGTCGGTCTTGACCACTCCCTCGGCAGCGGCGAGCACGTCGGCCATCTTGTCCGAATCGTACTCGTTCATCTGGCACCCGAAGGTGCGGATGAACAACTTTTTAGGCATAGGCAGAATTACTGGGATTTGGCGGCCGCGACTTCGGCGGCGGTGAGAATCCAGATGCGATGGACGTTGCCCATTAAATCGAGCTGGTATCGAATGGGCACGGCCCCTTGGATGGCCCCGGGCATCAGGATCAGGTTGTTGGGGCCGCGCAATTGCAAGCCAGGTGAAGCAAAGAGCGTACTGCCGTTGATCTGGAGTTCCCGCTGTACCGGTGGCGTAAGTTCGCCAAGTTTACTATCCGCCGGAAACGCCCTGGACAGCGCAATCATGGCCGCCTCAGGGGAAGACGGCGGCAAGTCCGCCACAGCGCTGATGACGCTATTGACGATGGCGGCGTAGATGGCTGAAGGCACAGGCATGGGTCGATTATAGCCCAGCGTTGTAACGTTGACCCTAATCCGGCCGGCAAACTATAATGCGCGCCCTCATTGTGTGGTGATGTAGCTCAGACGGTTAGAGCGATGGATTCATAACCCATAGGTCGGCAGTTCGATTCTGCCCATCACCACCAAAAATTCGAAGGCCGCTGATCCGCAAGGGTCAGCGGCCTTGTAACTTGCGGTGCGAAGATGCACTCCGGCGGCGCCCCGGCCTCTGTTAAGCTCCCGCCTTTGGGCTGATCTCACCATCCAGAGTCTCCCATTGCGCTCCATCGTACCGACCAACACTTTTTCGGCACCAGGCTCCCGATGACCTCTAAAGAACCGTCCCCGAGTTATGAATTCTCCGAAAAATACACGCCGGACCACGCCGTCGAATACCTCGAAAAGCATGACAATGGATTCTGGCGGCGTTTGTCGACCTGGCGCGAAATCGGAATGGCACGCAAGGCCCTCCATCTCGCCGGCAATCCGCAATCCGTCCTGGATCTGCCCTGCGGTACGGGCCGATTCTGGGAGATGCTGGCCGAGTCCCCCGATAGGATCATTTTCGCCGCAGACAACAGCCAGGCCATGATCGACACCGGCATGCAGCACCGTCCCGGTCCGATCACGGCACGTATCGCAAAGGCCTTTCAGTGTTCTGCGTTTGGAACCGGCTTGCCTGACGATTTCGTCGAGTGCGTTTTCTGTATCAGACTGCTACACCATATCCAGCAACGGGAAGACCGGGTGCGCATCCTCAAGGAATTCGCCCGCATTAGCTCAGGCACCGTCATCGTGTCCCTTTGGGTCGATGGCAATTACAGGGCTTGGCGCCATAAACGCAAGCAGACCCGCAAGTTGCGCCGTGGAGAGGATGCCGCTCCCCGTGACCGGCTTTTGCTTCCACGTTCCGATATCGAGGCCGAGTTTGCCGAGGCGGGGTTACAAGTGGTCGGCAGCGTGGATTTCCTGAAATATTGGGACAAGTGGCGTGCCTACGTCCTGCGAGTCGGCCGCTAGCGGGCAGGGGACGATGGCCATTGTCCTCCCCCTCGCTCTTGGCCCGGCGCCGCGGGAGAGAACGGGCCAGGCCTGCCTTTACCCAGCTTGACGGCATGAGCGATTTCATCCACCGTGATTGGCAGCGCATCCTGGCCCACAACCACCTGCAGGAATTCGATCAGGTGTGGGCCCTGGAGGCGCCATGGTTCGAGGAGCCCAATCGCCGACGGGGCGGCTGGAGTGGCGTCAGCCGGGTCGAACTGGCTCTGCCGGAAGGCGGTAGCCGTGCTGTCTTCCTCAAACGCCAGGAAAACCATGGCACTTTTGCCCTGAGCCATCCTATCAGGGGTGTCCCCACCTTCCAACGTGAATTCGAGCGCATCGAGCTCTACCGTTCCCTGGGGATTCCGGCCCTCGTCCCAGTCTATTTTGCCGTGCGCCGCGATCCGAAGGGGCATAGGGCCATCCTCGCCACCGAAGAACTGGTCGACTACGTTTCCGTGCAAGAACTGGTCAGCCGCTGGCTGCGGGATGGCGTGCCACCACGTGCCGTCCGCCGCCAGGTTCTGCAGGCGGTGGCCGATCTACTGCGCCGCATGCACGATGCGCGCCTCCAGCACAGTTGCTTCTTCCCCAAGCACATCTACATCCGCACCCGGCCTGATGGAGGCGTGGAAGCGCGGGTCATCGATCTGGAAAAATCTCGTAGGCGGGCTTTTAGGGGCCAGTGCGCCCAGCGCGACCTGTATTCCCTGCTCATCCCCTCGCTCCACTGGACGCTCTCTGACCGCCTATGGTTTTTCAAGCGTTACCTTGGCCTTGAAAAGTTGGACGCGCCCGCCAAAGCCCTGTGGCCAAGCATCGCACGGCGGGCGACGGGCAAGGGGCGCGTCGACCCTCAGAGCGCGCGTTCCCTGCCCAAGCTTCTGACACGGACCTAAGCCCCCTCAGGCCGCCAGTGCCAACCTGGGCGATGAAGGCATGCGAATCAGGTGGTCGAAGGCCCCCAGGGAGGCCTTGGCGCCTTCGCCCATGGCAATGACGATCTGCTTGTAGGGCACCGTCGTGCAGTCGCCGGCGGCGAAAATGCCCGGCACGGAAGTCTGACCCCGAGCATCCACCTCGATTTCGCCTCGGTTGGACAGGGCGACCGAGCCCTTCAGCCAATCGGTATTGGGCAGCAGGCCGATCTGGACGAAGATGCCAGCCAATTCCACCGTGTGCTTCTCGCCCGTCACCCGATCCTGGTAGATCAAGCCGGTCACTTTTTCGCCGTCGCCGACCACCTCGGTCGTCAGCGCCTGGGTGACAACGGTGACGTTGGGCAGGGTGGCCAGCTTCCTTTGCAGCACTGCATCGGCCCGCAGCTTGCCGTCGAATTCGAGGAGCGTCACATGGGCAACGATGCCGGCCAGGTCGATGGCCGCCTCGACTCCGGAATTGCCGCCGCCGATCACCGCCACCCGCTTGCCCTTGAACAACGGCCCGTCGCAGTGCGGGCAGAAACACACGCCCTTGGCCTTGTATTCCTTCTCGCCGGGCACATTCATCTCGCGCCACCGGGCACCCGTAGCGACAATGACGCTGCGGCTCCGCAACTCGGCGCCGCTCGCCAGGCGCACCGTAGCAAGGCCGTCTTCGCCGGCAGGCACGAGGGCTTCCGCCCGCTGCAGGTTCATCACATCCACGTCGTACTGCTTGACGTGCTGCTCGAGGGCGGCGGCCAATTTGGGGCCGTCGGTTTCTTTTACCGATATGAAGTTTTCGATGGCCAGGGTGTCCATCACCTGGCCGCCGAAGCGCTCGGCGACCACGCCGGTGCGGATGCCCTTGCGCGCCGCGTAAATCGCGGCGGCCGCTCCCGCCGGTCCGCCGCCGACGACGAGAACGTCGAAGGCTTCCTTGCCGGCAATCTTTTCCGCCTCCCGGGCAGCGGCACCGCTATCGACCTTGGCGAGGATTTCCTCGATAGTCATGCGGCCCTGCCCGAAGGCTTCGCCATTTAGGAAGACGGTAGGCACCGCCATGATCTTGCGGCTGGCGACCTCGTCGGGGAACAGGGCGCCGTCGATCATGACGCTCTCCACGCCAGGGTTGAGCACGGCCATCAGGTTGAGGGCCTGCACCACGTCCGGACAGTTGTGGCAGGAGAGGGAAATGAAGGTCTCGAAGCGGAAAGTCCCTGGCAAGGCCTTGATTTGCTCGATCACCGCTGCGTCCACCTTGGGCGGATGGCCGCCGGTCTGCAACAACGCCAGCACCAGGGACGTGAATTCGTGCCCCATGGGCAGGCCGGCGAAGTGGATGCGGGCGGCCTCCCCCGGCACGCCGATGGCGAAGGATGGACGCAGGGTGGCAACGCCGTTCTCCCGCAGGGTCACCTTCGCCGAAAGTCCGGCGATATCGACGAGCAAGCCTCGCATCTCTTGAGCCTTGGCGCTGTCGTCCAGGGACGCCACCAGTTCGATGGGGCGCTGGAGTTTTTCGAGATAGGCCGTCAATTGGGCCTTGATGGCGGCGTCGAGCATGATTTTCTCCCGTGAAAGAATTGCACTGGCAAACGGCCGGTAGCCGCTTGGCGGTGGAATCCCGCTCCCCCGCGAGCGGGGGAGGGTACCGAGACTTCTTTAGATTTTTCCGACGAGGTCCAGAGAAGGAGCCAGGGTGGCTTCGCCCGGGGTCCACTTGGCGGGGCAGACTTCGCCCGGGTGGGAGGCCACGTACTGGGCGGCCTGCACCTTGCGCAGCAGTTCCTTGGCGTCGCGACCGATGCCCAGATCGTGGATCTCGGCGACCTTGATCACGCCCTCCGGGTTGACGAGGAAGCTGCCGCGCAGGGCCAGACCTTCTTCCTCGATCATCACGCCGAAATTGCGGGTGATGGTGCCGGTGGGGTCGCCGACCATGGGGTAGGCGATCTTCTTGATGGTGTCTGAGGTGTCGTGCCAGGCCTTGTGGGTGAAGTGGGTGTCGGTGGAGACGGCGTAGATCTCGACGCCCAGATCGCGAAACTTGGCGTACTCGTCGGCCAGATCACCCAGTTCGGTGGGGCAGACAAAGGTGAAGTCGGCGGGGTAGAAGAAGACCACGGACCACTTGCCCTTCAGGTCGGCATCGGTGACCGGGACGAACTTGCCGTTGTGGAATGCGGTGGCTTTGAAGGGCTTGATTTCGGTATTGATGAGGGACATGGCGATGACTCCTGGGTTGGGTGGAAAAACAATAACGCCAGTCTAGAAAGTCCACGCCCATCAATCCAATTGAATGACCCGATGATCACCATAGGCAATGCCTATGCCGTCGCTCACGCCCCGCCCAGGCGGCGGATATCTGCCAGAACCTCCTCCGCATGACCCTCCGCATCGACCTTGAGATAGGCCCGGGCAATGCGTCCCTCGGGGTCGATGAGGAAGGTGTAGCGCTTGGCAAAGCGAAATACGCCGAAGTCGGACAGGGCGCCGTAGCGCTTCGCCACCGTACCCCCGGCGTCGGATAGCAGGGTGAAGGGCAGGCGGTGCTTGTCGGCAAAGGCCCGGTGAGAAGCGCCATCGTCCAGGCTGACCCCGACCACCTCGGCCTTCTGGGCCGCAAAACGTTCCAGACGGTCGCGGAAATTGCGCGCCTCGGTAGTACAGCCCGGCGTATCGTCCTTGGGGTAGAAATAGAGTACCAGCCAGCGTCCCCGCCAATCGGCGAGGCGCCTTTCCTTGCCGCTGGCGTCGGGAAGCGAAAAATCCGGCGCTACGGACCCTTCCACCGGCGCCGCTGCCCAGGCGGACTGCGCAACGGCAAGAAACATCGCTGCCAGGGGAGAAAAGAGAGATTTCATGATCGCCTTCCAGGTAAGGATTGAAGCGATAGGCCCCCCGCTCCGGGGGAAGTTCCTCAACTCGGCCGCAAGGTCAGACTCGACCATTCCTCGACCCGACCCGCTTCACAGCCCAGTTGGCGGGCCATGGCGCGGGCGCCGTCGCGCATGACGCGGAAGTGGCGCTGGGCAAAGACGGGCCAGAGCAGCGGCGCGAGGAGGCGCATCCAGGTTTTCTCCAGGTGCACGTCCCAACGATACGTGAGGCATGCCCCACTCCCCGCTTCCTCCAAGAGCCAAAGGCCACTACCCCGAAGGTTGCCGCGGACTTCGCCTTCAAGTTCGCTCGGAGCCTGGACACGCACAGTGGCGACTGCGAATTCGATGCGGTAACCCAGGCCGCTGTTCCAGCGGAATTCCGTCACTGCTCCAAGGCCATCGGCCGCGCCCGGCACCGTTCGGCAAGCGCTCTCAAGCCGGGGCCACCAGTGGGGCCAGCGCTCAGGATGGACGAGCAATTCCCAGACCCGCTCGCGGGGAGCGGGCAGCAGCCAGCGGCTGACCAGGACGAAGTGACTCTTCATGACCCTAGCGCTCCGCCGCGCACGAAGAGCAGTGCCCCACTTTCGGAACAGACATCACCGTGGCAGGTGCCCGCCGGGGCGAGATGGAAATCGCCGGCCTGGACGAGGAGGTCGCCGAAGTAGAGTTCGCCTTCCAGCATCATGCACTCCTCGTCGACCGGATGGCCGTGACCCGGCAGGCTTGCCCCGGGGGACAGGCGGACGAAACGCGACTCGATGCCGCCACCCGACCACAGGGGGAGAACCTCCACCCCCGGAGCGACGGGCTGCCAGCCGCCGTCGCGCAGGAGCACGGTGCGTTGAGGGGCGCCCTGCCCGGGCAGGAGCCCACCAAGGAGTTCGCCAATCTGGTGGCCGGGGTGTCCGAGGGAAGTGCCCCGCAGGTAGGCGAGGGCACCGCGTCGCGGGCAACTGGTGATGGCGGCGTGGCGACTGCCCGGAGGGGAGGCTTGGTAGTCGCCAGGGCCGAGTTCCAGGTCGCCGACCAGCAGTCCACCCGAAAGGCAAATTCCCTCCTCCAGCCAGGCGTGGCGATGGCCTGGCAACTTCACCCCGGGCTGGAATTCGAGTAGGACCGAGGCGCCCTGGGGGCCGTCCCACAGCACTTTCTTGCGCACCCCGGCCATGACCTTGCGCCAGGTGTCCTGCCGGGCACGCACGGTGGTCAGGGCGGCCCGGGCAGCGGCGCTGGCGCGCACCCGGTCGAGAAGACCGGCAGGCGGCTGAGGAGCGCTGGAAGCAGGGGCGAGGTCTTCGCAGAGAAGGCGGCTGAGGGCTTCTTCGGAAGTCGTGAGGGGGGGGGCTGGGGGTTTCATGATGTCACCATCGATTGTTCCGCTGGCGCCAAAAAGCGCCGCAGGCGCTCCAGGGCGCGGCGGATGTGGGACTTGACCGTCCCAAGGGGGATGCCGGTCTGGTCGGCAATCTCCTCGTGGCTGAGGCCACGGAAGAACGCCAGGGCAACGAGCTGACGCGGCAGGGGGTCGAGTCTGGCCAGGGCGGCGTGCAGGAGCGAACCTTGCTGCACGGCCTCCAGGATATCCTGGGGGCCGGCCTGGACGTCGGAACCGCTTTCCGCCATGCGCTCGATATCGGCTTCGCACTCGGCGGGCTCCCGCCGGCGCAGAGCATCGAGGGCCCGGCTGCGGGCCATGGTCATGATCCAGGCCATGGCGCTCCCGCGGCCGGCATCGTAACGGGGGGCCTGGCGCCAGATTTGCCAGAAAGTGTCTTCGGCCACTTCCTCGGCCAGTTGAACCTGCCGCGTGATGCGCAGGGCAAGGCCGTAGACCCGGCCGATCATCGCTTCGTAGAGCGAGGCCAGCGCCGCTTCGTCACTATTCACGACGCGCCCGATCCAAGCGCACAGGGCCGTTTCCGTGGCAGGATCGGCGACGTACGGCGTCGGCACCGTCTGCGCGCCTTCGTCCTCCGTCTCGTCCCGCTCCTCTTCGGCCTCGGGTGCATCGACGGAGGGCAGGTCGAGTGAGTCGTCGTCCCAGGATTCCATGAAAACTCCCATGCCCCTTGCCTCAGTGCGGGATGTCAGCACGCAGGAGGGCCGTCGAAAGCCCTTGCTCTGCCGCTTCGGTCCCGCCGTGTTCCAGATGCGGGGTGGAAAGTAGCCCTTCCGTTTTGGCCTGCCTTGCCCCGCGAGCGCAGGCCTCCGTGATCATACTTGCACGCTTTGAGGCTGGGGCGTGTTCGCAGTAAGCGACGGGCTGCCGGTTACTGTGAACACGCCCTGGGCGACAGTCGCTGCCGCAGAGCATTCCTGGAAGAGTCGCCTTCCCGTGGGGTCGCCGTGGCAAGCGCGCCAGCCATAAGCGTCTCCCGGCCTGGACGGCGGAGGTTCGGCAGAGATCCGTGAAGAGATGGCAACGGGGTTTCAAGGCAAGTCCTTTCATGGTCGGCCAGTGACCATCCACGGGGAGCGGCGGAGCGTGAACAGCCCCCCGGGGCGTCTTGAAAACGAGTACGCAAACCCCAGCGATCCGGATGCACTTGCGCAAAAGCCTTTCCTCTGCCCATCCGCTCCCGGACTGCCGGGACGTACCCCAACCGCCGGACACCCCCGCCGAAAGGGCCTTTTTAGTCCGGATTACCACACATTGCCCGAAAAAAGGCGCAACAAAGCTATGCCACTGCCAACAATTCCAAAAAAAATGTGCTAACTTAGTTGCGCTGCCGTGAAAGCGGCCAGTCATTTCAATCACTATGAGGAGGCACGTAGATGAACAAATCCGAATTGGTCGAAGTTGCCGCCAAAGAAGCCGGCATTACCAAGGCCGCCGCCGACAAGGCCCTGTCCGCCATCATCGGCGCTGTAGTGAAGACCGTCTCCAAGGGAGAATCCGTCACCCTGGTCGGATTCGGCACCTTCAAGTCGGCCAAGCGCGCTGCCCGCACCGGCAAGAATCCCAAGACCGGCGCAACGCTGAAGATTCCGGCCACCACCGTGCCGAAGTTCTCTGCCGGCACCGCCTTCAAGGCTGCTGTCGCCGCCAAGAAGAGCGCCGGCAAGAAGAAGTAAGCCGTGTTTTGCCCTACGAGGTCCGCCGCTGCGGACCTCGTTTTAGTTTCTACTCCATGAATTCATCCGCCAATCCTCCCCCCAATGACCTGCGCCGCCGGCTGCGGGAACTGCTCTCGATTCCCGAGCGCGACCGTAGCGACGAGCAATGGGACGAAATCGTCGAACTGGAAATCCAGCTCGCTCCGGGCAACCGCATCGGCCCCGCACCCGGGGGTGGAGGCGGAGGCGGGGGGAGTGGCGGTCCGGCTGCCGGTCCTGGGGGCAATGCCGCCCAGGGCCAGAACCCAGGCGGCAACCGCAAGCACCGCCCACGCAGCAACAACCGACGCCCCAAGCCGCCCAAACAACCGGTCTGATCCGGCCCTTGCCGTTTGTCTGGCCCCTCGGCACAATGCGGCCGATGCAGCATTTCGACCTCGCCATCGTCGGCGGAGGACTCGCCGGGACCGGTCTGGCGGTCGCTCTCCGGGATTCCCGCCTCAAAATCGCCCTAATCGAACCGAATTCGCCGGTCCGCCCGGCCGGCTGGGATGCGCGCGTTTATGCCATCAGTCCTGCTAACGCGGCGTTTCTGGAGCGGATCGGCGTCTGGCGGCATCTTGACCGGGATCGCCTGACTCCAGTTACCGCCATGGATGTCCGTGGCGATGCCGGCGGCAGGATAGGCTTCAGCGCCTACGACACCGGCGTGACCGAACTGGCCTGGATCGTGGAATCCTCGCTCATGGCCTGCGAGCTCTGGGAAAGCGCCAAGCGCCAGAGTAACCTCACCTTGATCTCGCCGGCCCGCCCATGCTCTCTGGAAATTCGCCACGACGCAGCCTGTCTGGGCTTTGAGGATGGCAGTTCGCTGAGTTCCCGCCTGGTGGTCGGCGCCGACGGCCGCGATTCCTGGGTGCGAAGCCGTGCCGGCCTTGAGGCCCACAATACGCCCTATGGCGAAAAAGGCGTGGTAGCTAATTTCGCCACCACCCTCGGTCACCGTGGCATCGCCCACCAGTGGTTCCGTGACGACGGCGTCCTCGCCTGGCTTCCCCTGCCCGGGAACCGCATTTCCATCGTCTGGTCCACTCCGGATGACCACGCCGACGCGCTGTGCGCCCTCCCTCCGTCAGAACTTTGCAGTCGTGTGGCCGAGGCCGGCGCCCACACCCTGGGGGACTTGGAACTCCTCACGGCTCCCGCGGCCTTCCCCTTGCGGCTCATGCGTGTTCCCCAGACAGTGGCCCCGCGCCTCGCCCTCGTGGGGGACGCGGCCCACGGCATCCACCCCCTATCCGGCCACGGCATCAATCTCGGTTTTCAGGATGCCGCAGAACTCGCACTTCGTCTCGGATCTGCCCAGCCCTGGCACGATATTGGCGACCTGCGTTTCTTGTCGGGCTACCAACGGGCGCGCAAGGAAGAAACCCTGCTCCTGCAAACAGCCACCGACGGCCTGCGCCGCCTCTTCCGTCACCCGGCCCCCGGTCTCAGGCCCTTGCGCAACTTCGGGCTGGGCCTCGCCGATTCCCTGCCCTTCATCAAGAATGCCCTGGCGCGCTACGCCCTGGGCGCCTACTAGGAGAACCCGATGTTCGCGAAGACGCTGATTCCCGCCTTGGCGGGCCTGATATTGGCCACCGGCGCAGGAGCCGACGAGGGCGAGGTGCGCAAGGCCATTGAAGCGCGACTCAAGTCCAAGGTTGAGAGCGTGACCAAGACCAGTTATCTGGGTTTGTACGAAGTCTATGTGGATGGTCACATCATCTATACGGACGACAAAGTCACCACCCTCATCGACGGCGTCCTGCTTGACGCCAAGACCGGCCAGAACATCACCGAGGAGCGCATCCGCAAACTCACGGCAATCAAGTTCTCCGATCTGCCCCTCGAACGGGCGATCAAACAGGTAAAAGGCGACGGCAAGCGGGTTCTAGCAACCTTCGAGGATCCAAATTGCGGCTACTGCAAGCGTTTGGCGAAGGATCTTCAGAAGCTGGACAACGTTACCATCTATACCTTCCTTTACCCCATCCTCTCCGAGGATTCGGTGAAGAAATCCCGCCAGATATGGTGCTCGCCTGACCGCGCCAAGGCGTGGAACGACTGGATGGTTGAGAGCAAGTCCCCTGCAGGCAAAGACGATTGCGATGCCAGCGCAATAACCCGCAATCAGGAATTCGGCAAGAAACTCAACATTTCCGGCACACCAACGCTGTTCTTTGGTGACGGCGAACGCGTCCCCGGTGCAGTTCCCCTGGCGCGCATAGAGCAGAAGCTTTCTTCGCTGCCGCGCTGAGAGCCTGTGAAAATTCCGGGCGTGCCCTATTCATGCCCCTTTGCGCCCGCTCGGGCGCGCCCGAACAACCCTAGTTGTCAGTTAATAGGTTTGCGTGAAAGCCGAGGCGCGCATCCGCGCCCCGGTGGCGCGAAGCGAACCTCAGCCATCGCCGAAGCTATGCCGGGGACGAGCGGGGGTGCGGGGTGGGCCGAACAGTGCTGAACCTATCTGACTGACCCCCTGGCTCGGGGTAGGCAAGTACGGGGCGAACGGAAATTTTCAGGCATTCAGCGCCGCGCCAGAAACTCCGCCCCGCTCCGGCGCCCTTCATCCATCAATCGGTCGATGAAAGCCGAGCTGCGGTCGAGTTTGGAAGGGTAGTCCAACTCCATTTCAAGAGTGATGGGGCGCACGGCGATGGGTTTGAACCGGTCCCGCGGAAGCCAGCCTTCGTCGATCCAGGCATTGACCTGGGCGACGAAAAACAACTCCTGCGCCAGGGAAAGATTTCCGGCCAGTTCGTTGCGCCGGTCAGCGATGTCCGCCACGGTACGCGGTTCTGCCTCGCGCCTCGCGGGATTGATCTGAACGAGCCAGATTTCGTCCGGCTTCTCGTCCACCGAAGCGCATCCGGAAATGAAGCCCCGCACCGGGGGGTTCTGGGAAAAGAGACCATCCCAATAAACGGCGTTCCCTATGTGCGTAGCGCGGAAGAGCTCGGGGATCGCCGCCGAAGCCAGGAGGGCATCACGCCCCACACGCAGCGCGGGTTCCGGCGCGCGGGAACTGAATACCGTGAAGTCCCCGCTCAGAACCTCCACTGCCCCCACCAGAAGCGCTGGACCAGCAAGGCCATCCAGGCTGGCAAAGGGAATATGCTCGTCGATGAGCTCGGCCAGGAAATCCCGTCCGAATTCCGGCAGGCTGTAAGGGCTGACCTCGGGCAGGGCAAGCCAGTCACGGGAGCGTTGCAGCCAGACCAGGCCCAGGTTGGTCAGGAGATCCACTGGCGCCCGAGCGATCATGTCATTCCAGAAGGATTCCAGGCGGCGTGCACCTTCGGCCGCATCGCTCCGCACCAGCCCGGCCCAGGCGAGGGCCGCGCAAAGGGCACCCCCGGAAGTTCCGGACAGACCTGTGATGCGGTACCGTGCCGGATCGACTCCGGCCAGCAGTGCCTGAAGGACTCCGGCGGTGAAAGCGGTATGGCTGCCACCGCCTTGACAGGCGATGGCGACGGATAAGGGTTGGGCTTGGGCAGATGACATGACAATTTCACATGACGTCGTAAAACCCGCAGTCTGCCACAAAGTTTGCGCCGCCTCACGTTGGATTGATGAGCGCCCCAATGCATCCACGCCTTGCCAAACTGCGTAGTACTCACGAGCGACCTCAGCGCTCCAAGGAGCACCAAGCCCCCAACGCCGAACCAGGCTTGCGCACTTTCAGCTTGCATTGACGAACCCCAGGAGAGCGTGATGTCCGACACCGCCTATCCCTACCCCCTTCTCATCCGTCAGCTCCTGCATTCCCCATTGGCCACTGCGCCGCAACAGGAAATCGTCTACCGGGACAGGCGGCACGATTACCGCGAGTTTGAGCGGCGTCTGGGCCGCCTGGCCAATGTCCTGGCGGGATACGGCGTCGGCCCGGGCACGACGGTTGCGGTTCTGGACTGGGACAGCCACCGTTACCTGGAAGCGTTCTTCGCCGTCCCCATGATGGGGGCCGTCCTGCAAACGGTAAATGTGCGCCTGCCGGCAGAACAGGTGCTGTACACCCTCGACCACGCTGGCGCCGAGACCATCCTGGTGCATGGCGATTTCGTCCCCCTCCTGGCGAGTCTGCGGGACCGCCTCCCCCGGGTGAGAACCTACATCCTGATCGAAGACGACGCGCCAGACGACGCTGCGGCCCTGCCCTTTGCCGGCGAATACGAGGCGCTGCTCGCTGCTGCCCCGGCCGACTTCCCGTTTCCAGACTTCGACGAAAGCACCCGGGCGACGACCTTTTACACGACAGGTACCACCGGGCTCCCCAAGGGCGTGCATTTCAGCCATCGCCAGATCGTGCTCCACACCCTGGCCGCGGCGCTCGCCTATACGGCTGCGCCCGCCGCCGGCCGCCTCCACCGGGGCGACGTATACCTGCCGCTGACGCCCATGTTCCACGTCCACGCCTGGGGGCTGCCGTACATCGCCACCCTGCTCGGCCTCAAGCAGGTTTATCCCGGGCGCTACCAGCCGGAACACCTGCTGAACCTAATCGCCGCCGAGGGGGTCACCTTCTCCCACTGCGTCCCGACGGTCATGCAGATGCTTCTTTCCAGCCCGGATTCGGAGCGGGTCGACCTCTCCCGCTGGAAGGTCGTCATTGGCGGTTCCGCCCTGCCCGGAGGCCTGGCCGCCGCCGCTCTGGCCCGGGGCATCGATGTCTTTGCCGGCTATGGCATGTCGGAAACCGGCCCCCTGCTGACCCTGGCGCGGGTTCCCGATGAGGGCGGCGATGCCCTCGCCGCCCGCAGCCGCACGGGCTATCCCGTCCCTCTGGTGGAATTGCGCACCGTGGACGCCGACTTCGCAGACACCCCCCGGGACGGCAAAACCCCGGGCGAAATCGTCGCCCGCGCCCCCTGGCTCACCGCGAGCTACAGCGGCAATGCGCAAGCCACCCGGGAGCTCTGGGCCGGGGGCTACCTTCACACCGGCGACATCGGCACCCTCGATCCGGACGGCTGCCTGCGCATCACCGACCGGCTGAAGGACGTCATCAAGAGCGGCGGGGAATGGATTTCATCCCTGGAAGTGGAAAACCTCCTCTCACGCCACCCCGCCGTCGCCGAAGCCGCCGTGATCGGTTTCCCTGATCCCCACTGGGGAGAACGCCCCTACGCGCTCGTGCTCCTGCGACCGGGCGGTCAGGTGGACCCGGAGGAACTGCGCCGACTGGTGAGGGAAGCCGCCGCGAGCGGCAGCGTCTCGCGCTACGCCGTTCCCGAGCGCATCGACTTCGTCAGCGAACTGCCCCGTACCAGCGTCGGCAAGCTGGACAAGAAGCGTCTCAGGACGCAGACACCCGCCGACGGAGAATAGTCCCAGGCGGCAGCCGACGCTGAGCTTCGGTCTCTACCAGTTGGCCTCCCGCTCGGGGGTTGCGGTGATCTTGTGGATCGACAGGTCTGCGCCTTCGAATTCCTCTTCCCGGTCGAGGCGCAGGCCCACGGCTGCCTTCAGGCCGCCGTACACCACGCCACCGCCGATGAGGGCGATGGCGATGGCCAGAAGGGTCATCAGCAGTTGAGGCATGAACGCCACGCCACCCGCCCCCCCCAGGGCCTGCGCACCGAAGATCCCGGCAGCGATGCCGCCCCAGGCGCCACAGAAACCGTGCAGGGGCCAGACGCCGAGGACATCGTCGATCTTCCAGCGGTTCTGGGTCAGAGTGAACATGACGACGAACAGGGCGCCGGCAACGCCACCCACGACCAGGGCGCCGATCGGGTGCATGACGTCGGAGCCGGCGCACACGGCAACCAAGCCGGCCAGAGGTCCGTTATGGACGAAACCCGGGTCGTTCCTGCCCAGCACTAGGGCAACCAGGGTACCGCCCGCCATGGCCATGAGGGAATTGAGCGCCACCAGTCCGGAAATCTTGTCCAGGGTCTGGGCACTCATGACGTTGAAGCCGAACCAACCGACGGTGAGAATCCAGGCGCCCAGCGCAAGGAAGGGAATGGATGAAGGCGGGTGGGCAGAAATGGCGCCCGTCTTGGAATAGCGCCCATGGCGCGCCCCCAGGAGCAACACGGCCGGCAGGGCGATCCACCCGCCCATCGCGTGGACGACCACGGAACCGGCGAAGTCATGGAATTCGGCACCGTAGGAAGCCTTCAGCCAGGCCTGGATGCCGTAACCCTGATTCCACGCGATGCCTTCGAAAAAGGGATAGACGAAGCCCACCAGCAGAAAGGTGGCGGCCAGTTGGGGATTGAAGCGGGCGCGCTCCGCAATGCCACCGGAGATGATGGCAGGGATGGCCGCCGCAAAGGTCAGCAGAAAAAAGAACTTAGTCAGTTCAAAGCCGTTCTTTTCCAGCAGGGTTTCGGCCCCAGCAAAAAAATTGACGCCGTAGGCCACGCTGTAGCCGATGAAGAAGTAGGCCAGGGTGGAAACGGCAAAATCGCTCAGGATTTTGACCAGGGCATTGACCTGGTTCTTCTTGCGCACGGTTCCGACTTCGAGAAAGGCGAAGCCGGCGTGCATGGCGAGCACCATGATGGCGCCCAGCAGGATGAAGAGGACGTTGCCTCCAGACTGAAATGCTTCCATGAAACCTCCCGATCAAAGAACCGGGAAGTGAAAGCAAGCACCATTCCAGTGCATCGATTCGCCAAAAATCAAGGGCTTGCTACAGAATAGGGCGCCGGCTGCGCACTTCAATAGTGCATGCGGCGGTACTGCGCCATTTTCTGGTGCAATTTACCTCGGCGCGGCCTCCGGTGGCAGGAGCACCCATAGGCGGCCGGACTGCCGCATGCGGCCGGCTTGCTCGCCGGCCTGGGGTCCGAAGCCCCAGAAAAAATCAGCCCGCACGGCGCCCTTGATGGCGCCGCCGGTATCCTGGGCCATCATCAGCCGATTGAGGAGGCGGCTCGAATTGGGCTGCGTGGTGGCCAGAAAGACCGGGGCTCCCAGGGGAATCGTCCTGGGATCCACCGCCAGACTACGCTCGGGCGTGAGGGGAACCCCCAGGGAGCCGGCCGGGCCTTCCTGACCATTGCCACCCTCGCGGAAGAAAACGTAACTCGGGTTGGCGTTGAGCAGTTCGGCCAGCTTGGTCGGGTTGGCCCGCCCCCAGGCCTGGATGCCCTGCATGGAGGCCTCTTCCAGGCGAAGCTCGCCTCGCTCGACCAAGAGCCGGCCGATGGACTGGTAGGGGTGCCCATTCTGATCGCCGTAGGCCAGGCGAACCAGGCTGCCATCGGGCAATTTGACACGCCCGGAGCCCTGGACGTGGAGGAAGAATAGTTCGACAGCATCATCGACCCACAGCAGGGTACGGGCGGGGAACCGTCCTTCCTGGGCGGCGATTTCGCCCCGACTGTAGTAGGGCACCAGCTTGTTGCCCTGAAGCCTGCCCCGCAGGCGCAGATGCTTCAATTCCGGGTAGAGATCGCCCAGGTCGACCGTCACCAGATCGTCCGGCACGCCGTGCACTGGCTGGACATAGCGGCCCCCGGCCGCGCGGTTCCCCCGCAACAGGGGTTCGTAATAGCCGGTAATGAGACCACTGGCGTTGCCGTCGGCGCCGAAAACGGCGTGGGGGCGCAGCTCGGCCTCGAAGAAGCGCCTTATGGCGGCGGCGTCCTTGCCGTCCACTTCCCGGGCCAGATCACAGACGCGCTTCCAGGCGCTGCCCTGGGGACGACCGGCTAGCCCGCGGCAGGATTGCAGAAAGGGAGCCCAGGCGGCCCGCAGGTCGTCCTCGCGCCAACCTGGTATCTCGGACCAGGCGACGGCCTGGAGGGGTCTTGCCGGAGCGCTTGGGACTGCCGTTGGGCAGACCGGGCAGGCGGGGCAAGGGGTCGGAGCCGGACAGGTCTCGGAAGAAATCGCTGGAGCGGGCGTTGCGGGTACCGGCTCGGCCGTCGGCGCCCCTGCGGCCCGATTGTTCCAGGGCGACGAGGCCAAAGTGACGCAACCCGCGAGGGCGACCAGGACAAAACCGGCAACGTGGAGTTTTGCCAAGGACTTGGATAGAGTGGCAGGCTTCTTCATCAAGCCGCGCAGTATACCGCCTCAATGAGCGAGCCCAGGTCCGTCGAAATCCTGCTCGAGCGTCTCGAGTCCATGCTGGCACGCGCCGAGGCCCTGCTGCCTGCCCCGCCGCCGCCCGTGGACTGGGCCGCGGGCCGTGCCTTCCGCTGGCGCCGCAGCGCCGGCCGATCCACTCTCCAGGCCGTGCGCGCGCCCCACGCCATCCGCCTCGCCGATCTCGCCGGCATCGATGAGCAGAAAGCCCGCGTCGTCGCCAACACCCGCCAGTTCCTGGCGCGCCGCCCGGCCAACAATGTGCTGCTCACCGGCGCCCGGGGCTCGGGCAAGTCGTCCCTGGTCAAGGCCGTGTTCAATGAATTCGCCGACCGGGGATTGCGCCTCGTCGAGGTGGACAAGGACGACCTGGTCGACCTGCCCGACCTGGTGGAACTGCTGACGGGACGCAAGGAGCGCTTCATCGTCTTCTGCGACGACCTCTCCTTCGAGGCCGGGGAGACCGCCTACAAGGCGCTGAAGTCGGTCCTCGACGGCTCGGTGGCGGCGGCGCCGGAGAATGTGCTGCTCTACGCCACATCCAACCGGCGGCACCTGATGCCCGAGTACTTTGCGGAAAACCTCGAAGCCCATCGGGTGGGGGACGAAATTCACCCCGGGGAAAGCACCGAGGAGAAGATTTCCCTTTCCGAGCGCTTCGGCCTCTGGGTTTCTTTCTACCCCTTCGACCAGGACCATTACCTGGCCATCGTCGCCCACTGGTTGCGCGCCTTTGGAGAAAGCGAGGCCCGCATTGCCGCCGCCCAGCGCGAGGCCCTCAACTGGGCACTGGCCCGCGGTTCGCGCAGCGGCCGGGTGGCCTGGCAATTCGCCAAGGACTGGGCGGGCAGCCACCGCCCCCGGCGATGAGCACGCCGGTCGAGGTCGCCGCCGCCGTCATCCTGCGCAACGGCGGTCGGGAATTTCTGCTGGCCCAGCGCCCACCGGGCAAGGTCTATGCCGGCTACTGGGAATTTCCCGGCGGCAAGGTGGAACCCGGCGAAACCATCCGCGCCGCGCTGGTGCGCGAACTCCAGGAGGAACTGGGCATCGCCGTGCAGGCCGCCACACCATGGCTCACGCGCCGATTCGTTTATCCCCACGCGACAGTGCGCATCCACTTCTGGCGCGTCACCGCCTGGGAGGGGGAGATCGGCGTCACGGCTCCGGTCGAGCACAGCGCCGTCGCCTGGCTGAAGCGGTCCGAGCCGCCTCGGGTCGCACCGGTGCTTCCGGCCAATGGCCCCATCCTCAATGCCCTGACCCTGCCCACCGTCATGGGCATCACCCACTGCTCCGAAATCGGCGAGGACGGTGAACTGGCGCGCCTGGAGACCGCCGCAAGCCGGGGCGTCGGCCTCATCCAGGTGCGCGAGAAATCCTTGCCCGAAGGCCCTCGCGCCTGGTTTTCCCAGAGCGTGGTGGAAATGGCCCGCAGCCGCGGCCTGACCGTGGTCATCAACGACGATCCCGCCCTGGCAACTCGGCTGCACGCTGGCTTGCACCTGCCGGCGGAGCGCCTTCGGCGCACCTCGGAGCGGCCGAATGCCCCCCTGGTCGGCGCCTCGTGTCACGACGGCGAAGAACTCTGCCAGGCGGCGGCGCTCGGGCTCGACTACGCGCTGCTCGGGCCGGTTATGCCCACGCCCACCCACCCCGACCAGGCAGGCCTCGGATGGGACGCCTTCACCGATCTGGTGGCTGAAACCGAAATACCGGTGTTCGCCCTGGGGGGCCTTCGTCTTGAACATCTCGACACCGCCCAGTCCCGGGGAGCCCACGGCATCGCCCTGATGCGCGGTTGGTAGGAGCCCCGCTCAGAGGCCAGCGGGGGAAGATGCCGGGATCAGTCGCCGGCGCGCGTTGATGTCCTGGGAGCGTCTTCGCCGCCTGCATCCTCGTCCACCACTGCAATACGATAGCCGTCGGAAGCCCAGCAGCCCAGATCAATGGCCTTGCAGCGCTCGCTACAAAAAGGGCGCCAGGGATTTTCCGACCCCCACAGGGCTTCGTCCCCGCACTGGGGGCAACGAACCTTGCGCGTCATGGCTAGTGGTTAGTCAGATAGGTTTGCGTGAATGCCGAGGCGCGCATCCGCGCTTGGATCGCGCGAAGCGAACCGCAGCCATAGCCGAAGCTATGGCGAGGATGAGCGACAAAGCGAGCGGGGATGCGGGGCGGGCCGAACATCGCTGAACCTATGTGACTGACTACCAGCCTTGGCTTAAAGATTGCAAAAGGTCAGCTCAAAGTCGACGTCCCGGTCGCACATCTTGCTGCGCACGTCGCTGCTGGGCGGATTGGTAAAGCGGACATTCAGGGCGTACTTGTTGGCGCTGACCTCAGGAACCGCAGCATCGGCCTGGGCGACGGAGATGCGCACCATCTGGGCGGCGCTGCCCCCCAGATTGAGCTGAAATTGCCCGGTGCCGGCGGTATAAGCCTTGGGCCGGCCGCTGGAGCGCAACAGCCGCAGCACGATCGCCAGGGCGTCCCGCAGGGGCAAGAGCGGGTTGGTCCAGCCGGCCAGGGCGTCCTGCCGCTGAGCGCCCGCGCGGTGCAGCCACCAGTGGTAGGAAGGCAGGTCGAATTCGCACACACCCCCGGGAATCGCCGCCCGGCTCTTGATGCCCATGAGCCACTCGTTCTCCCGCAGGTACTGGCCGATCTTGCCAGTCATGGCGAGGAGGGCTGCGGAGGACTGCTCGATTTCGTAAAGCGCTCCGGAAAGGGCTTCTTCG
>SSTB01000244.1 GCA_009469665.1 Azonexaceae bacterium | reverse complement strand
GACGACACCCGTGACCCCGGCAATCCGCATCAATACACCTGTGTCCGCCAATCGGGGTCGAGACAGCGGGCGACGAAGGCGGTCGCACCGGCGGAACCGCTGCACTGGGCGATCAACGCCTCCTGCGGGGCTATCCAGGAGACGTTGGCCATGCTGCAGGCAAAGAGCTTGACGCCCTCCCCCGCCAATTCGTCAAGAAAGCGTTGAATCGACTTTTCGCCTTCCGGCAGCGGAAATGCTGCCGCCGCCACGCCCTCCACCAGCCAGCGCACGGCTGGCCCGGCGAAGTGGATCTCCACTTCGCAATCCAGGGCGCGGGCCGCCAGGGCATGCATCAGGGGCGTCACGCAGAGGTCCGGACGGTCCGGCGTGGCGGACCAGATGAGAAAGGCAAGTTTGCTGGGGCCTTCAGTCGACAAAGCGGGCCTCCGGTTCGACGGATAACACGTGGCGGCGGTAGGCAGCGCCATCGACCAGATGGGGCCTTTCCTCATCCCAGGCCGTGGGGCGCGCGCGCACCATCCAGCCGGCACCGTAGGGGTCGCGATGCACCAGGGCCGGCTTCTCCTCGGCGGCTTCGTTGCCTTCCAACTGTACGAAGGAAATGGGGGCGTGGACGGCGATCACCGTCTTGCGACTCTCCACCGTCCCCATGCCCCGCCCGATGGCGACCTCGGCCCCCTTGGGCTTGGCGGTGAAGGCGATGATCTCCCCGGCCAGGAAGACGCCAAAGGCCGTAGCGCCGATGCGTACCTCGCCGTCGCCGATTTCCTGCACCCACATGTCGCTGCGGGGACAGTAGAGGCGATCGTCAGGGATGGGGCCGTGGAAGGGGGTGTGGGGCATGGCGGCAGTTTACCGAGGTTGATGAATCATTCGGCCGCAATCAGGCGGAACTGTTCCAGGGCCGCCTCCAGGTCTTCGACGATCTCCTGGGCGATGACGTCCGGTGGCGGCAGACTGTCGTTTTCCGCCAGGGTCTCGTCCTTGAGCCAGAAGATGTCCAGGCTGGCCTTGTCGCGGGTAGCCAATTCCGCATAGTCGTAGGCCCGCCAGCGCCCCTCGGGGTTCTCCGAGCTCCAGGTGGCCTGCCGTTGCTGGCGGTTGGCCGCGTTATAGCAGGCCACGAACTCGTCCAGGTCCGTCCGTTGCAGCGGGTTGGTCTTGAGGGTGAAGTGCTTGTTGGTGCGCAGGTCGTAAATCCACAACTGGCGCGTCCACGGGGTTTCGGCAGCGGGCCTCTTGTCGAAAAAGAGCACGTTGGCCTTAACCCCTGGGCGTAGAACAGCCCGGTGGGCAGCCGCAGCAGGGTATGCACCTCGCACTCGTGCAACAGCTTGCGGCGAATGGTCTCGCCGGCACCGCCCTCGAATAGCACGTTGTCCGGCACCACCACGGCGGCACGGCCGTGGATGTCGAGCAGGGTCTTGATGTGCTGCACGAAATTGAGCTGCTTGTTGGAAGTCGTCGCCCAGAAATCGTCCCGTTCGATGACGTCCTTTTCCGTGCTCGTCCGTCCGTCCTCGCCGACGATGACGGTGCTGCTCTTCTTGCCGAAGGGCGGATTGGCCAGCACCACCTGAAAGCGTTCTCCCGGGTCCGCCGCCAGGGCATCGGCCACCCGCAACGGCACGCTCTTCTCCGAGCCAATGCCGTGCAGCAGCAGGTTCATGGCGCATACCCGGGCGGTGGCCTGGACCAGCTCCCAGCCGGTGAAGGCCTCTTCCTTGAGGTGGCGCTTCTCGTCCTTCGTCAGGTTCGGGTTGTGCTGGGCCAGGTAGTTGTAGGCGGTGAACAGGAAACCGCCGGTGCCGCAGGCCGGGTCGCAGACGCGTTCGCCGGGGCGGGGGGCGATGCAATCCACCATGGCCTGGATCAGCGGGCGCGGCGTGAAGTACTGGCCGGCTCCGCTCTTCAAGTCCTGGGCGTTCTTCTCCAACAGGCCCTCGTAGGCGTCCCCCTTCACATCGACGTTCAGCGACGACCAATCCTCCTTGTCGATCAGGTCCACGATCACCCGAGTCAGCTTGGCCGGGTCCTGGAACTTGTTCTGGGCCTTGCCGAAGATCAGGCCCAGGGTGCCCTTCTGGCGCCCCAGGGCATCCAGGGCATGGCGATAGTGGTCGAAAAGCTCGTCGCCGCTCTTGGTCAGCAGTGTCGGCCAGGCGTATTCCGCCGGCACCAGGCTGGGCTGGGTGTAGGGCGGCCGGCTGCGCTCGTCGGCCATCTTGAGGAAGAGCAGGTAGGTGAGCTGCTCGACGTAGTCACCGTAGGACATGCCGTCGTCGCGCAGGACGTTGCAGTAGTTCCAGAGCTTCTGGACGAGGGTGGAGGCGCTCATGACTGATGGAAAGAAACGATGGTACGAAGGCGCTCGGCGACCGTGGAGACACGGACTTCGAGGGCGTCATCCTGGGTCAGCAGGCCCGGCAGGTAATTGAGAAAGTGGGGCAGCCCCAGCAGCGAAAGGCAGCGACCGGCGAGGTAAGCCTTCACTTCCCCCGCCGATGCGGCGATTTCGTCCACCAGCTCCGGGCGGCCGTCGACTACATTGAGGATGTCTTCGAGATCATGGCTCCCCAGTGGGTCTTCGCCTCCCCGGTCGGCGTAGGCCTCGAACTTGGTGGCCAGGAACAGCGGTGCGTTGATCAGGCGGATGGTCCCGCCGGCGGGCAGTGCCACCGCTTGTGCCGTGGCGATGGCCAGCGGATACCAGCGGTTGGCGAAACCCAGGATGGCGGGGTCGGAAGGCATGAGGTCCACTTCCACCTCGCCGCAGCGCCAGCGGCAGATCGGTGCCTCGGGCGATACGTCACGGGCGAAGCCGAGGCGGGAGAACTTTGCCTCCAGGGCGTGATAGGCCCGCAAGGCTGCCACCTCCACCACCAGGTCGACATCGTAGGTCACCCGGGCCAACGGAGCGGCCGAGTCGGTCAGCAACAGGCCGGCAGCGCAGCCACCGACGAAGATCAGTTGCTCGCACAGGGGGCCGAGGCGATGGGCGATCAACTCCACCTTGGCCAGGTTGGGATCGGCGCGGTTCATTGAAAATAGGGTTCCAACAGGTCGCGGGCGGCGTTCTTCTCGCGTACCTGCCCGGAGCGCAGGGCGTCGAAGAGGGTGAGCACGGCATAGAGCTTTTCATCCCGCAGGGCGGCATCGGGTACGGACGGGTAAAGGGGTGCCAAGCCGATGCCGCGCACCGTGCCGTTCGCGTGTGGCCATACGGGCAAGGGGTCGCTGGAAGGGGCGATGATGCCGTTGAGGGGCGGGGCGGCGTAGCCGGTGGGCACGCCGCGGGTCAGGGTGGTCCAAACTGCCGGAAAGGCGTATTTCGCGCCGTAGAGCACGAACTCCTTTAACTGCGGGCGCAGGACGACCGGCCGCTTCTCCATGAAGATCAGGAGGCGCGCCTGGACGGCCCGCTTCAGGGAGGCATGCACGGCAGAAATCGCCAATCCGCTGCGCTCGGCGAGTTCGGGATAGGTCACCCGCTCCTCACCCCGGCACAGAAGGACGAGGAGGAGAAAGAAATCCTGGGGCTTGAGGACCAGCTGCCGGTTGGCGACCTTTGGCATTTTCTTGTTTCTTGAAATAAGAAATTATGTAACGAATCCTAGTATTTCAATGGATTGCAGTCAAGTTTCTCAATTCTTGAAATGCGAATACTGTTGCGCTGCGACAACCAGTACTCCCTATTCGACCACCGTGCATTCGCGATTTGCGAATAGCGAATGGGCGTCTGAGGTTAAGGTATGAGTTCTCCCGTTGTGGCATCCAGCACATCAACCTCCAGCCAATCCGAGCCACGCAGCGGCAAGTAGGCTTTGCTATCCGTGGAGAGCAATCGCAACCCCGCGATCTTTGCCGTCGCAGCGATCCACACGTCGTTGTGGTCTTGCTGAATTGGCAGCCCACCGGCTCTGGCGTGGGAATAGAGCTTCGCCCACTGGGCATGGATTTCCGGCCGCGAGATTGGGATCACCAGCAACTCGCCAATGATCCCCTTCAAGAGGCCGCGTCGCTTGTCGCCCCAGCTTTCCGCAAAGGCCAGCAATTCCGCTACCGTGACCTCGCACACCGCGGGGCGAAAGGGAGAGTTCCGCAGGCCGAACTGCCGATCGATGGCAGCCGATTGCACGCTGTTTTCCCGTGTGGCGAACAACACCACATTGGTGTCGAGCAAATAGGGGACTGATGCTGCCATGGGGCGATCAGCTCAAGGCCTCGACCGCCGCAGCAAACTCCTCGTCGCTTTCTTCCGCCGGAATGCCGCCGAGAATGCGGGCATATGCCGACTTTTC
>SSTB01000243.1 GCA_009469665.1 Azonexaceae bacterium | reverse complement strand
ATCGGGCAGGAGATGAATTGGGGATTGCGTTCGACCAGGGTGACCTGGGCGCCGCCGCCGCTCCACATCCGCAGATACTTGGCGGCGGTGGCACCGCCGTAGCCGCCGCCGACGATGACGACGTGGCCGCTGGATTTGGTCCCGGCGGTGCAGCCGTAGAGGGCGGCGAGGGCGGTCGCGGCAGCGCCGGCCTTGAGGAAATTCCGTCTCTGCATGGTGCTGTCCCCCTTACTTTCGGGCCGCGAAGTAGCCGGCGATCAGATCCAGCTGCGCCTCGGTATAGCCCTTGGTGATCTGATGCATGATGGTGGCCGGTTTGGTTCCGTTCCTGAATTCGGAGAGCTTCTGGAGCAGCTTGGCCTTATCGACGCCGGCCAGCGGTTCCTGCCCGCTTTCCGGCACAGCGCGGCCGTCGGTGTTGTGGCAGTTGGCGCAGGTGGCGGCCAGGGAACGGGCGACATCGGCGTCTGACGCCGAGGCGGCGGAGGCGAGGGAAAGCAGTCCGGCGAGAAGTCCGGCAGCGACGATAGGGACGAGAGGTTTCATGGTGGCTCCCGGAACGGGGGTGGGGGATTACCGTCTTGGAGACGGTATGGCGCCCAAGTATAGGCCACGGCGCCGGGGCGGTCATCAGGCCGTATACTGATGCGACCAGCGCACGGCCTGGTCGTCCCGGGAAAGGAAACCCACGTGATTCGTCAAATCATTGCCCCTCGGCGGCACCTTGGGGGGAGCCGGCGAAAGCCGATCCTGGCGGCCCTTGCCCTTGCTCTCGGGTTGCTGGGCGCCGGTGCGGTGGGGGCCGACCCCGGCGGTCGCGCCGAACAGATCGTCGGCGAACGGTGCCACCTTTGTCATGGTCGCGACGGCCAGTCGGCGAGCGCCGTCTATCCGCGGCTGGCCGGCCAGAACGCCGAATACGTCGCCAAGCAGCTCGCCGATTTTAAGAGCGGCAAGCGCAAGAGCGAGACCATGAAGCCCCAGGCCGAGAGCCTCAGCGAGGAGGAGATGCAGGCCCTGGGGGCCTTTTTCGCCACCAAGAAGCCGGCTGCCCGACCGGCCAAAGACGCCGATCTGGTTGCCGTCGGACGCTATCTCTTTGCCCAGGGCAACCGTTTTTCCGGGGTTCCGGCCTGTTCCACCTGCCATGGTCCCAGGGCTGCCGGAACGCCCCAACTGCCACGACTGGCGGGGCAACATCCGCGCTACATAGAGGACCAGCTTGCCCAGTTCAACAAGCGCGAGCGGACGAATGACAACGCCGTCATGCACACCATCGCCAGCAAGCTGACCGAGCTGGAAACCCATGCGCTGGCCGAGTATCTGGCGACGCTTGAATGAGCTGAAGACGCCCGGTATGCGGGGCGGGCCCGGCATCGGCGCTACCGAGGGTTAACGGCTGGCCGGGAGATCCACCTGGTTGCGAAAGCGCAGCTCCTGCGGATAGGGAAAGAAATCCTCCACGTGGCCCTCGCGGATTTTGCGCTGGGCATCCTGCCAGAAGGCCGGGGAGAGCAGGTCGGCGTGGTGCTTCATGAACACTTTGCGCAGGACGGGCGAGGCGAGCAGGAAGGTGCTGAATTCCTCAGGGAAGACATCGTTCTTCTTGACCGTGTACCACACTTCGCCCGACATCTCGGTTTCAAAGTCGGGGGCGGGGGGAATCTTGCGGAAATTGCAGTCCGTCATGTACTCGATTTCGTCGTAGTCGTAAAACACGACGCGGCCGTAGCGGGTGATGCCGAAGTTCTTCCACAGCATGTCGCCCGGGAAGATGTTGGCCTGGGCGAGTTCGCGGATGGCGCTGCCGTATTCGCGGATGGCGTGTTCCAGGCCCTCGATGTTGTTGGTGCGCTCCATCTTTTCCAGGTGGATGTTGAGGGGCTCCATGCGGCGCTCGATGAACAAATGCTTGATGATGATGCTGTCGCCGTTGATCTCGAAGGTGGAGGGGGCCAGGGTGCGCAATTCCTCCATCAGTTCCGCGGTGAAGCGCTTGACCGGGAAGGCGACGTTCGAGAACTCCAGCGTATCGGCCATGCGGCCCACCCGGTCCACCTGCTTGACCATCATGTACTTGCGCTTGACCGTCGCATGGTCCATCTCTTTGGAACTGCCGAAAACGTCCTTGATGATCTTGAAGACGTAGGGGTACGAGGGCAGGGTGAAGACCAGCATGACTAGGCCGCGGATGCCGGGGGCGATGATGAAATCGTCCTCGGAATGGTGCAGGTGGTAGATCATGTCTCGGAAGAACATGGTCTTGCCCTGCTTGCCCAGGCCCAGCATGGTGTAGATCTCGGAGCGGGGCTTGCCCGGCATGATGGAGCGCAGGAACTGCACGTAACCCGAGGGGGCGTCCATCTCGACCATGAAGTAGGCGCGGGAGAGAGAGAAGAGCAGGCCGATGCGCCAGGCGTCGAGCAGGATGGTGTCGAGGACCAGCTTGCCGTTCTCGTCGTGCAGCACGGGAATGGTGAAGGGGTATTCGTGCTGCCCGTTGATGCATTTGCCGATGACGTAGGCCGCCTTGTTGCGGTAAAAGGCCGAGGAAAGAATCTGAATCTGGAAATTCACTTCCCGGGCCGGCATGCCGTTGAGGAAGCTCGCCACCGTGCGGTAGAGCGCTTCCACGTCCCGGTCCAGGTCGGCGAATTCCCGATTCCACTTGAAGTCCAGGAAGATCTGCCGCGCCACGCCGCGCAGCCCCTTCGGGTGCGAGTAGTAGCAGCGGTAGGTGGGCTCGCCGTCGCCCTCGATGTATTCGGTGGATACCGCCGGGCGGACGAAGATGAAATCGTTGTTGAAATAGCTGCGGTGGAGAATCTTGGTGGTGACCGAATTGAAGAAGGTCTCCGCCAGTTCCGGCTGCTTGTGGTTGAGGAGCAGACCGATGTAAAGGAGCTTCACCTGCTGCCAGGTTCCTTCATCGACCTTGCCGGTATCGAATTCGGTGCGCAGGCGTTCGACGCATTCGTCCACACGGTCGTCGTAGAAGCGAATCCGCTCCCTTACCGCGCGATGGACACCGAGCCAGTCTCCCTCCTCGAAACGCACCTTGGCATCGCGGCAGGTCTGGCGGAACAGGCTGTAGTGCTTGTTGAAGCCCTGGATCATGGCCAGCGCGATCTGATGGGCGCTGGTGCCGTAGAGGCCGACGGAAATGTTCATGGCGTCCGCTGCTGGAAAAAAGCGGATTCTAAACCCTTGCCCTGCCCTCTACGGCAGGCAGCGGCTGGAAAGGCGCTCGGCCAGCGCCTCGGCGCTCATGGGGCGGCCAAAATGGTAGCCCTGGGCGTAGCGGCAGCCGAGACGGGCGAGGGCCTCGGCCTGTTCGGCCGATTCGATGCCCTCGGCGATGACCTGTAGTTCGAGCTCCTGGGCGATGGCGATGATGGCCCGCACCACGGCGGCGTCGCTGCGGTCGCTGTGCACACTGCTGACGAAGGAGCGGTCGATCTTGAGGCGGTCGATGGGCATGCGTTTCAGATAGGCGAGGCTGGAATAGCCGGTGCCGAAATCGTCGATGGCCAGGCTAATGCCCAGGCGCGCCAGTTCGTCCAGGGCACCCAGGGCTTCGCTGCCGCCGTCCATGAGCAGGCTTTCGGTGATTTCCAGTTCGATCAGATCGGAGGGGAGGTGGTAACGGTTGAAGGCCTCGAGCACGGTCTGGACGAAATTGGAGTGGGTGAGCTGGGCGACCGAAAGATTGACCGCCACCGGGAGCCGAAATCCTGCGTCCCGCCACGCCGCCGCCTGGCGACAGGCCTGATCGAGAACCCAGGCCCCCATGGGGATGATGAGTCCCGAGGTTTCGGCAATCGGGATGAAGCGTCCTGGACTGACCGCGCCCAGCTCCGGGTGGCGCCAGCGCAGGAGCGCCTCGCAGGCGACGATACGGCCGCCGGGGAGTTCCACCTGGGGTTGGAAATTCAGGCTGAACTCACCCTTTTCGGCGGCGACGGCCAGATGCCGCTCCAGGGACATTCGCTCCCGCGCGTGCTCGGCCATGTCGCTGCTGAAGAAGGCGAACTGGCCGCGCCCCCGTTCCTTGGCGGCGTAGAGGGCAAGGTCGGCGTTCTTGAGCAGGGCGACGGCGTCGTCGCCTTCGTGGGGGAAGAAGGCGATGCCGGCCGAGGCTCGGACCGACAGTTCGCCGTTGATCATGGCGATGGGGCGGCGCAGGTTTTCCAGCAGTCGCCCGATGCGCCCACCCACCTGGGTGAGATCCGGCGCCTGGGGAATGACGACGATGAATTCGTCGCCCCCCTGGCGAGCCACTACGGCCGGATCGGGGAATTCCTGCCGCAGGCGCCGCGCCACTTCGATGAGCACCTTGTCCCCCGCCTGGTGCCCCATGGAGTCGTTGATGTTCTTGAAAAAGTCGAGATCCAGGTAGATCACCGCCACGCTGCTGCCGTCACTGCGCGCTCGGGCCAGGTGTTCGGTCAGCCGCTCGGCCAGGAGGAAGCGGTTGGCAAGGCTGGTGAGACTGTCCCGGGTGGCGAGAAACTGGATCATTTCCTCCTGCTGCTTGCGGTCGGTGATGTCGGTGATGGACCCCGCCATGCGGCGGGCCACGCCGTCTTCGTCGAAATGGGCGATGCCGCGGGAGAGGCCCCAGGCCCAGGTGCCGTCGGCGCGGCGGATGCGGTACTCGCATTCGAAGTGCGGCGTCTCGCCGCGCAGATGGCGCGTGTTGGCATCGCTGTACTTGGCCCGATCCTCCGGGTGGACCAGGTCCAGCCACTCGTCGGTGGTCTTGACCGCAAAATCCTGCGGATAGCCCAGGATGTTGAGCAGGCGCGGCGAGAGGAAGAGATTCTTGGTGACGGGATTCCACTCCCAGATGCCGTCCGCCGCGCCTTTGAGGGCCAGGGCGAAACCCGTTTCGCTCGCTTCCAGGCCGCTGATGGCGCCGTCATCGGTGACCGAGACGTCGTGCACCATCCAGAGAAATGTTGCCGGAGTGGTCGGCAGAGGGGACAGGCTGGCCTCGACCCGGTGGCGGCGCTGGGGGGTCAGCAACTCGTAGCGCTGTTTTTTTCCGGGAGGAAAGTCCTCCGGCCGTCCCAGTGTGGCGATGCGCCGACCGACCAAGTCGGGGAGGAATCGCCCGATGACCTCACCGCCGCTGCGATCCATGTCGGCGAGCAGGCATTCATTGATGTGGAGAACGTGCAGATCGCTGTCCAGCAGCGCGGCGCCGGTCGGGAGGTGATCGAGCATTTGCTGCCAGGTCGTGCCGGCGGTTTGTGACGTCATGGACGTGTCATCCAGTGTTCCTCCCGTCGCTGGGGGTGGCCCGGCGACGCGGTATCGCCTCTCGTAGTTCAGCAGGTGGCGGCTGATGAATGCACGCCTCCTGCTCAGTAGAAGAATAGCGCTTTTCTGCGCCACTTGTGGCATTTGCCGTCCGTAACGACCGTTTTCGTGGGCGACGGGCCCCGGCGTCGCTGCATTCGCCCGTCGGGTCCGGCAAAGGGGCGGGGGTGCGTTTGCGAAAAGCCGGCTTTGGCGCAAAAGTTTGATCCGCTGTAAGGCTGGGGAAAGTTGCCCCCGTATAATTCTGCATGCAGAAAAAAGCTTCGGGCGCCGCCGCGTCCGACAGGACCTATCCGCTGCCCGTCTCTGCCTTGCGGGCGGCTCACCTGACCACTATTCCGAGGTAAGCATGGCCACTGGGAAGTCGAAGATCATTTACACCCTCACGGACGAGGCGCCGCTTCTGGCGACCTGTGCCTTCCTTCCCGTCGTTCGCGCCTTCACCGGTCCGGCCGGCGTCGAGATCGAAAAGGCGGATATTTCCGTCTCCGCCCGTGTGCTGGCCGAGTTTCCCGAATTTCTGAGCGAGGAACAGCGGGTGCCCAACACCCTGGCGGAACTGGGCAAGAAGACCCTGGAACCCGACGCCAATATCATCAAGCTGCCCAACATCAGCGCCTCTGTCGCCCAGTTGAAAGCCTGCATCAAGGAGTTGCAGGAAAAGGGCTTCAATCTGCCCGACTATCCGGAAAACCCCGGTAGCGAGGCCGAAAAGGCGCTCAAGCTGCGCTATGGCAAGTGTCTGGGTTCCGCGGTCAACCCGGTGCTGCGCGAAGGCAACTCAGACCGCCGCGCGCCGCTGGCGGTGAAAAATTACGCCAGGAAGCGCCCCCATTCGATGGGTGAATGGAAGCAGTGGTCCCAAACCCACGTTTCCCACATGGAGCACGGCGACTTCTACCACGGCGAAAAGTCGATGACCCTCGACAAACCGCGCTCAGTGCGCATGGAGCTGATCGCCAAGGGCGGCAAGACCACGGTGTTGAAGCCCAAGCTCTCCCTGCTCGCGGGGGAGATCATCGACTCGATGTTCATGAGCAAGACAGCGCTGTGCGAGTTCTACGAGCAGACCCTGGAAGATTGCCGCGAGGCCGGCATCCTGTACTCCCTTCACGTCAAGGCGACGATGATGAAGGTCTCGCACCCCATCGTCTTCGGCCACTGCGTCAGGATCTACTACAAGGACGCCTTCGAGAAGCACGGCAAAACCTTCGAGGAACTGGGCATCAACGTCAATAACGGCATGGTCGATCTCTACGAGAAGATCAAACAGTTGCCGGAGTCCAAGCGCGACGAGATCATCCGCGACCTGCACGCCTGCCAGGAACATCGGCCCCGTCTGGCCATGGTCGATTCGGCCAAGGGCATCACCAATTTCCATTCGCCCAACGACATCATCGTCGACGCCTCCATGCCGGCGATGATCCGTGCCGGCGGCAAGATGTGGGGGGCCGACGGCAAGCAGTACGACAGCAAGTGCGTCATGCCTGAATCCACCTTCGCCCGCATCTACCAGGAGATGATCAACTTCTGCAAATGGCACGGCAATTTCGACCCTAAGACCATGGGCACCGTGCCCAATGTGGGCCTCATGGCCCAGCAGGCCGAGGAATACGGCTCCCACGACAAGACCTTCGAGATTGCCGAGGACGGCATCGCCAACATCGTCGATATCGACAGCGGTGAAGTGCTGCTCACCCAGAACGTCGAAGCCGGCGACATCTGGCGCATGTGCCAGGTCAAGGACGCCCCGATCCGCGACTGGGTCAAACTGGCCGTCACCCGCGCCCGCAATTCCAACACCCCGGCCGTCTTCTGGCTCGACCCCTATCGTCCCCACGAGAACGAGCTGATCAAGAAGGTCGAGACCTATCTCAAGGATTACGACACCAGCGGCCTCGACATCCGGATCATGAGCCAGGTGCGCGCCATGCGTTTCACCCTGGAGCGCGTCGCCCGCGGCCTCGACACCATCTCGGTCACCGGCAACATCCTGCGCGACTACCTGACCGATCTCTTCCCCATCATGGAGCTGGGCACCTCGGCCAAGATGCTGTCCATCGTTCCCCTCATGAACGGCGGCGGCATGTACGAGACCGGCGCCGGCGGATCGGCCCCCAAGCACGTGCAGCAACTCGTACAGGAAAACCACCTGCGCTGGGATTCCCTGGGCGAGTTCCTGGCCCTGGCGGTTTCCCTGGAGGAACTGGGCATCAAGGAAAACAACCCCCGCGCCAAGCTCCTGGCCAAGACCCTGGACGCCGCCACCGGCAAGCTCCTCGACAACAACAAGTCGCCCTCGCCCAAGACTGGTGAACTGGACAACCGCGGTTCCCAGTTCTACCTGGCCATGTACTGGGCCCAGGAGCTGGCCGAGCAGAGCGAGGACAAGGCCCTGGCCGCCCACTTCGCGCCCCTGGCCAGCAGCCTGGGCGAGAGCGAGGGTCAGATCATCGCCGAACTCAAGATGGTCCAGGGCAAGCCGGCGGACATCGGCGGCTACTACCGCGCCGACGCCGAGAAGTGCAAGGCCGTCATGCGGCCCAGCCCGACCCTCAATGCGGTCCTGAAGGCTTTCTGCGCCTGAGGCCCGGTTGTAGCCTGGCCCGGCGGAGCCGATGATGCGGCTTCGCCGGGCTTTTCCTTTTGTGTTAGCTCCAATGGCCTAGGCTGACAGGGGCGCCGGGTTTGCCGCATAATTCCCGATCATGCGGGGAGCAGGACAACCCTATCCCAGCATCGCCCGCAAGGGATACTGACGCAAACCCAGGTCGTCCAAAACAACGCAAATGGAGTGGATATGTCGCACATCAAGGTTCCGCAAGGTGGTCAGAAAATCGTTCCGGGGCAAGCCATCCCGGACAATCCCATCATCCCGTTCATCGAAGGTGACGGCATCGGCATCGACATCACGCCGGTCATGATCAAGGTCATCGATGCCGCCGTTGAAAAAGCCTACGGGGGCAAAAAGAAGATTTACTGGATGGAAGTCTATGCCGGCGAAAAATCCACCCGCCTCTACGGCCCCGACGAGTGGCTGCCCAAAGAAACCTTCGACGCCCTCAAGGAATACTCCGTCTCCATCAAGGGCCCCATGACCACCCCCGTGGGCGGCGGCATCCGCTCCCTCAACGTGGCGCTGCGTCAGGAGCTGGACCTCTACCAGTGCGTGCGCCCCGTTCAGTACTTCAAGGGCGTGCCGTCTCCCTTGAAGCATCCGGAACTGACCAACATGGTCATCTTCCGCGAGAACACCGAAGACATCTACGCCGGCATCGAGTGGGCCAATGGCTCCGACGGCGTCAAGAAGGTCATCAAGTTCCTGCAGGAAGAAATGGGCGTCAAGAAGATCCGCTTCCCGGAAAGCTCCGGCATCGGCATCAAGCCCGTCTCCGTCGAAGGCACCCAGCGCCTGGTGCGCGCTGCCCTCAAGTACGCCGTCGCCAACGACAGGAAGTCGGTGACCATCGTTCACAAGGGCAACATCATGAAATTCACGGAAGGCCTCTTCCGTGATGCCGCCTACGACTTGGCCCAGAAGGAATTCGGCGCCGAGCTGATCGACGGCGGTCCGTGGTGCAAGTTCAAGAACCCCAACACCGGCCGCGAAATCGTCGTCAAGGACGCCATTGCCGACGCCTTCCTGCAGCAGATCCTGCTGCGCCCGGCGGAGTACGACGTGATCGCCACCTGCAACCTGAACGGCGACTACATCTCCGACGCCCTGGCCGCCCAGGTCGGCGGCATCGGCATCGCCCCGGGGGCCAACATCTCCGACAAATACGCCTGCTTCGAAGCCACCCACGGCACCGCACCCAAGTACGCCGGCCTGGACAAGGTGAATCCCGGTTCCCTCATCCTCTCCGCCGAAATGATGCTGCGCCACCTGGGCTGGAAGGAAGCGGCGGACCTGGTCATCAAGTCCATGGAAGCGGCCATCGGCGACAAGCAGGTCACCTACGACTTCGCCCGCCTCATGGAAGGCGCCAACGAGCTGTCCTGCTCCGCCTTTGGCGACGCCATGATCGCGCGGATGTAAAGAAGCGTTGCTACCCCACGCCCAAAGCCCCCGCCAGTCGGGGGCTTTGTTTTTTCCGGTCAGGCCTGATACTGTGTGCGCATAGAATGCGCATCACGAGGTGCTCCATGCCATCGATCCAATCCTCCGTATCCAGGAAACGGGCCGTCAACCTGACCCTCAGCGAACCCTTGGTCGCCCGGGCGCGGGAGGTGACCGACAACCTTTCCGGCGTTGTCGAAACTCTCCTCGCCGACTACGTGCAGAAAGCCGAGGCGGAGCGGCAGGCCCGGCGGCAGGTGCTTGACGCCAGCGTCGCCGCCTGGAACGCCTTCGACGAACGGGTCGGCGCCTTTGCCGACGAGCACTCGACCCTCTGATGGCCCAGTTCGACGTCCATCGCAATTCCGGGCGGAACCGGGAAGCCATTCCCTTCGTAGTGGTCGTCCAATCCGCCCTCTACGACGGCTTTCGCCGCCGCGTCGTCGTTCCTCTGGTGCGCAAGGCCCAGCTTTCCGACCTGCCCGACAGCGCCCTCAACCCGGCATTTCGTGTGGAGGGTGTGGACGTCGTCCTGCATCCCCTGGAAATCGTCTCCGTGGCCTGTGACCAACTGGGAGCACGGATCGGCTCCCTGGGCGAAGAGGGCAACAGAATCTCGGCCGCGTTGGACGAGTTGCTGACCCAGGCTTGGCGCTGAGGGAAGCTGATCCTCTGCTGAGCCGGCCCCGGTTTTTCTGGACATGAATTTGGGGTAGGACCGTATCAAAGGAAAGGGTTTGAAGTGCTTAAGGGGAAGGATGCAGGTGGGCCTGCGAGTGCAGTTCCCTTAGGGCGCCGGCAGTCCGTCCTTCAAATACAGCGGTGAGCGCGGTCCGTAAAGGATGCCGTTCGGCATTCCGGCACTGAGTAGCCGCGCGCTCGTCTGGCCAGCGATCTGGTGGCCCCTGCTGCTGACGGGTGCAATGATCTGACCTAACCTTAATCGTTTGAGCGAGTACGGCACATCTATTCTTCGACCTCTGTGCCCCAACCGTCGTAGTCGGAATCAAATTCCTCAACGATTCCTTCTATCTCATGACTTTGCACCTCAATGGCCTCAATTACTGGTAGAGCTGGTTTTACGAGGTCTTGAGACCAAAAAACGCCACCCTCATCTTCGTGCCTGCCAGAATTCAGAATTTCGTAACCCAAACGAACGCCTGCTTGAGACACCCCGGAAAAATCTTCTTCTGTGTAGCTGTATATGTGATGCTCAATGCTGTGTGGCTTCGATAAATTTGAGCCAGCATCTTTAATTGCTGCAACCACCTTCAGGTTTCTTTCGTAATTCTGAGACCGGGTCATGTCCGAGTAACTCCAGAGTTTGATTGAGAGTAACGCTCTAACCAGTCATGATCGGCCCGCTCGCCCCCGAGCATGAAAGCCGGGGCGATTTGGCGCAGTATTGGGGGTGGGAGGCGTGCGGCGAGAGGTCGCAAAACGTTTGGCGGTCCTACCCCGCGCTCTAACCGGACCCATTCCGACCGGCTCGTACCCCCGACTGTATCGGGTAGTGTGCTGACTTGTGTGCAAAAGCCCCGAGGATGAATTCGAGGGGGTGGTCATGGTAAGAGGTTGATTGTCTAGATCGACCTTGAATCCCTGAGGAGGGCAAACCATGACCACGCGGAAGGGTAAGGCGAAGTTGT
>SSTB01000242.1 GCA_009469665.1 Azonexaceae bacterium | reverse complement strand
GTCCAGTTCGCGCTCGACCAGGTCGAGGACGTTGCGCGGGCAGACCTTGTAGCAGCGGCCGCAGCCGATGCACTTCTGCTGGTTGAGGTCGGTGACGAATTGCGGGGTCCATTCGGCTCCGCCGCGGGTAAGTCCGGTGATCATGGTCAGCCTTTCTGGGCCGCGGCCAGGCGGGCGTTGGCATCGGCCCAGGCCTTGCAGGCGTCGTAGGTGGATTGGGAAATGCCAGGAATCTCGTGGTAGGCCGCCGGCAGGCGGTCTTCCACCAGGTCGTGCAGTTGGGAGGCCCACTCGGAAGCGATGCGCTTCAGCTTCTTCACTTCCTTGTCCAGGGCCTGGAGGTCTGCCTCGCTCATGGCACCTCCTTACAGGCCCGCCACGGCCGGGTTCTGGCCGATGCGCTCCAGGGCGACGCCGAGGATCTTGTCGGCCTCGTCCTTCATCTTGGAGAGGCTGCCGAAGCCGAAGCGATGCACGTCGCGCAGGGTGCGATCCACCGCCACCAGCTTGCCGACGGTGATGAGGGCCCGGCCGAAGCCTTCGTGGGTGAGGTGCACCAGGGGCACGGCCAGGAGCTTGCACTCCTTTTCGATGAGCACGGCGATGGCGTTGTAGAAGGCCTTGACGCGGGAGATGGTCTCGTCGTCCGGGTCGCCGATGAGCGGGATTTCGGCCTTCCTTTCCTTGGTCAGGACGTAGGCGTCGAGGATCTTCTCCACCGTCCAGCCCTGGTAGGTGCCATAGGTGTCGAGGGCGCGCATCTGGCGAGCCATTTCCTTGATGAAATCGGTGTCGAGGATGGGATCTTTTTCGAGGACGGCGTCACTCATGATGGGGCTCCTGGGGGGAAAGAGGAGATAGGGATTGCGGCGAAATGAGCTGAGGAGCGGGCATCAGGCCCGGCAGGAAGCCGATGACCAGCCGCGCCAGGGCCAGGGCGCCGAGGAAGCCGGCGATGGCCCCCAGGGCGGTGGCCCCGTCGGTGCCGTCGATGGCGGAACCCAGCCAGGCCCCGAAGAGCATGGCGAAGGCGGGGAACAGGTAGCCGAGCAGGGCCGAGAGGGTAAGCCGGCTGGCGGGCAAGCCGATGGCGACCACGTCGCCGGCCTTGACCTCGCCGCTCACCGGCAGGGTGAGGAGCATGGCCGGGCGGTTGCCGGCCATCTTGCCCACGCCGCAGCCGCTGTTCTGGCCGCAGGAGGCGCAACCCGAGGTCTCCATGGCGACGACGGCTTGGCCGCCTTCCACCTTCTGAACGATGCCGCGGTGTTCAATGAATTTGGCGTCCATCATCCTTCCCACCCTTCCTCTTCCATGCTGGAGAAGCGGTCTTCGCTCTTGGCCTTGGCCTGGGCGGCGACGGCGCGGTCGATCCAGGCCACCCCGCCTTCCTTCATGGCCAGCGAGATATCGGAAAGCAGGTCGTCGATGGCATCCACCTCGTTCACCCGGATCGGCTGGATGCCCTTGCTCATCAACTGCTTGATGGCGGAGGCGCCGATGGCCATGACGTAGACCGCGTGGCAGCCGGCCAGGAAATCCACCTTGGCGGCGAGCTTCCCTTCGTTGCCGTCCATGGCCTCTTCGGCGAACTCGCCGACGCCGACCAGGGTGGCTTTGTCCGGCGTCACTTCGTAGACCACGAAGCCCTCGGCCGCACCGAAGTGCTGATTCACCCGGCTGCGATCGGTGGAGGCGAAGGCGACCTTGAGCACGGCGTCGGGCTCCTGCCTAATGGACCAGACCAGTTGCAGGCGACGGGCTGACATGGGGTTCGCGGGCGCCGAGGGGGTCACGGGCATCGTCCCAGTAGAGCGATCGGTACGGTTCGAGTTCATGGTGTTGCCTCAGCATCAGGTTGGCGAGATCGAAAAGGGCCTGCCGCGAGCCACGGTAGCCCACCCAGGTGCGGGCGTAGCCGCCCACGTGGTCGTACTGTGGGAAGCCCGCCCGCATCAGGGGCAAGCCCAGGCGCTCAGCGGTTTCCGCGGCGTGGGAGTTGGCGATGACCAGCTGCGCGTCGTTGGCGCGGGCGGCTTTTTCCATGTCCTCCAGGTCGCCGACGATCACCTGGGCGATGGGCAGGGCGGCGAGGCTTTCGTGCTTGTGGGGCGAAACCGCGCTCACGATGTCGGCGCCCATGCCGGCCAGGAAGCGCGCCTGCATGCCCAGCAGATCCGGATCCGCCGCCAGGGCGAGGCGGGCGAAGCCAAGCATGAAGTGGCAATCCACCATGGCATCCTGCAACTGGGCGCGGTGGCGGTCGATGCGCTCCGGCACCGGCTTCTCCGAAATGGTGGCCAGGGCCTGGGTGAAGGCATCGCAATCCTCAAGCCCCATGAGACCCTCGAAGCGCCAATCCGGCACCCCGGTGCGTTCCTTGAGCAGGTTCGCCGCCTTGAACAGCGAAGGTCCGACCACCAGGGTCGCCACCGATTCGCCCATGATCTCGATCTCCGAGCGTGGCGTGCCGCCCAGGGTCAGCGACGAGAACTCCGCCTCCACCAGATGGCCGTCCAGGGAGTCGCCGATATCCGGCAGCACCACGGCCCGCAGGCCGAAAGCCTCGATCCATTCGCGCAGGGCCTCGATATCGCCGGGGGTGAGCATGGCCGAAGCCAGCACATTCACCTGCTTGGCCCGCTTGCCGGCGTTGCGGCCTTCCGGCACCAGGGTGCCGATGATGGCCTCGATGGCCAGGGCATAGCCGCTTTCCAGGCAGCCCACGTAATCCGGCGTATTCACCGGCACCACCGCCACGCCGGCGAATTCCGGGTGGGCGACGCGAAAATCCTTCACCGCCCGCTTGATGTCCGTCCCCTGGGTCTCGGAAAGGCCCGTGGTGACGAGGCCGATGATGTCCGGCTTGCTCTTGTCGGAAAGCGTACGCAAGGCCTCGACCACATTGTCGTCGGCCCCCATGATGGTGGACACCTGATCCATGGCCGTCGTCTGCAGCGGAATCGGCTCCCGGAAGTGGCGCACGAAAAACACCTTGCCGAAGGCCGTGCAACCCTGGGAACCATGCATCAACGGCAGACTGCGGGCCAGCCCGAGAAAAGCGAGCGAAGCACCCACCGGCTGGCTCACCTTGAGAGGATTAACCGCCAGCGCCTTCTTGGATTGGATGATCTCGGCCATGGTTGTCGTTGCCGCAATGAAGTTGAGGACTCCATTGCAAGGAACGCGCCAAGCTGAAAACCATTTAACTACAATGCACTAGATCGAAACGCCGCTGTTGGAAACACGACAATCGGACAGGCCCCGGGCCAACGCCAACCAGCGCACCGGGAATAGTCGGTGCCCTGGTATATGATATTGACGTAGCACAACCTCCTAAGTCCGGCTTCACCTTTTCGCACAGGGGAAAATATGCAACTGAAGCGACGAATTCTTCGATCACCATGGCCTTCAGGCAATGTCCGTTTTGCCAGCTTATTGGACGTTCTTGTCGTCTACTTTTAGGGTTGGGGGTGAGATGTTCTCGCACATAAAATATTCCGCGATTGCAGTTGGCCTATTCGTCCTTGTATTGGTGGCGTTGCTCGTGTTTCTCACCACGGTATTCTTTTTCCCCTACGCTGTCAGTGAAGACAACAAGTCCGGGGCGACAACCTATGTGTTCGCTATCTTCGCTATCCGAATGGTGAGCTTCCTTGCTGCCGGCTATATCACCGCTGCCTTGGCAAAAACACAGCCCGTGTTTCATGGATTAATTTGCGGGTGTCTCGGCGCAGTGTTTAGTACGTTCTTTGCGGGCAATCTGTTCTTGAGTTTGTTTATT